>CADBSR010000124.1 GCA_902797385.1 uncultured Lachnospiraceae bacterium
GACCTTGCCGTCGGGCGTGATCGGCACGCCTTTCCACAGTTCGCGGTGCTCCAGATGAGAGCCCAGATATTCCATGACCTCGGGCAAAAGCAGGCCTTCGTATTTCTTTTTGAAGTCGCTCCACTCGGTGTTGACGTAGTCGTTTGCCATTTCCAGCGTGTCGGCAATATCCACTTCCTTGGCCCCATCAAAGACCGGGGTGGAAAGCTTGAAGCCTAAAATGGCGCCGGCCAGGGACAGGTGGGTTTCCAGGACCTGACCGATATTCATACGGCTGGGCACGCCCAGCGGGTTCAGAACGATATCCAGCGGTCTGCCGTTCGGAAGGAAAGGCATATCCTCCACCGGCAGAATGCGCGACACAACACCCTTGTTGCCGTGACGGCCGCTCATCTTGTCGCCCACGGAGATCTTTCTCTTCTGGGCCACATAGATGCGGACGCTCATGTTGACTCCGGGCGGCAGATCGTCTCCCGCTTCACGGGTGAAGACCTTCGTATCCAGAACAACACCGTAGGCACCGTGCGGCACCTTTAAGGACGTATCACGGACTTCACGGGCTTTTTCACCGAAGATGGCCCGCAGCAGACGCTCTTCCGGTGTCAGTTCGGTCTCGCCCTTCGGCGTCACCTTACCGACCAGAATGTCGCCGGTCCGCACTTCCGCACCGACACGGATGATACCGCGCTCATCCAGATCCTTTAAGGAATCTTCGCCGACACCGGGCACATCACGGGTGATCTCCTCCGGCCCCAGCTTCGTATCGCGGGATTCCGTCTCGTATTCTTCAATATGGATCGACGTATATACGTCATCCTTTAACAGACGTTCGCTCAGAAGAACCGCGTCTTCGTAGTTGTAGCCTTCCCAGGTCATGAAACCGATCAACGGGTTCTTGCCCAGACCGATCTCGCCGCCGCTCGTGCAGGGACCGTCCGCGATCACATCGCCGGTCTTGACGTGTTCTCCCTTGTTGACGATGGGCTTCTGGTTGTAGCAGTTGCTCTGGTTGGAGCGTTTGAACTTGGAAAGCTCGTATTCTTCGGTGCCGCCCTCGTCCAGACGAAGGACGACCTTGTCCGCAGACACGTAGATCACTTCTCCGTCATGCTTGGCTACGACGCAGACGCCGGAGTCGACCGCAGCCTTGTTTTCCATACCGGTCCCGACGATCGCGGATTCCGTTGTCATAAGCGGTACGGCCTGACGCTGCATGTTGGATCCCATCAGGGCACGGTTCGCGTCATCGTTTTCCAGGAAGGGGATCATGGAAGTTGCCACGGAGAAAACCATCTTCGGGGAAACGTCCATCAGGTCGATCCGGTTCTTGGCATACTGACTGGTCTCGTCCTTGTAACGGCCGGTCACGTTTTTGGTGGTGAAATGACCTTCTGCATCGAGGCTGGCGTTTGCCTGCGCCACGATGTAGTTGTCTTCTTCATCGGCTGCCAGATATACGACTTCATCCGTGACCCGCGGGTTCTCGGGGTCGGACTTGTCCACTATACGGTACGGTGCTTCCACGAAGCCGTATTCGTTGATCCGGGCATAGGTCGCCAGAGAGTTGATCAGACCGATGTTCGGGCCTTCAGGTGTCTCAATGGGGCACATTCTGCCGTAATGGCTGTAATGAACGTCACGGACCTCAAATCCGGCCCGGTCACGGGACAGACCGCCGGGGCCCAGAGCCGACAGACGGCGCTTATGGGTCAGTTCGGAAAGCGGGTTGTTCTGATCCATGAACTGGGACAGCTGGGAGCTTCCGAAGAATTCCTTGACAGCGGCCGTTACCGGCTTGATATTGATGAGGGACTGAGGCGTGATATCTTCCTGTTCCTGTGTGGTCATGCGTTCGCGCACAACTCTTTCCAGACGGGACAGACCGATCCGGTACTGGTTCTGAAGCAGTTCGCCCACCGCACGGATCCGGCGGTTGCCCAGATGGTCGATATCGTCGCAGCTGCCCAGGCCAAACTGCAGGCCGCAGCAGTAGCTGATGGAGGCATAGATGTCATCCCGGGTCACATGCTTCGGGATCAGGTCGCGGATGCTGCGATGCAGCATTTCCTTCTGCTCTTCCTCATCCGGATACGCATCCAGGAAAGCCATTAAGGCCGGGTAGTAAACCAGTTCCCGGACGCCGTATTCCTTCGGGTCATAGGAAACATAGGCACTCATGTCAACGCAGCGGTTGGTCAGAACTTTGACCGGCGTGCCTTCAATATCCAGGACGATGGACTCGACACCGGTGTTCTGGATCTCGTCGGCCCGACCTGCCGTCAGCACTTCACCGGCTTCGGCAACCACCTCACCGGTATCCATGTTCACAACGTCCTCTGCCAGACGGTATCCGCTTACACGGCGCTTCAGCTGCAGTTTCTTGTTGTATTTATAGCGGCCCACCTTCGCCAGATCATAGCGGCGGGGGTCAAAGAGCATGGTTTCGAACAGGCTCCGGGCGTTATCCACATACAGCGGTTCACCGGGACGGATCTTCTTGTATAATTCCAGAAGGCCTTCGTCCGCATTGGTCGCCACGTCCTTGGCCAGGCTGCCTTTGATCAGCGGCAGTTCGCCGAACTTCTCCAGGATCTCGGCGTTGGTCCCAATGCCCAGGGCACGGATCAGCACCGTGACGGGGACCTTGCGGGTCCGGTCCACACGGGCCCAGAAAACATCGTTGGAGTCGGTCTCGTATTCCAGCCATGCGCCCCGGTTCGGGATCACCTGACTGGAGTAAAGGGCTTTGCCGAGTTTGTCATGATCCAGGCTGTAATAAATGCCCGGGGAACGGACCAACTGGGAAACGATGACACGCTCTGCTCCGTTGATCACGAAGGAGCCCGTTTCCGTCATCAGTGGCATGTCGCCCATAAAAATCGTATGTTCGCGGATGGTGCCGGTCTCGTGGTTGACCAAATTGACCTTCACCTTCAGGGGCGCCGCATAGGTGGCGTCTCTCTCTTTGCATTCCTGGATGGTATATTTCGCTTCATCGGTGCAGAACCTGAAATCGACAAATTCAAGGCTTAAATTCCCGCTGAAGTCCGAAATGGGGGATATGTCGTCAAAAGCTTCCCGCAGACCTTCGCTTAAAAACCACTCATAGGATTTCTTCTGGATCTCGATTAAATTCGGAAGTTCCAGGACTTCTCTCTGTCTTGAGTAGCTCATGCGGATGTTCCTGCCGGAAACCACCGGACGCATTCTGTTTTTCTCCATAGACCTAACTCCCCTGATAGAAATGTTAGCGCTGAGGGCATAGATTACCCCTTTGCCCACAATAGCGCAATCTTCATACTACCAAAACACCGCCTATCTGTCAAGCGGTTTTTTATGAATTTTTGGGACTTTTTGTGAATAAGAAGCGAAAGCGCTGCCGCTCTTTGCTACGTTTAGTATACCACAGCCGGGATGGCTTGACAAGGATATTCTTATTTTCTATACTGTTTCTCAGGAAGGCACGGCTTTCCCGTATCGCAAAAAGCGTTTTTCTCCCCCAGGAAAGGAAATATGTTTCGCTCCGTAAAGGACTATCTGTCCTCTTATCTTGCTATGCAGCGCGAGATCACGGATCTGGAGCAAAGACTCGCCAAGCTGGAAGAACAATCCGTCAGTCTGCATTCCCCGCTTTATTCCGCGCTGCCCAAAAGCGCCGGCACCCATGATATCTCCGATATTCTTCAGGAGATCGACGAGCTGGAACAGACCTACCGTCTCTCACTCTTAAAAGCCCGCGTTCAGTGTGCCCGTATCGAGCATCTGATCCTCTCCCTCTCCTCCCCCCGTCAGAAGCAGGTCCTTCGGGCCCGGTACATTGACGGCTTAAGCTGGGGCGAGGTCAGTCAGAGTTTCATGATCAGCGAAAGCATTCTGTATTCCATCCATAAAAAAGCCATATCGGAACTCTCGCTCCGATATGGCTGTCTGTTGTCGGATTCTGTTTCTGAGGAAGACGCTGGTCAAAATGCTTCTGACGGAGGCTCCGGCCAAAAGCCGGACAAGGATTAGAAACGCATTTTCCGGACCAGCGCGCAGAATTCCCGGTTCGTCCGGGTGTGACGCATCAGATCCAGGATTTTTTCCAGAGCCTCTTCTCCCTTCACCGGGTTGCTGATCGCCTGGCGGATATAGGCAACCGTCTCCTGCTCCTCCTGCGTCAGCAGCAGGTCATCGCGGCGGGTACCGGATTTGAGAATATCGATGGCGGGGAAGATCCGGCGCTCGGAAAGCTTGCGGTCCAGGACCAGCTCCATGTTGCCGGTGCCCTTGAACTCTTCGTAAACGACGTCGTCCATCCGGGAGCCGGTATCGACCAGGGCTGTAGCCAGGACGGTCAGGCTGCCGCCTTCACGCATGCAGCGGGCTGCCCCGAAGAATTTCTTCGGCATGTGCAGGGCTGCCGGGTCCAGACCGCCCGAGAGCGTTCTGCCGCTCGGTGCCACGGTCAGGTTGTAGGCACGGGACAGTCTCGTGATGCTGTCCAGCAGGATGATGACGTCCCGTCCGTGCTCGACCAGACGCTGGGCGCGTCCGAGAACCATCTCCGCAACGCGTTTGTGATGTTCGGGCGTTTCGTCAAAGGTGGAATAAATGACTTCCACGTTCGGTCCTTCAATATCTTCCTTAATATCAGTGACTTCCTCCGGGCGCTCATCGATCAGCAAAATGATGAGCTGCATGTCCGGATGGTTTTTGGTGACCGCCTTGGCCACGTCTTTGATCAGCGTCGTCTTGCCGGCTTTGGGCGGCGAAACGATCATGCCGCGCTGTCCCTTGCCGATCGGCGCCATCAGATCCACGATCCGCATGGCTCTTGCCTCCGGTTCCGTTTCCAGGTGGATCCGGTCATGCGGGAAGACAGGCGTCAGGTCTTCAAAAGGCTTGCGGGAACGGACGGTCTCCGGAGATTCTCCGTTGACGGTATTGATATATAAAAGTGCCGGGAATTTTTCGGTATTGGTCTTGATCTTGGTCACGCCGGAGAGAATATCGCCGGTCTTTAAGCCAAAGCGGTGGATCTGGGCCGGCGAAACATAAATGTCGTTATCCCCGGGCATGTAGTTTTCACAGCGGATGAAGCCGTAGCCTTCCGCCATGACTTCCAGGATCCCCTCTCCGGTCGGTCCTGCCAGATTATCCGGATAGGCAGGCTGTTTGTCATCGGTCTTTAAATCCTGCGAATCTTCTTCGCGGCTCCGGATGGAAAGGCCGTTTCCTTCGTCAGCATTTTCACGGTAGTACTGTTTGTTGTCCTCCGTGTTCACCGCTGTATTTGCATTCCGATAGATGCCGCGCGGATCATCCGCCGCCCGGTAAACGGGCCGTCCTTCGTCGCCGCGCTTATCCGGAGAAGGCATTTCAAAGCGCGTTCTGGGCTGGCGGTCCTGTGTATCGGCCGCTTCGAGCTGAGCCCGGTAGGAAGGCGCATAGCTGCCGAAGCCGCCCCGTCCGGGATTGCGCATGGGGGACTGGTCGTAAACACTGCGGACCGTTCTGCGTTCCGGTCTGTCAGTGCGGTCCACGGACCCGGAATCCGATTTTCTGTCCTCAAACGACGGGGACAAACGGGAATAGCGTGCCAGAGGAGATACCGGTGCAGCCGCAGCTTCCTGCTTTGTCTTTTCCTCTGCTTCTTTCTGCGTTGCAGCAGCAGCGGCAGCCGCCGCCTCTTCTTCCAGCTGTTTCTTGGATTTGCGGCCCGGCTTTTTCTTTTCTCTCGGCGGTTCTCCGTTTGCGATCCGTCTCTCTTCGGACAGATCCCGCGCATATTCCACACGTTTCTCGCCGACCTTGGTGAGCAGGTCCAGAAGTTCCGGCTTTCTGGCGTTGCTCATACCGCGGATCCCAAGCAAATGGGCCCACTCTTTCAGGGTTACGAGAGACTCTTTTTCCAGATCAATACTCATAAATATACTACTCCTTAGGCGACACGCCTGTCGCTATTCAATTGTATGGTTTTTGGGAAAATCATTCGCAGAAAGAGAACCCGGAAGACCCCTTGGAATCTGAGGCACGATCTGCAACCGCCTATAGCCTACCACATTTTTTCAAAATTGCAAGTGTTTATTTGTGAAATTTCTTTGTTTTATTGCATTTTTTTGCAGAGCTTGGTAAACTAAAGGCAACAACAAGCGGCTGGGGGGTGCGCTATGATCAATGATCCGCAGGTTCTTTACAAGTTAATGATCCTTTACCTGCTGCGGCAGGCCAATCTTCCGATCAGTAATGAGCAGATCTCAGAGTTTTTCCTGAGTAAAGAATATACCAACTACATGACGCTTCAGCAGGCGATCAGTGAATTGATGGATGCCCATCTGATCAAAGCCTCTACCGTTCGCGGCAAACAGCGCTACGAGATCACCCGGGAGGGCGAAGAATCGCTCGGCTTTTTCGGCAACGATATCTCCGATCCCATCAAGAACGATATTCACGCCTACTTAAAGGAAAACCGGATCCGTCTCCGCAATGAGATGGGGATCACGGCCGATTACCGAAAGGTCAGCGGGACCGGCGGATCCGATTTCGAAGTGGAATGCGAGATCCGCGAAGGAAAGCTGTCCTTGATGAAACTTTCCCTGTCGGTTCCGAACGAAGAACAGGCCCGGATCATCTCCGGCCGCTGGCAGAGCGCCGCGCAGGAAGTGTACAGCAATATCATGCACACCCTGCTGCAGGACGAATGATCCGCTTCAGTCAGCATAACGTCTGGAAACGGAAGATCGATGAAAGATCTAGGGGACGGTATACAAGCCGCTCTCTCCTGTCGAATCTTCATAATGGCCTATGATATAATCCCCCAGCAAGAGGGTCACACGTACATAAAAGTCCGTTCCGGAGAGTCCGGCACCGTTAAAGTTGAAGGTTAGTTCCACGGTGCCTTCCGTTGCATCTGCCGTAAATCTCGTCTCTGCAACGACACTCTGGCCGTAAACCGTCAGCGCCAGTCCTGTGCCTTTTGACAGCAAGACCCCCTGTACCAGATAGTCCCGGCCAGGCAACAAATCAGAATAGTTCACCGTTTCGGTCAGGACGGTTCTGCCGTCCTCTCTTAAGACCGGAGCGGTGTTTTTTTGCGGGTCCCCCGTCGTCACGCGCGGGACATAGACGATCGAGCCCTCTTCCGCGCTTATCGCCCCTTCCGTCACGCGCTCCGTGCCGCTCCAAAGTTCTTCCCGCACCCCGATCCTGATTCCAGCCAGACCGATCAAATTCAGATGATACCGGACTTCGACCGTTCCGGAGGGCGTCTGGGCCGTAAAAAGGGTTTCTCCGTAAACCGGATCGATATAAGAACCGCTGACACCGGTCAGAAGCGGTTCTCCTTTCTGAATGTCCCACAGCTGACCTTTCAGGATATATTCCCGGCCGGCTTCCAGTCCTTCATAGGAGACCGTATCCATGATGGTGATGATTTGGCCTGCCATCGCGACAGCTTCGCCGGTATTCTCTTCGCGCAGAGAGCTTGTGATCCGGGGTACGGGGGCGGTCGTTTCTTCCGGAACCGTCTCTGTTTGGCCCGGTTCTGACTGGGACGGAAGGGGTTCAACCCACGCCGTAGTCGAAGAAGCCGGCGAGGAAGAACTCTCTGCCCACTTTTGGCTTGTATCCGGGGTCTTATCGCTCCCGGCATCCGCTGTAAAAGCCGTCCCGGAAGCGGATGGCGTCCGGCTCTCCTGCCGCCCGTGCATCACCCGGGAGGCTATAAGGCCCAAAAGCAGCAGGCAGGCCGCGGCACCTGCGATCCAAAGGATCTTCTTTCGAGCGCCGGCGGGTGCCTCCTGCCCGCGCCGCAGTCTTTTTTCGACCGCCTCCAGGGCAGCGTCCAGTGCCCGGACGCTTTCATACCGTCCCGCGGGATCCAGCTGTATGCAGCCACGGATCACCGCCCTCAAGGCCGGATTCTCTGTCTGGATTTCATCCGGGAACTCTCCCGTTGCCAGTACATTTAACAGCATGCCCACGGCATAAATATCCGTAAGCGGCGAGGAAGCCCCGAATCCGTACTGTTCCGGCGCTGCGTAGCCCCGGGTCCCGAGCAGGTGGGTATCTTTCTTTTCCTCAGGTTGGTAAACCTTGGCCGCATCCAGGTCCAGCAGCTTTACATTTCCCTCTTCCGTCAGTATAATATTGGAAGGTTTTATATCCCGGTGAATAATTCCCCTGGCATGGAGCTGACCCAGGATCCGGCAAAGCTGCCGGCCGATCCGACAGACTGTAAGGAGCGGCAGCGGGCCTTCTCCATCCAGGATCTGCTGCAGATTGCGTCCCGGCAGATATGTTTCGATCACGATCAGATGCTCGCCGTCCCGGATGGTTTCGCAGATCCGGGGCATATCCTCTATCGGATCGGCTTTCAGGGCGTCAAAGATCTCCGGCTGAAAATTGACCAGCGTCTTCTTCACATAAATGACGCCGCTCTCAATATGCCGGACAAGATAAACGTTATGCGCTTCGTGTAAGGCCATAAGCGGCCGGTAGCAGGATAATCTGCTTTGTTCCTCCAGTGTCACGATGGGTCTCCTGATCTGTCATGCTGCTCTCGTTGGAGCCATTATACCATGCGAACTCAGAAAAAGGAAAACAAAATGATAAGCGTAAAAGATGTTTCCACCACAGACGAACTCGAAAAGACCCTTTCCCGGGTCCGGCCGGACGAGATAGACCGCTACTATGCGGAGGAAGAAGCGCGGCTGATCCAGGAAAAACGGCCTTTTATGGCCTTCATGGACGAACTGATACGGCGCTGCGGCATGACCAAACAGGCTCTTTTGCTGAAGGCCAATATCCCGGAAAAATACGGCTACCGCCTGCTGGAAGAAGAACGTCACAGCCGGAAACGGGATGTCTATCTTCGGCTTTGCTTTGCAGCGGGCGCGGATCTGAACGAAGCCCAGCGCGCCCTGCGTCTCGCCGGCCATGAAAAACTCTACGCCAGGATCCCGCGGGATGCAGCCTTCATTGTGGCTCTCAACGAACACATGGATGTGGATGCCGTCAACGAGCTGTTGGAGCGCTACGGACTGGAACCGCTGGCGCCCTGCGGAGACAGCGAATAAGCAGCTGCCGGGCCGCCTGACGATCCGGCAGTCAGTGTTAATATGAAAAAAGGTGCGGGGTCGCCGCACCTTTTTATGTTGCTAAAGAGATCGATTATACGTTCAGCACGTCGGCAAAGGCCTGCAGAGCCGTGGCAGCCTGACCGAAGTCGCGCATCTGCTGATCGATACCCAGCTTGATGTGAGGGATCTGAGCGGCATCCAGCGCCTTCTTCAGGTACGGATACTCCATTTCCTCCGGATCGCAGAACTGCTGCATGAAGAGAACTAAGCCCTTCGCGCCGCTTTCCTTGACCAGGTTGGCCACGAATTCACCGCGGCGGTTCTGGTTGGAAGCTTCATCGTACAGCAGGACGTCATAGTCTTCGTCCGCGAACTGCTTGGCCAGCGCCATCATCGGATCGCCTTCTTCGGAAGCATCGACACGGATGGTACGGCTCTCATGGGCTACGTCGTCGGTCGCGATGGCAATGTTGTTGTCATCCAGGATCTTAAGCAGCACAGGGTTGTCGCAGATAATGCCGCTGGTCACGATCTTGACGCCGTTCCAGTTGGAGGCCGGCAGAGCCGCCAGCTCGGCATTTAAAGCGTTTAACTTTTCGGTGTATTCGGGCTTCTCCATGAAGTAGCCGGCCTTTAAGACCGCGCTGCGGTTCACGGCGGAAACAGCTTCCGGATGCTCACCGGCCAGCTTTACGAATTCACGGCGGGCCTGACGGAACTTGTTGTAGACCTTGATGGCGCCGCGGATATCTTCATCCGTCATCTCATGACCAGCGATCTTGTCCAGTTCCTTGCGGACGTTGGTGTACTGATCGACGGTGAACTGCAGACCGAAAGCCGGGCGACGGTACTGCGGATGAGCCAGGAAGATGGTAGGCATCTTATGCAGCTTGGCCATGGCAACACGGTAGTTCTGGCTCATGGGACGCAGGGTGTCGCAGATGGTGGGCGTGATCACGCCGTCCAGCTGATCCATGGTGCCGTCCAGCATCATTTCCAGTGCCAACTGAGCAATGGTGCAGTAGAAGGTCGCGCAGTACTCTTTGGCACGGGCGATGGTCTTGTTGTTGGAACCCCAGATGCCCATCGGGACCATGCCAGCCGCGTAGACCAGCTCTTCGGGAGCATAGTAAGGCAGAACGCCGATCACCTTCTTGCCGGCTGCCTTGTATTCATTCAGAAGCTTCTTGGGGGCATACGCCGCCGCTTTGAATTCCTGGAATCTTGCATCTAAACTCATTGTCACGCCTCCTTATTCCATCGCTTCCTTGCGGATCTGCATGGCTTCCACCAAGCCCTGTACACGGGTCTCATACTGAGCCTCATTGAAGTTACGAGGGTCAGCCTGGTCGCCGTCGAAGCCAGCGCAAGGGATGCCAAGGTCTGCGGTGAAGCGGCGCTGCATCTCGGCCATGTAGCCGGACCAAGGCTTGCAGGAACGGTTGTAGTGGACCAGAACGCCATCGACCTTGTTTTCACGGCAGATGCCTTCACGCCACTCGACGCCCTTCTCGATCGAGACGGAGTTCGGGGCCTTGCAGTAAGCACTGACCATTTCGTCCATGTTGTTGTAGACGAAACCGAAAGCCGGCGCGTACACAACGGCGGTCACGTTGATGCCGTTGCTCTTTAACGGCTTGAACAGGTTCGGAAGCTTCGGCCAGCAAGGGATGCCTTCGAACATGACGCGGTACTGTTCCGGGAACGGCAGCGTGGAGGTGCCTTCCTTGATGTTCTGCTCC
>CADBSR010000125.1 GCA_902797385.1 uncultured Lachnospiraceae bacterium
AAGCGGTATTCGTTTTGCTGACGCAGCAGCAAAGGCGGAAGGGCCCGTTCTTCTTCAGGGATTCCGTAACACCCGAGAGAAGTGCGGTGCCGCAGCCCTGCCTTCTGGAGTCCGGGCGCGTCTCAAGCGCTTCCATGTAGTACAGGCCGGATCGAACCGGACAGGTCCTCAGCGCGCTGATATAAACGCCGCCCTCCTCGAGCACCCAGTAAGCCGCCTCCGCGCGATTGAAAAAATCATTCTTCAGAAAATTCAGAAAACCTTCTTCGACCTTTCGGACCGCGGCTTCCTTGTCCGGTTCGTCGGGATAAAAATAATCCGTGTTCTCAAAATTGCTTTCGGAATACACTTCCATCAGCTTCCCGGCATCCAGATTCCGATACTCCGTTATTGTGATAAGCATAGCCATCTCTCAGGCCTCCGATCCTATCGTTTCATTTGCCGATGCCGACCTGCTCCGCACCGATCTGCTCCGTCTGCACCGATTTGCTCCGCACCGATTTGCCCCTCACCGGCCTTCCCTCACCGGCCTTCCCTCACCGGTTATATTTTGCCCCTGCCCGGATCAGACAGGCAAGCCCGGCCGCAAAGCCCGCGGCAAATACAAGAAAACTGTACGCGGAATCGGTGAAACCCAGCATAACCGCCGTAATCAGCAGACCTGCTCCCATCACGATCAGTCCGATCCCGGACAGCCTGCAGAAAGCTTTTCTGTTCTCGGAAGATACCCTGCTGACATGATAATCATGCAGCAGCGTGATCTTTTCTTTTTTCCAAAGCAGAATGCCGGAAATAAGGATGATTACGCCGACGCTCCCGGTGATGCCGGCGCCGATGATTTTCCCGATCATTTTTCCTCCCCGACGGGATCCGCCCCTTGCCTTGCCGCCCAGGCCTCACGGGTCAGGAGATTGACATGCCCCTTCCGGGTTTCCCCCATCTGCGGCACCGGCGTATCGTCGTTCGTCCACTGATACGTAAAGCCAAGTTTTTCCTGCACGCGCCGGGACTTCGTGTTGCCGTCATAGTAGCCGCACCAGACACGCGCCAGCTTCAGGTCCTCAAAAGCATGCCGGAGTATTTCGCGCGCCGCTTCCGGAACGATGCCCCGGCCCCAGTAAGGAACGCCGAGCCAGTAGCCAAGCTCGCATTCATCGTCCTTCCGGGCCAGATCACTGTGAAAATGAAGGCCGATGCTGCCGACGGGCAGGCCGGTCTCTTTCAGCACGATCGCAAAAATCCCGGGCTTCGACAGCACATCCCGGATGATCTGCCCGGAGCTTTCAACACTCGTATGGACCGGCAGGCGTTTCGTTTCTAAAATCATAACGGTCCTTTCTTGAAAAAGTGAGCCGGCCCCCTGCCCTTTCGTCCGGCAGCCGGCAGCTGGGCCGCGATGACCGCCAGAAACAGGACGGCGCAGCCCGCCAGTTCGCGCGCGGAGAGCGTCTGATGCAGGATCAGCCAGCCGGTAAGGGCCGAAAAAACGGATTCCAGGCTCATGATCAGCGACGCGATGGCCGGATCCGTATATTTCTGCCCCAGGATCTGCAGCGTATAGCCCACGGCGCCCGACATCACGCCGGCATACAGGATCGGAACCGCCGCGGCGCGAATGCCGGCGAGGTCCGGTGTCTCCCGGATCAGCATGCCCGCGGCGCTGATGAGTGCGGTTACCCAGAACTGGATATCGGCCAGCAGGATGACATGCGACAGCCGGGCCGTAAAATGATCCACACTCAGGATCTGGCAGGAGAAGAGTGCGGCGCAGAGGATCATCAGGGCATCGCCCCGCTCAATGCGGAAGCCGGCTTTCACGCTGATCAGATACAGCCCCAGCAGCCCGAGCCCCACGCAGACCCAGATCCGCAGCGTCGGCCGCCGCCCCAGGACCAGACCGAATACCGGGACCAGCACCACATACAGCGCGGTGATGAAGCCGGCTTTCCCCGCCGTCGTGGTCTCGATGCCGGCCTGCTGTGCCAGACTGGCAAGCGCCAGAAAGACCCCGCACACGGTCCCGCCCGCCGCCGCCGTTTTCAGCTCGTCCCGCGTGAGCGGCCCCGGCCCGCTTTTCCTCCCCGTATACAGACTCAGCGGAAGCAGCACCAGCGCGGACAGAAAATAGCGCACCGCCACAAACGTGAACGGCCCCACATACCTTGTCCCCTCACTCTGCGCCACAAACGCCGCCCCCCATATGACCGCCGCCAGCACCAGCAGCAGACTCATAAGCGGCCTCTTCCCTCCGTCCGCATCCCCATCTCGCCGCATCCCCAAAACCTTCCCTCCCATCACAGAAATCCCCCCCATCATACCACACAATCTCCCTCCGTGGGACATTTCTTTCCCGGGGTGCGTGACAGGGGGACGGTTCCTTTGTCACAAAAGATGACAGGGGGATGACAGGGGGACGGTTCCTTTGTCACGCCCGAAAGACATCAAAGCGCCCGTCCCCCGATGAACAGCCCCGGTAATATTTGACTTCTGCAGAAATTCGATGTACAATTATATAAAAGTAGATGTGATTTTATCAGAAGTTAATGTATCTGTTTTGGCATAACTGCTTTTTGACGTCTGATGAAAAATCCATCGCTGAAAAAACACTATTTTTCAGGAGGTGCAAAATGGCATCGGTTTCAAGCGGCATTCTGATGGATGCAAACTTTATGAATCTGAAGGAGATCAGCGCCCGGGAGGTTCGGCCGGAGGTGCCGTATCTGCTGATGGAAGACGAGACCATAGTAATGGCGTTCCAGACCGTCCGGG
>CADBSR010000126.1 GCA_902797385.1 uncultured Lachnospiraceae bacterium
CGGGCCGATCGCGAGTATCAGCTCGACCTGATGCTCCTTGGCCAGCTCGACCATCTGAACGATCTCGGCATCCGTCAGCGTCCAGATCCCCTTGGTCTGGGTCACGCGGTGAATGTAGAAGCCCAATCTGTCAAATTCTTCCAAGAGGGTCTTCATGACGCCGGGGCTCTGGATGCCGGGCACCTCAAAGCGGTACTGGCAGCCGTCATCAAAGCGTTTTTCGGAAGTGGGGAGATTGTACAGGTCGCCGCCGGGCTGGCCGATACTCTCGAGGAATTTTCTGGTTTCTTCCATGCTGTTCATACTGTTGTTGCCTCCTTTTTTTATCACGTAATGCCTCAGCGTTTGATCTGCCTGATGACATCAATTACGGTTCCGTCACGGTATTCTACGACCGCCACGACTTTGTCGGTACATTCGATGGGCTTGGGGGTCCCGACGATGGAACGGGCCAGCTCACAGAGTTCTTCAATGGTGACAAGCTTCAAATTCGCCGCTGTCAGATCTTCCTTTAATTCTTCGTAGTACTTATGCTTCGGGTTCAGGGCGATCCCGGCTTCCGTAACGACCATGGCCACCGAGGTGCCCGGTGTGCAGCAGGTAAAGACCTTCGGCACAATGGACGGTGTCCGGCCGCGTACCACCGGCAGTGTCACGATGGAGATATCCGCGCCGTCCGCCACGTCCGGGCCGCCGCCCAGGCCACCCATCATTTCGCCGGAAGAGCCCGTCAGGATGTTGATGTTGAAATCCGTATCGATCTCCAGGGCGCCTAAAACGCCGAAGTTTAACTTGTCCAGCATGCAGCCCTTGCTGTAGGGGTTCGAGTAGACGGCATTGTCGATCTCAATGACACCCGGGCACTCCACGATCGCCTTGGCAGCGACCGCGTCGAAGGACTGCGAGCAGGCGACCACGCGAACCTGTCCCTTCTTGTACATATCGATGATGGCCGCCGGAATGCCGCCCAAGGCGAAGCTGGCGGTGATGCCGGCCTGCTCCATCCGCTCAGAGAGGAAGTTCGTGCAGGCAATGCTGATCGCGCCGGCGCCGGTCTGGAAGGAAAAGCCTTCCTTGAACATGCGGGATGCGGCAATGGCATCGGCAGCCCGCTGCGCGATCATCAGATCGCGGGGGTTCTTGGTCATGCGCGCCGCGCCGGCCCCGATCTTGGCGGGATCCCCGGCCTGATCGACCTTGACCACGTAGTCCACATACTGCTGCGAGATACTGATGGGGGCGCAGGGGTAATCCACCAGATTGTCCGTCACGATCACGACCTTGCCGGCGTTGTGGGCGTCCACGAAGGCATAGCCCATGGAGCCGCAGGCATTGGGGCCGATCTGTCCGGTCGCGTTGCCGTATTCATCGGCCGCGGAAGCGCCCAGGAAGGCTACGTCGATCATCAGATCGCCGCTCTCGATCGCCCGGGGACGCGAACCGTGCGGGCGCAGGATCACGGGATTTTCCATTAAGCCGTCGATCACGGCGTCACCCAGCTCCCCGCGGATCCCGCTGGCTTCGATCCGGGTAATGGTCCCGTCCTTGACGAATTCGGTCACGGAAGGGTTTTTGATATTGACGACCGCGCTCGGTGCGAAGCGCAGGTCCTTGATGCCCAGGTTCCGGATGGCGGTCAGGACCTGGCCGATCACCATGTCTCCTTCGCGGAAGCAATGGTGGAAGGAAATGGTCATGCCATCCTGTAAACCGCAGGCTTTGATGGCGTCCTCCAGGGTCGGCAGCAGCTTGGTGCCGGAGGCCGGCCGAAGTGTCGGACGACGCTTGGATACCACGACCGGCAGATCATCCTTGGCCTGTCCGATCCCCATGAAGGGTCTGACAGTATAATTGCCGATCTTTTCGGGAAGTTCCCGACCTACTGCATTGATGATCATAGCGGTCCTCCCTTACACATTGATCCCGGCGGCTCTGGCCTGCGCCAGGGTCGTCTGTGCACGCAGTTCCATGGGCTTGTCGATCATGTCACCGCCCAGGGTCACCGCCCCTTTATGCTGCTTCTTGCCTTCTTCCACCGCAGCCAGCACGCGGAGCGCATAGTTGATCTCCTTCTTGCTGGGGGTGAAAGCGGCGTTGACCACATCGATCTGGCGCGGATGCACGACCGTCTTCCCGTCAAAGCCGAGGTTTCTTGTCAGCTTCACGTCTTCCCGCAGACCGTCAAGGTCGTTGATATCGGAGAATACGGCGTCGATGGCTTCCACACCTGCCGCGCGGCAGGCCATGAGGATCGCGTTGCGCGCATAGAAAATCTCCAGGCTCGCCTTGGTGCGCGAGGCCTTCATGCTGGCCGTGAAATCTTCCGCGCCCAGCGCCAGGGCCACCACACGGGGGCTGGATTCGGCTATCTCGCGGGCGTTCAGGACACCCATGTAGGATTCGATATTGCACCAGAGCTCTGTAGAGCCCTCTTCGATCCCGGCCGCCTTTTCGATCTCGGTGATCCGGTCCGCGATCTTCTGCACTTCATAGCCATGCTCCACCTTCGGAATGCGGATGGCATCCGGACGGGCCCGGACCGCCGCTTCCAGATCTTCATCAATAAACTCGGAATAGATGCCGTTCACACGGATCAGAACGTATTTCCCCGTAGGCCGCTGGTATTTCACCAGATTGTAGACCAGAAGACGGGCTGCATCCTTTTCCTGAACGGGGACGGAATCCTCCAGATCATAGACCAGGCAGTCTTCATTGTAGAAGCGGGCCTGGAGCAAATTGACGGGGCTGGCGCCGCTGGCATACAGCGAGGTCCTTTTTAATGCGATCTTGCCCATTATTTGTCCTCCCCCTTCCAGTTATAGCCTTCTCCCGTTGCCCGGCAGATGGCTGCCGAAACGCGGGCCCGGATCACACAGTCGATCGCACCCTTGTCATTTAAGAATACTTCCGCGTCCCGGATCCCGAAATCCGCAAAGACCGCTTCCACAGCGGCGCGGATCTGATCGCCGAATGTCGTCAGAACATTGCTCTGAATGTGGATGGAAAGCCCGGGTTCGGAGGCCGGCTTAACAGTCACCATCACATCACTGGATTCCATGGTCCCGGCGACAGCTGTCTGTTTGATATCCAAAGCGATTCCTCCTTTCTCCTATTTGAGAATGAATTTGATCACAGTTCTTTTCTGATTCCGATTATACCGTTTTCTCTGTAATTCTCCATTGCCAAACATCTTTATATGAATAACTTGCATATTAATCAAAACCGTACTATAATGGGCTTGTGGGAGACCTGTTTCTCCCCGGGAAAGGAGCCCGGATGGAATTTCTTCAGCTGACATATTTCAAGACTGTCGCCGAATATGGGAAAATCGTTACTGCCGCCGAGGCTTTATATATCACGCCTCCTGCCTTAAGTGCCTCCATTGCCCGCCTGGAAAAAGAACTGGGCATGAAGCTCTTTGTCCGTACCAACAACAGCATCTCACTCAACCAGCAAGGTGAGATATTCCTGCGTTATGCAAACCAGATCTTGAGCTGCGTGGACAACGCCAAGCTGGAACTGGAGCAGTCCGTCCACGAAAAGGAGCCGCATATCCGTCTGGCCATGACCCTTTCGCATCCCTGGATCAATCTGCTTTCTGCTTTTTCACAGGATTTTCCTCACATTACGCTGTCAAACACCACCCTGAAACTGTCTCAGGTCCCAAAGACCAATCTGTTTCCGCGTTACAATTTTCTCTTCTCCGAAGAGAATGCCGTTACCAGCAGCCGCTTTGACTCGATCCCGCTCGTCGTGGGTGACAAGCCGCTTCTCATGGTCTCCCCGGCCAGTCCGCTGGCAAAACTGGAATCCGTGGATCTGCGCGATATCCGCAATGAGACCTTCCTGTTAAATGTTGCGGACACTTCCATGAACGTGGTGGCCCGCCGCCTTCTTTCCCTGGCCGGGATCCCGACCACCAACGTCTATGAGTATTCCTACATGGTCCGTCGGAAGATGGTTTTAAACGGTCAGGGGATCTCCTTCAGTACCGATATCAGTGCCCACGGAGAGGATCCCGATCTTTGCTTCGTGCCGATCGCCTATCCTTTCTTCCGCCAGACACACCGGATCTACTGGGACAAGGACCGGAAGCTGACGCCCGAGGGACAGGCCTTCCTGGAGTATGCCAAGGATTACTTCAGCATTGTTTCGGATTGATCCGTTTTTTCCGCTTCGGCCCGCCGGATCCATTCAAGAGCGCCTTGCCATGTCACGGGGCGCTCTGTTATTTTATGCTTCAGATCCAGGCGGCCGATCTGCCTGAGGCGCTCCGCCGCCGCCTGTGTCAGGGACGCATCCAGTCCCGCATCGGCCAGCATGCTGCCGGCCATCTCCAGCTCATCAGCCCGCCTGGCTGCATGAATGATCCCGCCGCAGAGCCGCTCGTTCATGCCGGTTATAAAGTCCTTGCTGTCCATGGTCTCCGCCAGGCTTTTCATAATATATTCTTCCACCCCGTAGGCTGCCGCTCCCTCCAGCATATCAAAGGCGATCGCCAGATGCGCCTTGGTGTACAGGGAGCGCAGCATTTTGACGGCACTGGCTTCCCCGGGGTGCTCTCCGACCTTTTCAAGGCGGGGGAAAAGAGATCTTGTCAGCTCCATAAATGGATCCGCGCCGTGCCCGCTCACAACAATGCGGACACGGTTTTTATATTTGGGAAGGGAGTCCAGCATGGCTGCGTCGGCAAAGAGCGCGCCGCTCGGCTCTATGATCGCGGCGGCTTCCTCCATCAGCTTCGGTGCGGCAGACGTCAGATCCGCATACAGCTGTCCCGGCTTCAGATACGGGGCTATGGCCTGCGCCGTCGGCACCGCCGCCGTATTCGGAGTCATGGTGAGGATGATATCGCAAAAGTCCGCCAGTTCTTCATAGGATTGGCAGCGGATGACGCCGGCGTCTTCCGGTTTTCCCTTATAAGAAAAGGTCCGGGAGCATGCCGCCTGCACCAGATCAGGCCGATTTAATTCTGCTATTCCACAGCTCATGGCATAGGCGGCTTCTCCGTATCCGATATATCCCAGCTTCATTTCTTCAGAAACTCCTCTTCCGTCTCCTGCAGCACGAAGCTCCAGGGGTCTTCCTTCAGGCCGAATTGTTCGCAAACGCCGCAGATCTCCTTCCAGGAGCCTTCGCCCATCAGGATCCCGTTTGCCTGATTGAACGCGTACTTTCGTGCTTCCAGATCGCCCGGCATCAGGACCCGCTCAAAGCCCGGGGCCGGTGCCGAAGCACGCAGCTCATCCAACGCTGCTTTGGCTCTCTTCATTAAGGCTTCCGGATCTCCGAAGGCTGAAAGCTTCGCGGCCAGGAAAAAATGTCCCACACCGGGACCGCCTTCATGGCCTTCCTTCTGTCCGTCCCGCAGATGGATCCCGTAGGCAGCGCCGCTTAAGATCCCGCTTAACAGGTCCACGAACACAGCCAGGCCCGAGCCTTTATGACCGCCGAACGGAAGCATGGACCCCTTCAGGGCCACCGCCGGGTCCTGCGTCGGATTTCCTTCCCTGTCGATGCACCAGCCCGCCGGGATCTCCTTTCCTTCCCGTTTGTAATTGGATACGTTGCCCCTTGCCGTTACGCTGCAGGCCACATCCAGCACCACCGGTTCTTCGCCATACACCGGCATGGCCAGGGAGAACGGATTGGTCCCCAGCATGCCTTCCCGTCCGCCGAAGGGTGCCATATTCGGCATGCCGTTCGTGCAGGCAAAGCCAAACATGTCTTTCCGGGCAGCCAGCAGGGGATAATACGCCGCCATGCCGAAGTGGGAACTGTTTTTTGCCGCGCAGATGCCGACGCCGTAGGTTTCGGCAAGCTCCATGGCCTTTTCCATGGCAGCGGTTCCAACCAGCGATCCAAATCCCGCATCCCCATCCAGAAGCGCCACGGCCGGCAGGGTCTGCGTAAACTTTAACTGCGGGTTCTGGTTCCAATGCTCTTTATGGGATCGTTCTACATAGGACTTCAGTCTTACCACACCGTGGGAAGAGACCCCGCGCAGGTCTGCCTCCACCAACGAAGCTGCCACTTTTTCCGCGTTCGCCGGGTTCATGCCGTCTGCGGCAAAAACCGCCGCGCAAATCCGCTTTAAGCCTTCCGCACTGATCCGATAGGATTTCATCGTCCCTGCCGCTCCTTTCCCGGAAAACCCGCTTCCATCGTGCGTTCCACATAGGCTGAAATTTCGTCCGGATCATGCCTGGCGCCTGCCACACATTCCGCCGCCGGCCGCCCGCAGAGGAAGCATTTACGGGGCGGCAGTCCCAGCTCGCTTCTGCCGACAGGGGTACCTCCCTTCTCGGTCACGTCCAGATCCAGCAGGCGTCCCTGCGGCAGCCTTTCTTCCTGCTGAACACAAAGACGCTTCACAGCATTTGCCTCTCCCTGACAGGGGATAAACGCAGCCGGGCCGTCCGCGCCCGCGATCCACTCCGGCTCGGCAGGCCCCAGACCCGCATCCCGCAGCGTCTGGATCAACGCTCCCACGCCTTGTCGCAAAAGGTTTTCTGCTGACGGCCGGGTCCGAAGCGGCAACGGAATACAAAGTGTGGCTGAAATCAGGGAAGGATATCGTTCTGCCAGCTTCATTCGTTTTTGCCAGCGTTCTTCCCGGGCTTCCAGCATGGCCGAAAGGACGGCCGGATCCGGCCCTTTTACTTCCGTACCCATTGCCGCACCTCATTTTCATGCATCCGGATATAGTCTGCCGTTGTTACCGGCAGCAGCCGGATGGCCTCCTCCGTTTTTCCCTCTGCCAGAAGGCGCCGCACCTCAGAGGCACTGATGACCTCTTCCTTTTCCGCCTGCCGCTTCCGGGGAATGATCCGCACGGGGATCCCGCTTTTTTCAAGGCGAGCCTTCACAACTTCGTTATAGATCGCCGTGGAAGGCGAAAGCGGCTCCTCGCCCATAAAGCGCTCCGTGATTCCGAGCGCCGGCGCGATATGCGATGCGAAAATCTCGGCGTCGATCTCACTCTGCAGTCTGGCCCGGGCCGCATCCCGGCTGAAGTACGCGGGGAAGGTCAGGGAAGAAATCACGTAGCGGCCGCCGGGCAGGACCGTTACGTTCGGGAGGTCCGCCGTGCCCTGCCGGATCAGATCCAGACGGACGCGGAAAGGGAACTCCGAAAGGTCCTCCTCGACCGCGAGTATATAGACTTTATCGCAGGCAGCCGCTGCCGTTTCCGCCAGATATCGGTGGCCCGCTGTAAACGGATTCGCATTCATGACAATGGCCCCGACTTTTTGGGCCGTCACATCTTTTTTCTTTTCCAGCGCCTGGCAAAACTCGCGGATCCCCGGCGAGCCCCATTCCAGAAGGCCCACCTCGCCCGGAACATGGGCGACCGTCTGAAAGCCGATCCCCTCAAAAAACTTTACGCTGCTGCTCTTTGTAAAAAGATGCAGGCAGAAGATCCCGCGTCTTGCGGCGGCTCCGACCAGATGCGTTACCACCCGGACAGACAGATCCTCCCCCTGCAGCGCCGGATCGACCGCGATCATCTGCAGCATATCGCCCACGAGAGCGCCGGTAGCCGCCAGTTCATCCTCCTCGTCAAAGATCCCGACCCGGTAATCAGCATTGTCCACCGGGTTCAGTCCGCATTTTTTGAGCAGCGGCGCCGCTTCGATATAGGATACTTCGCGTTCTTCAAACATCTTTTCACCGATCCGTTCTTCGTTCTTTTACATCTCTTCCTGCTGAAAAAGCAGGAAGAAGGCCCCGCCCAGAAGGTCCGCGCAGCCGCCGGCGCTGATCCCTCGGGCGGACCAGTCCGCATCCAGCACTTCGGCGGCCTGCAGGGGCGTCATCTTTTCCAGCAGGGCTCGCAGCCGGTCCCGCTCAGCCTGCACCGCCTCCGGCGAACCGCAGCGCTTGATCAGCGTGCTGTCATCCACCATGAGGATCAGCTGAAGGATCGCCTCCACACCGGCATCATTGATGCTTTTCCCTGCCGCCAGCGCCTTTTTCAATACCGGCAGCGCTGTATTCCGTATGGAGGGGAAGCCGGCCGCCGCCTCCTGCCGGATCCCGCCGAGCCCGTATTGCTTCTGCTGAGCGAGGCCGGCTGTCTGTTTCAGGGAAGCATCCGAAAAGTCGCCCAAGGCCGGCGCCGCGATCCGCGCCGCCGTGTCCAGAACATCCTCTTCGGTCCTGTTTTCCTGAGACCGACAGATTCCCGCCGCCGCCGTCAAAAGCCCGAGCAGGAAGATCGCTCCCTTATGCGTATTGACCCCGCCGGTCGCCCGAAGCATGGCCTGCTCCGCCAAAATGCCGTACTGCCTGAGTGCCGGCAGAAGGTCCTGCAGCCAGGCGTCCTCCGGCGCCTGCCCCTGACGGCCGGTTTGTTCCCTCCGCCGCTCCGCCGCCTCTTCGCCGCAGGCCGCGCAGCGTTCAAAGTACGGCAGAAGCGCTGCCGCGCTGTCCAGAAAGCTGTAAAAATCCATATCCCGGTGCGCGCCGCTTCCCGCCCGGTCCACCAGACCCGGCTTGGGTGTCACGGAGACTTCATACAGAAGCGCTTTCTGCGC
>CADBSR010000127.1 GCA_902797385.1 uncultured Lachnospiraceae bacterium
GTGCGGATTCGTGCGCCGCGGACGGCGTCCATCGATATCGCCACCTACTACATGTCCAACTACACCTGTGAGTATGCCCGCTCCCTTTTGGAGAGGGCCATTGAAGGAGGCTATGAGTTCCTGGACGCCCTGGCCGGGGTGGATGCCTGCTCAGCCATGAACCGCTGCTACGAACACATGGAGATCTTAAACTGCAATACGAAGCCGAATTTCTTCGTATCGCACTGCGACATCCCGTACAAGATCGAAACCTATACCGTAGAGCAGATGCGGACCCAGATGCGCCTGCATCTGCTGGATGAGCTGGAAAAACGCTACGGGGTGGATACGTCGGATGAAGCGCTGCTTGCTGCCGTGGAGGAACATAACGAGGTCTGCCGGATCATCAACGAGATCGGAAAGCTCCGCGCGCTGCCCAATCCGCCTGTCACCGGCTATGAGTTCCATGTTCTGGTCCTGGTCAGCTATTGCTGCCCGAAGAAGCTGATCCTGCCGAAGCTTCGGGAGACGCTGGAGGAGATCAAAGCCCGCAAGGTGGATGAAAAGCCGTGGTTCCGCGCCAAGGTCGCGGTGGTCGGCTCCGAGATCGACGATCTGGACTTTACCCGTCTGCTGGAGGATTCCGGCGCCATGGTCGTGGCGGACCGCTACTGCTACGGTTCCACGCCGGGACGCGAGGAGATCGAGATCCATGAAGGCGAAGATATCTTAACGCAGATCGTCCGCCACTACATGAAGACTTCCGAATGCGCCCGCTACATGAGCGAGGAGAAGATCACGCAGCGGCGGGAGACGGCGGACCGGATCGCGAAGGAGAACGGTGCGGAAGGCATCGTTTACGAGCAGATGAAGTTCTGCGATTTCTGGGGCTTCGAGCGGCCGCTCGCCAGCCACATCCTGCACGATGAATACGGCTGGCCGGTGCTGTCCATCGACCGTCCCTACAATGTCCGCAACTCCGGACAGCTCCGGACCCGCTTCCAGGCCTTTGTGGAAGCGCTGGAGATCAAGAGAATACACGCGGAGGAGGAAAGCAAATGAGTAAAGTGAAATACCCGAACCCGAAATTCTTCCGCATGAAGGATCATATGAACTTAAAGCTCCAGGGGGAGAACTTAAAGGAGCTTGGCGGGATCATTGGCCAGATGATCAAAGAGACCGACTGGAAGGGCGTCGGCAAGGCTGTGGCGGGTGATGCGAAGGCTTTCGCAAAGCGCACCAAAATGGAAGCCGGCCTGTTCGCGGGCATGTCCAATAAAGAACGTCTGGACTGGCTCATAAACGGCGAAAAGCAGCTCGGGAAGCTCTACCGCAGCGGCAAAATGGCGACGGTCCGCCGCGAGTGGCGGGGCCTTAAGGACACCGGCGCCGACTTCTATGAATGGATGCGCATGTGGGGCATGCTTCTTTCGACCTTTGCGAAAGACCTGATCCCGTCCTTAAACGGCGCACTGCATTACCGCTGGATGATCTCGTACTTCTGCTGTCACTCCTTCATGGACAAGAATACGTTAGGCCTGCGCGGCAAGGCCCTGAAGATGCATCATGAGCTGATCTTCGCCATCTTCCGCTATGTGGCGGAAAACCTGGTCCTGCTTATGAAGGCGGATGAAAAGGGCGGCAATTCGACGGATCTGTCGAAGAAGATCGTTCTGCTGGATGAGATGACCATGGCGCAGATCATGGCCGGTTTCCCGGATCTGATCGGGATCCCGTACCAGCTGATGCCGGTCTTCCTGCTGTCCGAGATCGACCAGCTGGCCTGCATGCCGTATATCGATGCGGTGGAAAGCTACGGCCTGCCGTCGGATACCTGCCCGGTGCCGACCTCCGAATGCGGGGCCTGCGTTGTGGACGCTCTGCCGCATATGGGTGCCTGCTTCATTTCGAGCTCCATGCCCTGCGACGGTTCCGTCATGGCTTCGTCCTATACGAGCAGACGTTTTAAGGACCTGCCGACCTATCATCTGTGCTTCCCGGTCCGCTATGAGGATGAATCCTCCATGCAGGCGGCCGTGGCCGATATCAAGGGCTGCATCAAATTTATAGAAGAGCAGACCGGCGCCAAGTGGAGCTGGGAGGCCTATTTCGCCGCCATGAAGCGCTTTAACTTAGAGACGCAGCACGAGCTGCAGAAGTGGGAAGTCAACCAGACGCCGTTCCCGCAGCTGATCGGTCCCTGCTATGAGCTCTTCCGCAAGTGGAATTACGAGATGGACGGCGGCCTGGATCCGCGCATCTTAAAGACCTTTAACAAGGTCGACCGCCTGATGATGAAGGCTTACGAGAACAAGGAGGAGCCGTGGCGCGGCAAGATGCGTCACCGCGCGATCGTCTGGAGCGTACCGGCGCACTACTACGCCAACTTCTCGAACTGGCTGGCGAACTGCTGGGGCATCAACGTGCTGGTCGAAATGGAGAGCTTAAACTTCACGAAGCCGCTTGAGGTGGAGGACCAGGAAGAAGCCCTGCGCGACATGGCGCGTCTGTACGAACGCATGGTCATGCGGCGTCATACGAACGGCGGCTACGACCACGTGCTGACCGAGCTGTGGCGGCAGGTGGAGATCTGGAAGCCGGATATCGTGATCATGTATCAGCACGTTTCCTGCAAGAACATGTCCACCTTAAACGGTCTGTTCGATGACCAGGCCCGCGAGCACGGCGTGCGCCTCATCTGGATCGAGCACGATCTGATGGATCCGCGCACCGTCTCCCGCAAGGATATGCGCTCAAAAGTCAACGAATACATGCGCACCGTCATGCGCGAAGAACCGCTTGACCCGTCCCTGGTCGACTTCGAGGACGACGCGAGCTGGTGAAAATCGCCGAAGCGCCGCCTGCGGCGGAAGAAGCGAGGCGATTTTCTTGACACCGTCCGACAGACCGAGCGAAAAGCGAAGGGATGTCGTTGACGGTGGAGGGGGAAAAGGTCGATGCGCCTGCCCTCCCCCGGACGCGGGGGAGGGTGTCACCGAAGGTGACGGGTGAGGGCGACCTTCCACCGCTTTACCTGACCGACACATACAAACTACATATGCCAAATTATTAAAGGAGAAGATAGATTATGAAATATTTCGGCGGCTGCGACGTAGGATCCACCTATACAAAGGCAGTGATCGTGGATGAGAACGGCAAGATCGTGGCAGATACCACCTTAAAGAGCAAGATCAACGCGGAAGAATCCGCCAGGCTGGCCATGGCCGACGTCCTGGGACAGGTGGGCCTTGAGAAATCGGAAGATCTGGAATATCTGATCGGCACCGGCTACGGCCGCAACAAGGTCCCGTTCGCGGATGAAAACATCTCCGAGATCTCCTGCCACGCCATGGGCGTCCATGTGACGAACCCGAACGTGAAGGCCATCATTGATATCGGCGGACAGGATATCAAGGGTATCTCCATCGATACCGACGGCACGGTCAAGAACTTCGCCATGAACGATAAATGCGCGGCCGGAACCGGGCGTTTCTATGAAGCCATGGCCCGTTCCTTCGAAATGCCCCTGCCCGAGTTTTCCAAGCTTTCCTTAAGCGCGAAAAACGTGATCCCGATCACGGCGCAGTGCACCGTTTTTGCGGAATCCGAAGTCATCACGCTGGTCGGTGAAGGCAAACCCATGAACGAGATCGCGGCCGGCATCCAGATGGCGGTAGCCAAGCGCTGCTTCGTTATGTCCAAGAAGGCCGGTGCCACCGACTCCATTACGCTGACGGGCGGCTGCGCCAAAAACGACGGCTTAAAGGCGGCCATTGAGCACGTCTTAAAGTTAAAGGTTGTGGACCTGGACACCGATCCGCAGCTGATGGGCGCTCTCGGCGCTGCGGAATATGCCCGCCAGAAGGGATTGGCCAGAAAATAAAAAGGAAAAGATGCCATGAAAAAATGCTTAAAGATCCTGCTGCTGCTGTGTAAGATCTTTTTCATCACGCTGGGAGTCCTGTTCGTGGTCTATTTCTGGAACCTGGATCAAAAGCTGATGGAATGGGCTTATCGGCGCGTGAACACGATCTTCGATAAAAAGAAGGCGGATATACAGTTCTAGACTATGAAACTCTACGATTCGATCATTCATGAAACCATGACGGCGGCGGGGAGCGCGAAACGCTTCCCCGCGGATGCCGTAACGGCCTGGCCCGTGACCGAAAACAGCGAGCTGATCATGCAACGAAGCGCCGCTTTCGAGCTGGGAGGCTCCGGTCTGCCCTCCGCCAATTATACGCTGGTGACAACGGATCCGGCGTATCAGGGCGATGAGATCCTGGTGGCAGGCCCGGACCTGCCGGCGCTGAAGGCGGATACGGCGTTTGCACGGATCGTGATCCTGGAAACGCAGGAGATCAGCGAGGATGACGCCGGCCATGACATGATCCGGCAGATGGAGTTCGTCCGCTACCATGTTTTTCCGAAAGGGTACATGGTCCGGGTCTCCTCCACCAGTTTTGAAGAGCAGGTGCGGGTGAGCCGGGACGCACTGAAAGCCGGGATCTGTTTTGACCGGATCGGCAAGGCTTATCTGGAAAAATACAAAAAGGTACCGGGCGTTAAGTCTGTGAAGATCCTTTTCATCACGGACCGTGCCCTGGTGGAACAGTTAAAACCTAACGCGAAAAAGGCAGATGATATTACAAAGACCCTTTCCCACATTCTGGACGGCCTGCCGACGGATTGCGGTCATTGCAGCTTGAAATCCGTCTGCGATGAGGTCGAAGGCATGCGCGAAATGCATATGGGAAAGAAAAAGGTGTAAAAACCAAGGAGGCATGTATGAAGACCAATCATCACGATCATCATGGTACCGGCTCCGGTCAGCCCTGCAGCATGACCGACCTGGAAAAGAGCACCCTGCTGCTGGCCCACATGCTGGACCACAACCGTCACCACGAGGAAGAAATGGCAGCACTGGCGGAACGTTTTGAGAAGGCTGAAGAACCTCTGGCCGCGAAAAAGCTCCGCATCGCCCGGGCCCGTATGGTTGAAGCCAATCTGGCGCTGTTGGAAGCACTGAATGCGGCTTCTGCCGGGGAGGATCCCTGATATATGTGTCTCTCCAATATTTATCGGGCTTCCGATAAAAAACTGCTGATGGACAACACCGCAAGGATCGAGGTGAAGGATGGCGTCGTCATTCTGCGCGATCTCTTCGGTCAGGTCCTGAAGGTCAAGGGAAGCATTGCTTCCGTGGACCTTGAAAACAACGAAGTGATATTGCAGACGGAAAACTGCTGATTTATGTAAGGAGGATCTATGAAAGAAGCGTATGCTCCGCTCTTTACGCCCTGGAAGGTCGGAAATCTGGAAATCAAGAACCGTATCGTCCTGGCGCCCATGGGCGGGACCTGTATCTTCGGCTGGATGGAGCCGAACCACTTTGACCAGGAGGCAGCCAAGCTGTTAAAGAACGTGGCAGACAACAACTGTGGCCTGGTCATCCCCGGAATTGCTCCGATCCGCGACGTGCTCGGACGCAGATGGCTGTATCAGAACAAAGGGAAATTCACGAAGCTGAAAGCGTTCATGGATGAACTGCACAAAACCGGTGCGAAGATGTTTATCCAGATGACAGCCGGCTTCGGCCGCTCCATGGCTCTCTCGGATGCCCTGGCTCTGCTCGCCTACAATAAGCCGCTCGGACGGATCGCGAGCCCCATCATCGATGCCGAATATCTGACGGCGGCGCCTTCTGTGTTGCCGAACCGCTGGCACGATAAAGTGACCTGCCGGCCGGTCACGAAGAAGGAGATCGCGGATATCGTGTACGCCTTCGGCGAGACAGCCCGTCTGTGCAAGGAAGCCGGCGTCGACGGCGTGGAGGTCCATGCCGTTCATGAAGGCTATCTGCTGGACCAGTTCACGCTGAAATATACGAACCAGCGCAAGGATGAATACGGCGGCTCCCGCGAGAACCGCTACCGCTTCGCGGTGGAGATCGTGGAAGAAATCAAGAAGAAATGCGGCAAGGATTACCCGGTTTCCCTGCGGTATTCCGTGCTTTCCAAGACCAAGGCCTTCCGCGAAGGCGCTATGCCCGGCGAAGAGTACAATGAGATCGGCCGCGACATGGAAGAGAGCGAATGGGCTGTCAAATACCTGCAGGATGCCGGCTATGACATGCTCAACTGCGACAACGGCACCTACGA
>CADBSR010000128.1 GCA_902797385.1 uncultured Lachnospiraceae bacterium
AGACGACATGATGATTTTGATCTGTTCATCTGTCATTTTTACTGCTCCAATCCAAAGAATTGTTCTGCCGGCAGTGGACGAATAATAACACAATAATTACAAAAAGCAACAAAGAAAATTGGAAACGGAAGAAAATAACGGAAACCGTAATTTCTGAAAGGAGTACAAACAATGAAGAAAACACTATCCACAATGCTGATCTGGGTGCTGATCGTCATCATGCTGATCCCGACCTTTGCCTTTGCAGAGGACAAGGAAGCGCCGGATTTTGCCGCAATGACGGATGAGGAGCTGCACGATCTGATCAACGGAGCACGGAACGAACTGAAGAGCCGGGAGCTGGCTGCAGCGGAGGATACCGCGCTGATCGATCAGGACGGCGTCAAGGTTTATCTGACCGGCAAGTATGATGTTGAGAAGTATTCCGAGACAGCAAATCTCAAATTGGAAGCGGTAGTAATCAACGATACCGACAAGATGATTTCCATCCTGTTCGACTCTGCCTCGGTAAACGGATGGGATGTGGACAACTCCGGCATCGTGGAGATCACGGCAGGGCACAAGAAGAAGGGCGAGATCTATCTGACCATCAGCGATGCAGAAATAGAAGAAAATGAAAAAATCGAGGATGTAGTCTTTGACCTGTTCGTCTATGACTGCGACAACTGGGATAAGATCTTTGATGTTGATCCTCTGACCGTACACTTCAACTGAGAAGGAGGCGGGCAAGATCGCGAAGCGGAAGATCCAGAAGAGCGAAGGGAAGCGGGCGGTGATCTATGCCCGCTATTCCTCCGCGAACCAGCGCGAGGTGTCCATCGAGCAGCAGGTCGAATGGTGCAGGAACCTTGCCGATCGGTATCAGCTGCAGGTCGGTGACATCTATGCGGACAAGGCAATCTCCGGAAGGACGGACAACCGGCCGAGCTTCCAGAGGATGATGGCAGATGCCAGGCTGGGAAAGTTCGACTACGTCCTCGCATGGAAATCCAACCGGATGGGCCGGAATATGCTTGAGGCGATGCTCAACGACGTAACGCTCCAAGAGCAGGGCGTGAAGACGGTCTATGTGGAAGAGGACTTCGAGGACAATGCGGCTGGTCGGTTTGCGCTGAGGAACATGATGAACGTGAACCAGTTCTATTCCGAGGCTCTGGCCGAGGATGTGAAACGCGGCATGATGGACAATGCCAAAAAGTGCATGGTAAACGGCAGCCTGACCTTCGGATACAGAAAAGGCGAGGACGGCCGGTTTGAAATCGTACCGGAAGAAGCGGAGATCGTCCGGGAAATCTACAACAGGGTTATTGACGGCTGGCAGCACAAGGACATTATGACCGATCTCAACCTGCGTGGGATTAAGACAAAGCGCGGCTTCGAATGGCAACGGGGCAGTTTCAACACGCTGCTGCGAAATGAGAAGTACATCGGCGTTTATAAGTTTTCAGGGATAAGGACCGAGGGCGGCATACCGGCCATTCTCGACCGGGCCACCTTTGAGGAGGTGCAGACGATCTTGACCACAAAGAAAAATCCGCGAGGCCGGCAGATGGGGAAGGAAGAGTATATGCTGACCGGGAAACTGTTCTGCGGGCTCTGCGGCAAACCGATGGTCGGGATCTGCGGGACATCCAAGAGCGGAGACCGGCACTATTACTATCTGTGCAACGGCAAGAAGGCCCACGAATGTGACAAGAAGAACGAGCGGAAAGAGAAGATCGAAAAGGCCGTGATCGATGCGGTTAAGAAGATCATCCTGGACGATGACACAATCGACTGGTTGCTGGATGGGTACCAGCAGTTCATGACTACGATGCGCGGGCAGTCGGCAGTTACGGCGATGGAGAAAGAGCTCGCCGAAACGGAAAAGGCCATCTCGAACCTGATGAAGGCAATCGAGGCCGGCATCATCACCGATACGACAAAGGACCGAATGCTGGAGCTTGAGGGCAAGAAGAAAGACCTCGATGCGCGAATACGAATAGAGAACCGATTGCTGATGCAGCTCGATCCGGATCAGCTCCGGTTTTCAATAGAGCGGTTCAGGGACAAGAACATTGATGACCGAAAGTACCAGAAGGATCTGATCAACACATTCATCAAGGCCATCTACGTTTACGATGACCGATTGAAGATCGTCCTGAACCGAGGACCAGGTGACGATTTGGAAATCCCCTTTGATGATATAAGCTCTGTCGAAGGGGCGGGAGAGACCTGCACAAATGTTCGTACAAGTGAAAATCAGGGGTACCAGATGCTGCCTGTACGAACACTGACCATCTGCGAATATGGTATCGTGGTTGTTGTGCCGTACTGAAGAAATAGGCTTCAAGCGTTTATTGCTTGGAGCCTTTTCTTTTTGCCCTCGCGGACCTCCGTTTTCTGTAATAATCTTCCGTTATAGCGATCTTTCTTCCAAAATAGCCAAAATTCATCATGAATGCGGTAGATTATTCCGCAGAAGGAGCGAACACAATGATACGGATACATCTGTCCAGACTCCTCGGCGAAAGGAGGCTGACGCAAAAGGATCTGTCAAAGAAAACAGGCATCCGGATAGCTACGATCAACGAATACTACAACGAACTGACAGACCGGATCAACCTGGGCCACATGGACAAGATCTGTGAAGTTCTCGGGTGCGAGCTTGAAGAACTGATTCAGCGGGTCCCGAACAAAAACAAATAGCCACACAGAAAAAGACGCAGGCAGTCACGAAAGGCTGTCTGCGTCTTTTTTTGCTTTTCAGGACACTTCTTTCCCGTCAGGGAAGCGGAACACAACCAGGCACTCGGCGCCGATCGCCTTGCCGATCTGATCCCATTCCTCGACGGTGAACTTTCCTGTATTCAGCCGCTTGTTCAAAAGCTGGGGAGACCAGCCGAGACGGGACGCGAGATCGGCTTTGGTCAGCTGAGCATAGCCGAGAGCCATTTCAATGATCTGTCTTGCCGTCATTAAATCACCTCTGGAACACTATAAACCAAAAAGGGTAAAAAAGTCAATAAACTTTTTAAAAATAATCCAAAAAGTTAAAAATAATAGTTGACAAGATAAAAGATTTGGTTTATAATAAATACAGAAAACAAGAGAGGAGAACACAAAATGGTAGATTACGAAGTCCAGTATGGCACTCACCCGGTCAAAGCAGGGCAGCAGTTCCGAGTTAAGACGGTTGAGTTTTCCGGGGAGGATGCCTTGAAAAACTCGATGCAGTTCTTTGAAAAGGTGAAGCGCACGGCCGAAAGAAGCAAATCCGCCTGGACGATTTCTCTTTGGGAGCGCTACCCGAATGGAGCCCCGAGGCGCTGGCTTGTAAAGAGCGAGACGATCAATCCGACAAGCATTATCTGATAGAAACTACCCGCCCCGGAGGTCACGAGGGCAGAAAGGACAAAACATGAAAGTTAAAGAATTTCTGGACAAGTACAGCATGGGAAGCAACGCAAAGGTAACGATTTGTGATGCGACCAACGAAAAAGACTGGCGGATGTTCTACGATGCCATGCGGCAGTGCAATTACTTCAAATATGACGGGGATCGAAAGATCGACGTCGGGAGCCTGAGAGTCAACACCTTCTCCGTCCGAGACAATGACCTGACGATTTACGCAGAATAAGCCGAAACGGGCGAAAGCCCGTCGCTGCGAACCGCCCCACGCAGCCTGACGATGGCAGGGCAGAAAGGAAACACCAATGAAAACCAAATCCTATCGAATGGAGATAAACGTACTGGACACGCTTGAAACAGTCGTGCCGATTAGTGAGAAAGTTTACAAGCAGAAGCTGAAAAGCCTCAAGCGGCAGGTTGCCGAGACGCAGGCTGACCCGGACAGAGAGAGTGCTTTTGTGGCCGAGGAAAAAGAAACGGTCGATGACTTCCTCCACTACAAACGCTACACCTACCGCGCGACGCTCGGAACGACCGATATAGAGCTGATCGCGGTTATCTGCGAGCCTGGATACTGCATCAAGTAAAGCCGAAACGCTCCCCCCGCAAGGGGGAACGTCCGCCGGGGATCGCCGCCCGACGCTGATGATGGCAGGCGAGAAAGGACACTGACATGAATATCGACGAGAGAATAAAGATGGTCAAGGCTATGGAGTTTATTGCCAGGAACATCAACGACGAGGGCGTCTTTGAAGGATGGCTGGTCAATGGTGTGGCCGATGGTGATATCCAGTACAGCGACCTGACTGTGAAGGATGGAGATGCTGAGGAGCTGGAAATCTACATCAGCGACGAGGACTTTGCCGATCGGATGAACACCTTTTTACGGGTGATGAAAAACGCCAGACACTCAGGCGGTTTGTGCTGCGACGGTGTGGTCAGTAAGGAGGTGCAGTAATGTACAGAGATCTGATCGGGGATCCCGAGCGCATCACCGCCGGAGGGCGGGAGTGGTGGCTGCAGGAGTTCTGCCGGATGAATGGCACGCTTAAAGCCGTGAGGCTCTACGATGCTGACGGGAAGTTCATAAGAGAATTCGAGAGCGTGGAGGCTGCCGTGGCCTTCGCCGGAGAGGGGGGCAGCCAATCATGAATGAAGAAGAAGCCAGGGCAAAGATCCTACGTTTCGCCAAACGGCAGAGGGAACACAACTTCCCCTGTCCCAGGTGCGGGGAGTGGAAGATGAACGAGGATCCGGCGCGGAACGCCCTCAGCCGCAGGATCGACGTTTATGTCTGCGACGCATGCGGCCTGTATGAGGCCCTGGAGGACGCCATAGGCGAGAAACAGCCTTTTACGTCCTGGGACATAGCGAAAAGGGAAAACTGGCCCCTGTAACATTGCAACGCCGTTTTCCGCCGCGTCACTTGCTATCACCCACAAATTGTGGTATTGATAGACTCGCAAACCGCATCAAGGGACCACCCGGTCGCCGCCGGGTGCTTTCTGCGTTGTGGCCCTCCTTTGAATATCGCCGCCTACGTGCGGACGAAAAAACAAAGGAGGGTGTCATATGTTCAAGACACTGACAGAAAAACTCAAACGCAATCCGCAGATCTATTACGCACTGTCTATCGCCGCTTCCTGGGCGGGGGCTGGATCGCTGATGAACTCCACAACGATGGCAAACACCATCGGCGTGCTTCCGGCCCTGATCTGGTGCCTGTTCAACACCATTGCCTGCATGGTGTTCGGGCTGATCATCTGGAAGCTGCCGACGGTGCGGGAGGTCATGAGGACAAGGGTCTGCCGGATCATCCTGGCACTGTTCTCCATCTTCCAGATCTGGCTGTGTATGACGGCCATACAGGAAGCATGGGCGTCAACCGCGCTCGGAGCACTGGGCGGAAAGATCCTGACCTATGGTTTTACGGCGGCGTTCATTGTGGCGCTCTACCGCCGTGGGATCCTGGCAAACATCATCACCGACAACGGCGGAATGTATCTCATTTACGCCCTGGTGCTGGTGCTGTCCGTGGTGTCCGGCATTGCGGCAGGCTTCCACTTCGACGGCCTGTCCATGGGCGTGGAAAACATACCGCAGGGGCTCTATAAAGGATTCCTGCTGCTGCCTGGGCCGTTCACTTACCCGTATTTCTTCAAGCTGATCGACTACAACGAGAAGAACGACGAGGCCGTTGCCAACTGCGACATTACGAAAGCCTTTATCCAGGGCGGTGCGGGCTTCGGTCTCTATCTTATCTTCGCCTTCTCTCTGATCTTCACGACGGTTTCGCCGGCGCTGAACGTCTGCAAGGCGGTGCTGCTGTCGGTCCTGGCGATTTCCTCTTTAAGCTCCTTTATCTACTCGGAATTTGCCGTCTTCGGGAAGAAGATCGGCCTGGGCATCAACGTGTTCGCCCTGGCCTTCTGGGTGCTGGTCGCGCCGCTGGGCGTGATGGGCGTCTGGACGCTGATGGCTGAATCCCGGCTGTGGCTGATCCTGGGCATGCTGGCCTGGGCACTGGTGCTGCGCCTCGCCCGCAGAGGGGAGGCCGCGGCATGAAGACCGTGCTAAAACGCAAGCAGAGCTATCACAGCGACGCTCCCTGGAACGACGCTATGAAGCATATAGAGAAGCTAATCACTCCTGGTGAGTGCGAGCAGTTCGCTCAGACCGCCATTGAGCGCATCCGGACGGCGACGGACGGGAAAAAAGCCGCCTATGCGTGGAGCGGAGGGAAAGATTCTCTTGTGCTGGCAGATCTCTGCCAAAGAGCTGGCGTCACTGACTGCGCCTTGTTCCTCACAAAGCTGGAATTTCCCGCTTTTGAAGCGTGGCTGCTCTCCCACAAACCGGATGGCTGCGAGGTCATCCGCAGAGACTTCGACCTGGACTTTCTCGCAGCGCACCCGGAGCTGATTTTCCCAAAGGGGAAGGAAATGCAGCGCTGGAATCAGATCATGCAGCGCGGATCGCAGATCCTATACTATCACCAAAAGGGCCTGGATATTCTGCTGACCGGGCACCGGGTGATCGACGGGAACACCTGCGGGAAAGAGGGCTTTACCCGCCGGAAGTCTGGGGAGACCATTTACGCCCCAATTTACGACTGGCCCCACGAGGCCGTTTTAGGATATATCCACTACCACAACATAGAACTCCCGATGATCTACGCCTGGCCGAATGGC
>CADBSR010000129.1 GCA_902797385.1 uncultured Lachnospiraceae bacterium
TGACGGCGACGTCGTGATCCGGCGGGAAGAAAGGACCCCGAAGGTGAGCCTGATCGAAGGTGAGCTGCCGGAGGATGCGGCCCTGATCCGCGCCTTTACGCTCCTGGGCGGCGATCTGTATCGCGCGGAGATCTATAAGGGAAAAGAACAGGTTCATCTCTTCATGGATTTCCACCATATCCTGTGCGACGGCAGCAGCGAGGTGATCCTCTTGCAGGATCTCTCCGATGCCTTCGAGGGCAAAGCGCTTGAGACGGAAGATTTTTCCGGCTATGAGCTGGCGCTGGAGGAAGAAGAAGAGAGAAAGGGCGAGCGGCTGGAGGCTGACCGGGCGTATTTTGAAACGCTCCTGGCCGGGGCAGATCCCGATCTGCGCATGAAGAAGTCGTTAAAGACGGGAGAAGCAAAGCTCCGGACAGCGGATCTGACGGTCTCCCTCTCGAAGAAAGAACTGGAAGGCTTCGCCGAGCGGAGCGGCCTGACTTTAAACGCCGTTTTCAACTTCGTCTTCGGCTTTACGCTTTCCAAATATCTGTATAAAGATGAAGCCCTCTACGCGACCATCTACAACGGCCGCAGTGATTCCCGGACCGTGAACCTGGTCTCCATGCTGGTCAAGACCTTGCCGGTTTTCATGAAGTATCAGGACGGGGAAGACCTGATCGAGGCCATGCGCAAGGTCAAGGCCCAGCTGGAAGCCTCGCAGACGCACGATCTGTATTCCTTCGCGGAGATCGCGTCCGCCTTCGGTGTGAACGCGGAGACCATGTTCATTTACCACGGTTCCGCCTTCCGCTTTGACCATATCGGCCGGGTGCCGGCAGGGGCCAGAGTCCTGGATTCGGACACACCCAAGTCGGCCTTCTCCCTGGACGTTTTCCCGCAGGAAGACGGCTTCCGCTTCCGGTATGAATACGATGGCTCGCAGTACAATGAAGCCGCCGTCGCCTCCTTCCACCGGACCTTCGTCCATATCCTGACGCAGGTCGAAGCAGTGCGGCGGATCGGGGATCTGGACCTCGTGAGCGAAGAAGATAAAGCGCTCTATGAGACATTCAACGATACCGCGGTCCCCCTGCCGAAGACCAGCTTCAATCGCCTCTTCGAGGCGCAGGCGAAGCGTCTTCCGGACAAGACGGCCTTGATCGCGCCGGACGGAAGCTACACTTACCGTGAGCTCAATGAAACGGCGAACCGCATTGCGCGGGGCCTTCGTGAAAGAGACCTGGCGGAGGGCGAAAAGGTCGTGATGATGGTGCCGCGCGTAAGAGATGCGTATGCTTTGCGGCAGGGGATCATCAAGAGCGGGGCTGCCTTTGTCCCGGTGGATCCCAAGTATCCGGACGATCGCATCGCGTATATCATAGAAGCCTCGGGAGCCGGGGCGGTGGTGACGACCGCATCGCTCCTGGAGGAAAAGAAAGACCCGCTCGGGAAGGCAGGGGTTCCGGTCTACAGCGTGGATGCGCTGAAGCAGACCGGGAATGCGGCCGATCCGGAGTGGGAGATCGATCCGGAAAGCCTGGCCTACGTGATCTTTACCTCCGGTTCGACCGGCAAGCCGAAGGGCGTCATGATCGCCCACCGCAACCTGGTCAACTACTGTCTGGACGGCAAGAATCTGGCGACGTATGAGTACCGTCTGATCGGAGAGGACGTCGTCTCGTGCGCCTTTGCTTCGCTGTCCTTTGACGCTTCCCTGCAGGAGGAATGCATCCCCTTAAGCCACGGCTACACCGTGGTCATGGCCGGGGAAGCGGAGATCGAAAACCCGATGCTTCTGGCGGACATGTTCGAAAAGAACGGGGTCAACCTGACCTTCCTGACGCCGTCCTATGTGGCCAATGTAGCCGACGTGGAACCGGTCTTGAAGGTGCTGCGGAAGTTAAAGGTCCTGGATATGGGGGCGGAGGCCGTCCCGGTGGAGCTGATCGAAAAGCTGAGAAAAGAGGGCGTGAGTGCCCAGTTCTTCAATGGCTACGGCCCGACCGAGACCGCGGTGACCTGCACCTATGCCCATGTGACGGATGAATACCTGACCATCGGCAAACCGGTCGGCAATACGAAGCTTTACCTTCTGGATCCGCACGGTCATATCTTACCCATCGGCGCCATCGGTGATCTGACCATGGCCGGCGACTGCGTCGGCATGGGGTATCTGGGCCTTCAGGACAAGACGGCGGAACGCTTCATAAGCGTGAACGGCTTACGGGCCTTCCGCTCGGGGGATATGGCCCGCTACAACGAAGACGGCAATATCGAATTCTTCGGGCGCCTGGACAACCAGGTCAAGCTGCGCGGCCTCCGGATCGAGCTGGATGAGATCGAGAAGGCTATTGCGGCCTACGATACCATCTCCACAGCCATTGTGGTGGTGAAGAACAATGCGGCGGAAGGCGACTATCTGGCGGCCTACTTTACGGCCAGCAAGCCGGTGAACAAGGAAAAACTGACCGAATTCATCGGCCGGAGCTTAACGCCGTACATGATTCCGAAGGTCATGATCCAGCTGGATAAATTCCCCCTGACGCCGAGCGGCAAGGTCGATAAGCGGGCGCTCCCTGAACCGGTCCTGACGGAAGGAAAACGCGAGATCAGGCAGCCGCGCAATGAAACCGAAAAAAAGATCGCGGCCCTCTTTGCCCGGGCGCTGGGCGTGAAGGAAGTCGGCGTGGACGAAGATTTCTTCGACCGCGGCGGAACGTCCCTGTCTGTCTCCAAGGTCGCCATGCTGGCGGTGGGCGCCGGCCTGCCGATCGCCTACGGTGATGTCTTCGACAACCCGACCGTCGAGGCACTGGCCCGTCATGTGGCCGCTGTCTCCGGCCAGAAAGAAACGAAGGTGCAGGCAGATGAAGGCCCCAAGGGCGAAGAAGCGCTGGCCTTCAATACGCTGGCCCATCTGGACGGGATCCGGGCCGAAAGAGAGCTGGGACGCGTGCTCCTGACTGGTGCGACGGGCTTCCTCGGCATCCATGTGCTGCGGGAACTCCTGCGGCAGGAGGTTCCGGTGCTGGCCCTGGTGCGCGGAAGCCGCGACCTGGACGCCGAAACACGCTTAAAAGCCATGCTGATGTACTACTTCGATTCGCCGCTGGATGAAGAGGTGGACCGTCTGGTGCAGGTGATCGACGGCGACGTCACGGACAGCGCCCTGTCACAGAAGCTGGCAGCGGAAACTTTCGATACCATCGTCAACTGCGCGGCCTGCGTCAAGCACTTTGCGGCGGATGATATCATTGAACGCGTCAACGTCGGCGGGGTGAAGAACCTCATCACGCTGGCCAAGGAAAAGAAGACAAGACTGATCCAGATCTCCACGCTTTCGGTCGCCGGCGAGAATATCGACGGGAAATTCCCGGAGAGCTTCCGCCTGCGGGAAGACCAGCTGGCTGTGGGTCAGGATATTTCCAACAAATACGTCAATTCCAAATACAAAGCCGAGCAGGCGCTCATGGAAGCAAAGGCCGAAGGCCTGGATTTCAAGATCATCCGCGTCGGCAACCTGATGGGCCGCCAGAGCGACGGCGAGTTCCAGATCAATTCCGTCACGAACGGCTTCATCCGCGACCTGAAAGGCTACCAGGCGCTGGGTGCTTTCCCGGTGAGCGGCTGCGATACGAGAGTGGACTTCTCCCCCATTGACGAGGTCGCGAAGGTGATCCTGCTCTTAGCCAAGACGCCGGCCGAATATACCCTCTTCCATGCGGCCAACTCGCATGAGGTGGAGATGGGCGATATCATTGAAGCCATGAACCGAACCGGCTTTGATATCCGGATCGTGCCGGACGATCTGTTCCAGGAGAAGTTAGCGGCCATGATGGAGGATGAAAACATCAATATGCTGGTGGCCGGCCTTATCTCGTACGCCTCCAGCGATCAGAAACTGCATGAGTACATCCTGACGGATAACCGCTTCAGCATCCGGGCACTGTACCGCCTGGGCTACAAGTGGCCGATCACCGACGAAGCCTATCTCGTGAACGTGATCGAAGCGCTGCAGTCGCTGGATTTCTTTGCAAGAGGGGATATTTAAGTGTTAAAGAGAAATGCCAGACTCCTGAACCGGAAGATCGTCCAGTATCTGATCCCGGCCTCGCTCATGGTCTTTGCCATGCAGTTCGGTTCGCTTCTGGAGGGGATCCTGGTGGGCAACATGGTCTCCGGCGAAGCCCTGACCGTGACCGGCCTGGTCATGCCGGTCCTGTTGGTGGTCCAGTTCCCGGGCTTTGCGTTAAGCATCGGGGGCGCTATCGTGATCGGCAACTATCTGGGAAAGCGGGAGCGGGAAAAGGCGGATGAGGCCTTTTCCGTCTGCCTGCTCTTCGGGACGGCACTCTCGCTCATTTTTGCGCTCCTTGCCTTTCCGCTGGCGGGGCCGTTGGCCGGACTGTATACTCCGCCGGAGATGACTGAACTCGGCCGGGAATATATCTTCCTGAATATGCTGATCGACCCGATCCTGACCCTGGCTCTCTTGTTTTCGTCATTTATGTCCACGGACAACCATCCGCATCTGGGATCGGCCCTGATCATCATTGCGAGTGTTACGAAGTTGGGCCTGGAGCTTTTGTTTCTGGGGCCGCTTCAGCTGGGTCTGACGGGGGCGGCGCTTTCGACCGGGATCGGCTATCTGATCGGTCTGGCCGTGACACTGGTTCTGTACTGCCGCTCGGACAGGCGCATGCTGCACTTCAGAGTAAAGAGCGGCCTCAAGCCGTCTGCCTTAAAGGAAAGCACGGTCTCCTCTGCAGCGGAAGCCCTGAATTTCCTGCTCAATGCCCTGCAGATGTCGGTCGCCAATATCCTGATCGCCCGCCTGGTCACAGATCCTTCCGAGCAGATCCTTTTCGGCGTCATGGCAAACTTTGTCTTTGGCTTCGAGCTGTTCGCAGGGGGCGTCAAGCAATTGGTCCCGACCTTCTGTGCGGTCTTTCACGGGGAGGAGGATTATTATTCCTTAAAATCCTCGGCCCGGACGCTCTTTGGCCTGACCTGCTGCATCACGGCGGTCATCATGGTGCTGATCCTGATCTCCCCGACGCTGTACTGCCGTCTGTTCGGCTTTGACTATCAGGGGTCGGAAGGCTTATGGATCATGCGCCTGTATGTGCTCAGCTTCCTGCCCTACGAAATCAATGAATTCATCCAGGTCTACTACCCGTCCATCGGGGAGACCAGGCCGTCCGTGCTGTCGGTCATTTTAAGCGAGATCATACTGCCGCTGCCGCTTCTGTTCTGGCTGCTGCATGCGCAGGGCTTAAAGGGTTACGCCCTGGCCATGACGCTGACGGAGTTTGGCACGGTCCTTCTGACCTGGGTTTACGTCCTGTGGCAAAATAAAAAACGCGGCCAGCAGGCCTATGGCATCTGGATGATCCCGCCTTTCGAAGCCCGGGACGTTTACGACGTCAGCATCGGGAACACCCTGGAGGAATCCGCCGCGCTCTCCAGAGAGATCGTGAGCTATGCCCAGGCGCATCATATGAATGAGCGGGATGCTCAGATCATAGGGCTGGCCGCAGAGGAGATCGCGGACAATATCGTCAACTACGGGTATAAAAACGGGACGGCCGGCGTGATCGACGCCTCGCTCAAGATCGTGGAGAATAAAATGGTCCTGCGCCTTCGGGACGACGGGACCGTCTTTGACCCCACCTCCGTGAAGGAGGATGAAAGCACCGACCTTACCTCCGGCCTGCATCTGGTGCGGGGGCTTGTGGAGAGAATATTTTACTTGCGCGTTTTCAACACAAATAATACAATAATGGAGATCGATCTGGACAAGGGAGGGAAAGCATGATCATCATACCAAAAATGTTCCGGAAGACGAAGACGGTCCGGAATATCCGGGCCTATATGGATTCGGCTTTTCATGCGGTCCAGCACACGACGCTGAACCCGGCCGGTCCGGGGACCATCCGGATCCATCTGATCCCGCCGAAACAGGAAGAAAACACACTGAATCCGAGCATCGCCATCATAAACGGAACGGATATCGTGCCGATCAGTTTTGTGTACGCTGTCATCCTTTCTGAAATGATCCGTGAGACGAACCGCTATGACGGCTGCGCCATCGGACAGGATCAGATCCAGGGGATCCTGGATCAGACAGAGAAAAACGTGAAGGAGATCATTCCGGTCCTTTCCCGCCGGCGGATCCGCCGTTCCATCCTTGAGATCTATGATACCATGCGGCAGATCGCGTACCGGGAAGAAGTCACCACGAATATCCCTTCCATGAGCATCGGGGAATACGCAGAATTCATGGAAGCCCCGCACCGCATGGACCTGATGGTCAGCGCCATGACGAAAAACGGACAGTGGCACTGCAATCAGAAGTGCGTACACTGCTACGCAGCCGGGCAGGTCCATGCAGACGAAGCGGAGCTTTCGACGGAAGAGTGGAAAATGATCCTGGATCGGTGCCGAAAGGCAGGGATCCCGCAGGTCACATTCACGGGCGGCGAGCCCACCATGCGGGACGATCTCTTCGAGCTGATCCGCTATGCCCGCTGGTTTATTTCCCGCCTGAACACGAACGGGATCAGGCTGACGGCAGACTACTGCAAAAAGCTTCATGAAGCGGAGCTGGACAGCGTACAGATCACCTTCTATTCGGACGATCCCGCCGTCCACAACGCACTGGTCGGCGCAAAACAGTACGAAAACACCGTGGCAGGCATCGAAAACGCGCTGGCGGAAGGCCTCTCGGTCAGCATCAATACACCGCTGTGTACGCTGAACCGGGATTATAGGAAGACCCTGGCGTTCCTGAAGGAAAAGGGCGTGATCTACGTCACCTGCTCCGGACTTATCACGACAGGCAATGCGGCACAGGACGCCTCCGAGCGGCTTCAGCTGACAGGCGAAGAGCTGGAACAGGTCCTGCGCGAAGCGGTGAAATACTGCCATGAGAACGGCATGGAGATCGCGTTTACTTCGCCGGGCTGGATCCGGCCGGAGGTCTTTGAGGAACTGAACATCCCTTCTCCGTCCTGCGGTGCCTGTCTTTCGAACATGGCTGTCACGCCCGGCGGCAACGTGGTGCCCTGCCAGAGCTGGCTCTCCGACACACCGCTCGGAAACATGCTCACAGACCCCTGGGAGACGATCTGGAACAGCGACGCCTGCGCGGCAAACCGGAACTATTCTTCCGCCATGACGGGAGAATGCCCTTTAAGGAGGACCTGCTGATGAAGAAAACACACGTCCGGATCAGGCTTATACTGTCCGCGCTGGCGGTCCTTGCGGTCTGCCTGCTTTTTTCCGTGCGGACCGCCGAGGCGGCGCCGACGGATGAGATCCTGAACTTTACGATCCGGGTCGACGTCAACGAGGACGCGACCCTGACCATGAAATATCACATCGAATGGAAGGTCCTGTACGACGGCGGCGGTTCCGAAAAGCTGACCTGGATCAGCCTGGGCGTTCCGAACAAATACCATGACGACCTCATGGCCGGAAGCGGCAATATCAGGCGGATCATCGACAAAGGAAGTACCGTCGAGATCCATCTGGACCGGGGCTATGCCAAGGGCGAGGTGGTGACCGTCGAGTTCTTTATGAATCAGGATCATATGTACCAGATCGACAAATGGGTCGAGGGGGAAACGGTCTTTACGCTTACACCGGCCTGGTTCGACGATTTTTCGGTGGATGAACTGGTCATCCTGTGGAATGCGGACCGCGCCGGAGCCTGGCAGCCGGACTGCTATGAAGAGAACGGATATCTGGTCTTCAAGACCAGGCTCTCGCCCGGCGAGCGCTACACCATGAGCGTTGTTTATCCGAACGATGCCTTCGGCTTCTCCAAAGACCGTCAGGCGGACGTGACGCCTGATCCCGTTACACCGGGCGGATGGGACGGCGGTCAGGACGACGATGAGTCCGTCTTTGAGATCATAGGCGGTCTGATCGGAGGGGTGATCGTCCTCGGATTCATCGCGGTCCCGATCATCTTGGTCGTGAAATTTTTCAAATGGATCCTCAGCGGCTCCGGCTTCGGCACGGACGCCTCCGGAAGCCAGACGGAAAAAAAGATTACGCGGACCAAGATCACCTATTACGATTTCTGCCCCGGCTGCGGGTCTGCCCGCGTGGAGGGCAAGGATAACTGCGAATACTGCGGCCGCAGTATGATCAAGAGCAAGGAAGTGGTGGAAGAGAGTCAGATCGAAAAGCCGGAAAAATACCGTCTGAACGGCACCTACCGCTACGGGGATTCTCCGAATACGTATATCCGGGTCAATGTGATCAATGTGCCGGTCAGCCGGCCCCGCTCCGGCGGCTCCCGTTCCGGCGGCTCCCGCTCCGGCGGCGGTTCACACCATTCGTCGTGTGCCTCTTCGTGCGCCTGCGCGTCATCCTGCGCCTGTGTTTCGTCCTGCGCCTGCGCCTGTGCCTGTGCCTCATCCGGCCGGGCAGGCTGCTCCGTCAAGGATTTCTTCAGGCAGAGCGTCCACGAGGGACGCGTCCGTGTCGAAAGCAAGCAAAACAACTAAAGTCATGTCCGAAGGAGGAGAGTATTGATGGAAGCTGTGATCAAAAAAGAAGAAGGAAAAGCCATTGCCGCCATCAAGGGACGGCTGGATACCGTTACCAGTGCGGAACTGAAGAAACAGTTAGAGGAAGCCGAGGTCAAGGATTTTGATCTGGAGCTGGATTTTACCGAGGTCGAGTATATTTCCTCCGCCGGCCTGCGCCTTTTGGTGCTGCTGCAGCGCCAGGCGATCGCGGGCGGCCATACCATGGTGATCCGCAACATCAACCGCGTGGTGCAGGAAATCTTCAAGGTCGCCGGTTTTAACAAGACCCTGACCATCGTATGAAACTGCCGATCCGCCGGAAGGTGCTGTTCCTGACACTTGGTCTTTCTTTGGCGCTGGTGATGGCCTCCGTCTTTATTTCCTATACCATTTTTTCGCGCCAGATCCAGCGGGAGACCCTGTCCAAGGTCGAGGAAGCCACCTGGAATTTAAGTGAAGAGGCGGGGCGGCGTTACGACGACTTTCTTGTGAAATATTTTAAGCAGGGGCTGGCCATCTACGAGGAATCCAGGGAGGAGATCGAGGAAATGTCCGCCCTCGGACAAGACGAGTTTGCCGACAAGAGGACCTTTTTCAAGACGCTCACCGCGGAGCTCTTCCCGCCGGAGCAGGGGTTCGGCATGTCCTATGAAAAGGTGGAATTCAACAACAACTACCGCCAGTTGCTGGGACAGATGAGTCTGGTCTCCGCCAGCAACAACTTAAGCGGGGGCACGGTCTACTTTTACGATGAGGAGCACGGCAATATCGTCTACCTGATGGATACCGCCTCGGAAAGCGCGCCGTACTATCATTTCCCGCTCAGTACGGAAAAAGCGGGAGAGGACCTGCGCGCTCACCTGGCGAAAAGCGAGGAGCCGGAAAGCTATTTTGAGGAGAATGCCTGCATCAGCATCGTCCGCCTTACTGTGAGCGCGGAACAGGGAGAAGCCACTGTCTATATCGACTTCCGGACTTCAACGGAAGCGCTCTTTCAGACGCAGCGTTCCTTCGTGCGCACGAGCGGCCTGATCATGCTGAGCGCTTCGCTGCTGATCTCGCTTGTTTATCTGCTGTTCGTGGACCGCTATGTGGCGCGTCCTCTGATCCGTGTGACCCGGGCGGCCGCTGCCTTTACCGACAATCTGGCGGAAGATAAGACCCTGCAGCCTATCTCGGCCGGGGTGCTTCAGCGGGATGAGCTGGGGGATCTTTCGGAGCGGATGGACCTCATGCAGGAGAAGATCGTCGAATATGTAAGCTCCCTGGCAGAAAAGACGAAGCAGGAAGAAAGCATGAAGGCGGAGCTCAGCATTGCCAGCCGCATCCAGCGGGAAGCGCTGCCGGAGAGCGGTTTTGCCTCGCCCGGCGTGCACCTGGACAGTGTGTTAAAGCCGGCGCGTGAGGTCGGCGGCGATCTGTACGACTATTTCCTGACAGACGCGGACCATCTGTTCTTCGTCATAGCGGACGTCTCCGGCAAGGGCATCCCCGCCTCGCTCTTTATGATGCGCGGCAAGGAAGTCATCAAGGCCAGCGCGAAGCAGGGCCTGCGTCCCGGCGAGATCGCGAAAGCGGTCAACGAAGAACTTTTCCGCAACAACGAAGAGGGATTGTTCATCACGGCCTTCTTCGGGATCTATGAATTCTCCACCCGCCGCCTGTGCTATGCCAGGGCCGGCCACGAGCAGCCCTTCCTGCTGCGGGCAGGGAAGGCGGAAAAGATCAGCGAGGAGTCCAATATCGTGCTGGGTCTGTTTGACGGGATGGATTTTGAGGAAGACTCCCTCAGAATGGAAACCGGCGATAAGCTCCTGCTCTATACAGACGGCCTGAATGAAGGCATCAATCTGGCCGATGAGGAGTTCGGCTATGACCGCATCCGCGGGATCCTGGAGCAGGATCCACCGGATATGCTTTCGGCGCTGCAGAACGGTCTGCAGACTTTTGCCGGCGGGGCCGAGCAGTTTGATGACGTGACGCTCTTACTGCTGAGCGTGCAGGAGACAGAGCGCTTCTCTTACAAAAATCCGGACTATAACGTGATCACGGACTTGACCGATACCCTGGAAAAGCGGCTCCGGGATCTGGATCCGGAAGGCGTCGCTCAGATCGGCATGATGACGGATGAGATGGTGAACAACATCGTCAGCTATGCCTTTGAAGGCATCAAAGAACCCGAACTTTCCGTGATGTTTGCCCGGAACGGAGATACGGTGCGCCTGAGCTTTATTGACAACGGCACGGCCTTTAATCCGCTGGAGAAAACAGATCCGGATACGGAGATCAGTCCGCTGGACCGTCCGGAAGGGGGCCTGGGGATCTATTTTGTGAGACAGTTCTCCGATGCCGTCAGCTACCGCCGCGAAGGCCGGAAAAACTATTTTACCCTGGTAAAGAAGATGAAACGCCTTTAGGATGAAACCTTCAGCAGGAAGAAGCCGTTAGCGAGAAGCAAAAGGGTTAGAAAAAAAGCAAGAAAAAAGCGTGGCTGCCAACCTTTCAGGCAGCCACGCTTTTTTATGGATGAAAGATCCGCCATCAGATCCCCAGGGCATCAAATAAGCTCTGGAAGAGGGCGTTGTAGTCGATGTTCGTAAGCTCGATCCCGGCGTTCTTGCCCAGGATATAAGCAACCAGTCCCAGAATGAGGCTTAAGATGAACAGGATGATGATCCACAGGAGGTTCGCACGCACCCAGTTCTTAAGGCTCTTTTTCTTGGCGGTGAAGGCCATGACGATCATGATGATGAATCCGATGACCGGAATGGCAAAGAGCAGCATCAGCCAGAAATAGGTACCGGTCTTGACGACCTGATCCTTTCCGGCCGGTTCGGCGGCCGGCGTGATCTCGGGAACGGCCGGCTGCGGGGCAGTATAGTAAGGGGCAGGCTCAGGCTGCGGCTGCGGGGCAGCATAGTAAGGGGCAGGTTCAGGCTGCGGCTGCGGAGCAGCATAGTAAGGGGCAGGTTCAGGCTGCGGGGCGGTATAGGTTTGCGGAGCCACCTCCGGAGCCGGTTTGGCGGCCGGTTCTGCCACGGTCTGGGCAGGCATGCCGAAGTTGTAATCGGCGGCAGCGGCGGCCGGCGCGGCAGCGGCAGCAGCGGCAGCGGCTACGAAATTTGTTTCGGGAACAGACGGCTGGATCTCAACCTTCTGTCCGCATTCCGGGCAAAAAAGAGTGCCCTCCTCCAAGGGATTTCCGCAATTGGTGCAAAATCTTTCCATTCTCCTTCAAAACTCCTTTCCCCCGGGCATCGGCTGGCCGACACCTCATCTGAGATGTATTATATCAGACACGGATCAAAATATCATTCTTTTTTGAAAAAAACTTTCTGAAAAGTAAGCGGGCCATTTTCTCCCGAAGAGGGGAAACGGCCCGCTTTCAGTTTCTGGCGAAGAAGCTCAGTTCAGGTCATCCGTGTTGGCATGGTAGACCTGACGCTTCATGGCGGTGATATCGTCCGCCAGGTATTCGTCGTAGGTCGTGATCTTGTCGATCAGGCGGCCGCCGACCAGCTCCATGATCCGGTTGGCCGTGGTCTGCACGATCTGATGGTCCCGCGAGGTGAAGAGGATCACGCCCGGGAACTTGATCATACCATTGTTCAGAGCGGTGATGGATTCCATATCCAGGTGGTTGGTGGGCTCATCAAAGAGCAGAACGTTGGCCCCGGAGATCATCATCTTGGAGAACATGCAGCGCACGCGCTCGCCGCCGGACAGGACGTTTAAGTGCTTGACGCCGTCATCGCCCGCAAAGAGCATGCGGCCCAGGAAGCCGCGCACATAGGTCATGTCCTTGATGGGAGAGTAGCCGGTCAGCCATTCGGTGATGGTCAAGTCGCTGGCAAATTCAGCGGAGCTGTCCTTGGGGAAGTAAGCCCGGGTCGTGGTGACGCCCCACTTGTAGTTGCCTTCATCCGGTTCCTCCTCGCCCATCAGGATCTGTAAGAGCGTGGTCTTGGCCAGCTCATCCGAACCGACCAGGGCGACTTTGTCCTCGCGGCCCAGAACGAAGGAGATATTGTCCAGCACCTTCACGCCGTTCACCGTTTTGGAGAGGTTTTTCACCTCCAGCACTTCATTGCCGATGGTGCGCTCGGGACGGAAATCGATATACGGGTATTTTCGGCTGGAAGGACGGATATCCTCAAGCTGGATCTTCTCCAGGGCGCGCTTGCGGGAGGTCGCCTGCTTGGATTTGGAGGCGTTCGCGGAGAAGCGCTGAATGAATTCCTGCAGCTCCTTGATCTGCTCCTCCTTCTTCTTGTTGGCTTCCTTCATCTGGCGGATCTTCAGCTGGCTGGACTCGTACCAGAAGTCGTAGTTGCCGGCGTAGAGCTGGATCTTCGCGTAGTCGATGTCCGCGATCATGGTGCAGACCTTGTTCAGGAAATACCGGTCGTGGGATACCACGATGACGGTGTTCTCGAAGTTGATGAGGAATTCCTCCAGCCAGGCGATGGCGTCCAGGTCCAGGTGGTTCGTGGGCTCGTCAAGGATCAGAATGTCCGGGTTTCCGAACAGTGCCTGCGCGAGCAGAA
>CADBSR010000130.1 GCA_902797385.1 uncultured Lachnospiraceae bacterium
CCAGGATCGGGATGACGTCGTAGTCCCCCGTCTGGATCTGGCCTTCCCGGTCTCTGTACTCACAAACCGGACGGCCTGTTTCATCCAGCAGCAGCTTGGAAGCAAAACCGGCCCCTTTCAACTCTTCATAATACGAAACGTCGTCGACCGAAAGAACAAAAGGCTTTTTCCCATCCGGCAGAAGGATGGCGCCTTGTGCAAAGCGGCCTGACATGTCTTTCCTGGCTATATCATGCAGATTCACCAGGACAAAGCCGTTGTCGTACATCTGCTGCAGGATCTTCTCAAATTCCTGAAGCGTCGTCATGCTCTGATTGAAATGCTCCGGATTCTGGGAATACGATCCGAAGGCTCTTTCCGGTTCCACGATCAGAGAGTGGAAATAGACATGATAAACCTTGGAGATATCCTGCTTGACCAGGGTCGTCTTGGCTTTCAGATAGTCCTGCACGATGTTCTTCAGTGTATCCGAGGAGGCATAAACGGGCAGGCTCTGCAGCAGGATGACAGCCGCATCATAATCATAGGAAAGGGCCTTCCATTCCGCTTCCCGGATCTCGGTCTCATACGGGGCCAGGGGATCCGGCGCTTCTGTCGTCTGCGCGCGGGTCTGAGAGGCAGCGGCCGAACTGGTCGTTTCCAGCAGCGGGTCATTCATAACAGAGTCGACCCAGGAATGAATGCGCCGGTAGACGGCTCTGACACCGAAAAAGAGTCCCGTCAGGATCCCCACGAGTACGAATCCGACCAGGATCCGCATCAGGATCGCCTTGCGGCGTTTTCTTTTTCTTTCTTCTTCATACCGCGATGAGCGATAGGCACCTGCCATGCCTTACCTCCTTTCGGCGTAAAAACCGGGCGGAAAGCCCTCCGGATACAGGGTGATCCCTGCAAGGCACAGGCCCTGCGGCGGAGCCGTGGGACCCGCCAGACTTCTGTCCCGCTTTTCCAGGATCGTCTTGACATAGGATGGTGAAATCTGCCCCAGGCCGGCCTGCATCAGCGTTCCGGCTATGATCCGGACCATATTGTAAAGGAAGCCGGTCCCTTCCACCCGGATGATCAGAAACTTGCCTTCCTCTCTGACGGTCAGGGATTTTATGTACCGGACCGTGGTCCGGACCTGCGCACCGGCGGCGCAGAAACTTTGAAAATCATGTTCGCCTATCAGACAGGCGCCCGCCTCCTGCATAGCCTCTACATTCAGGGGCCGATAGCAGAAACAGCTGGTCCGGCGGACCAGGGGATCCGGCAGCCGGTCCCGATAGATGGTGTATTCATACGTTTTGACGGAATCGCAGTGCCGCGGGTGAAAGTCGGCCGGGACTTCGCAGGAAGAGCGAACAACGATATCATCCGGCAGCCGCCCCAGAAGGGCCGGCGCAATTTTCTCCGGCGGGATCGGCGCTTCCGTGTCAAAGACACACAAATTGCCTCTGGCATGGACGCCGGCATCGGTCCGGGAGGCGCCGGATACCCGGATCTCCTCTTTCAGGAGACCGCTTAAGGCCCGGTTCAGACACTCCTCCACGGTGATCCCGGTCGGTTCGATCTGCCAGCCATGATAGGCACTGCCATCATAGGCAACCGTCAGCATGATTCGGCGCATATCGTTTTCCTTCCTAGAGCAGAATGATCAGGATAAAATACAGGACCGTTATGGCCAGGAACAGATGATCGGCCTTGCCAAAATGCAGGGGCTTCATACGGGTCCTGCCTTCTCCGCCGTGATAACAGCGGGCTTCCATGGCGGTCGCCAGATCCGATGCCCGGCGAAACGCCGAAATGATGAGCGGCACCAGGATCGGGATCAGCGCCTTGGCCCGGCGGAAAATATTGCCGCTTTCAAAATCCGCGCCCCGGGCCATCTGTGCCCGCTCGATCTTGTCCAGTTCCTCTGTCAGGACCGGCAGAAAGCGCAGGGCAATGGACATCATCATGGCGATCTCGTGGACAGGGATATGAAAGACCTTTAAAAAGCCCAGTCCCTGGTCCAGTCCGTCTGTGAGGCCCGTCGGCGTCGTGGTGAAGGTGAGCAGGGAGGAGCCGAGCAGCAGCATGGTCAGGCGCAGCGCCATTTTGGCGGCCTGGATCAGTCCCTCCTCTGTAATGCGCAAGCCCCAGAAGCGGATCAGTTCCCGCCCGGGTGTCAGGAAAATATTCATGACGACACTGAACAGCAGCAGGAACAAAATGCCTTTCAGGCCGCGCAGCATGTAGCGAAGCGAAACATGCGAGAGCGCGATCAGTATGGAAAGATACAGAGCCGCCGCCAGGTAGGACAGGGGACTCTGTGCCACAAACAAAGAGATCAAAAACAGTAACGTTGTCAAAAGCTTGGTTCGCGGATCCAGGCGGTGGATCACAGATTCCGCCGGATAATACTGACCAAGCGTCATATCTTTCAGCATAAAAGGCCTTTCCTGACAGAATCGGACAAAAAGGCCCATCCCGTCTGACTGCAGGCTTAAAGAACTGCTTTTCTATCATAAGTCTTCCGGGAAAACTTGTCAATGGACTAAGGCCTTCCCGGCTCCGAATCTTCTCAGAATCTTCTCATATTTCACTGTTGATATTGACAGGTAAAAGTGCTAAAGTCGGTTTTTGCAGGACATTTCCCGCAAAAAGAAGGATTTATAATGGTTGCATTACTTTCGATTGCAGTTTCACTTTTTATTGCACTGATGACGACACGGCTTCTGGGAAAGCTCAAGCTCCCCGACGTGACCGCTTATCTGATCGCCGGCGTCTTCGTTGGCCCTTTCTGTCTCGGACAGCTGGAAATCCCGGGTCTGGGCTTTGTCAGTCATGATAGCGTGGAAGCGCTGTCGCTGTTCTCAGACCTGGCGCTGGGCTTCATTGCCTTTTCCATCGGAGCAGAGTTCAATCTCAGTTCTCTGCGGAAGATCGGTCGGAAGGCGGCCATCATTGGTGTTTTCCAGGCCGTTTTCACCACCTTCACTGTGGATCTGGCCCTGATCGGGCTGCATTTCCTGATTCCGCAGACGCTCTCCCTGCCTGCCGCCCTGACGCTCGGTGCCATTGCGGCGGCCACAGCGCCCGCTGCGACTCTGATGGTCGTCCGGCAGTACAAATCCAAGGGCGAACTGACGGATCTCCTGCTGCCGATCGTAGCGCTGGATGACGCCGTGGGGCTGGTTCTCTTTTCTGTCTCCTTCGGGATCGCCAAGGCTCTCGGGACCGGACATGCCGATCTGATCTCCATCCTCGTCGAGCCGCTCGTGGAGATCGTGATGTCACTGATTCTCGGTGCCCTGGCCGGCGTCATCCTCAAACAGCTGGAGACCATGTTCCACTCCAATACGAACCGTCTGTCCATGACCATCGCTTTCATCATTCTGACGGTGGGTCTGTCCATGCTTTCCTTTGAGATCGGACCGGTCCGGATCGGCTTCTCCTCCCTACTGGTCTGCATGATGCTCGGCACCCTGTTCATGAATCTTTCCCCGCTGGCGGAAGATCTGATGGAACGCGCCAACAAATGGTCCTCTCCGCTTCTGGTCCTCTTTTTCGTTCTGAGCGGGGCGGATCTGGATCTGAGCGTTTTTTCCCGGGCCACCATCCTCCTGATCGGGGTCATCTATATCCTTTTCCGCTGTGTGGGCAAATATTTCGGAGCCGGCATCTCCTCCCGTATGATGCACTGTTCGCACAATGTCGTCAAATATCTCGGCATAACGCTTTTCCCGCAGGCCGGTGTTGCGCTCGGCATGTGCGTGACAGCTGCCCAGCTCCCGGGAGACGGGCCCCTCATCCGCAATATCGTCCTGTTCGCCGTTCTGGTGTATGAAGTATTCGGACCGCTTCTGACCAAGTGGGCCCTGACCAAATCCGGAGATATTCAGCCTAAATCCGAAGAGATCCTGACGCGCCGCAGCCGTAAGCTGGCCGCTGCCGCCGGAAAGGAACTGATCAGCCGCAAATAAAAAGGGCCTGTCCTGATCCGCCGAAAAAGAATAAAGGAGCCGTTATGATGATGGAACACAGCCCCGAAAGCAGTCAAAAAAGGAAATCCTTGCTGACCCCTTTTCTATTCCTTCTGATCCTGATCGCAGGCATTGCTCTGTTTGCCGTACCGATGGGGCTGTCCAATCTGCTCCGCACCATCATGAATACGGCGTTCTCCCTGCTGATCGATACCTGCTTTTATATCATGGCCATAGCGGTCATCATGGGTGCCCTGGATGCGCTCCTGACGGAATTCGGCGTTGTGGACCTGCTCAACAGGCTCCTCAATCCCCTGATGCGGCCCCTGTACGGGATGCCCGGCGCCGCCGCCCTCGGTGTGATCTCCACCTATCTGTCCGACAATCCCGCCATCCTGTCGTTGGCGGAGGAAAAAGGCTTCCGCAAATACTTCAAGAAATACCAGTTTTATGCTTTGACGAACCTGGGAACCGCCTTCGGGATGGGGATCATCGTCTCCACGTTCATGCTGGGCCTGACCATTGAGGGGCCGCATCTGGTCAGCGCGGTCCTGATCGGCAATCTGGGCGCCGTGATCGGCAGTATTGTCAGCACCCGTCTGATGATCCATTCCATGAAAAAGATCTTCGGTCCCGATGAATATGCCGAAGATATTCACGTTGAGCCCGAGGCATACTTCCCGGATGCCAATCTGGGCAAGAAAAAAGGACCCAGCCTGGGTATGCGGGTCCTGACGGCCGCGTTAAACGGCGGAAAAAGCGGTGTGGAGATCGGTCTTTCGATCATTCCCGGCGTGCTGGTTGTGTGCACCCTCGTGATGCTTCTGACCAAGGGGCCTTCGGCAGACGGGACCTATACGGGCGCTGCCTATGAAGGGATCCTGCTGCTGCCCCGGATCGCGGAATGCCTGAAGGTTATCCTGCAGCCGCTCTTCGGTTTTGCCTCTCCGGAAGCCATTGCGGTCCCTATCACAGCGCTGGGATCTGCCGGTGCGGCCACGGGGATCGTTCGCGAGATGGCATTAAGCGGGACGGTCGACTCCCACGATATAGCGGTCTTTACGGCCATGTGCATGTGCTGGAGCGGCTACTTAAGCACGCACGCCTCCATGATGCAGACCTTAAAGCGTCCGGACCTGACCGGGAAGGCCATCATCAGTCATACGATCGGCGGTCTGGCCGCCGGCATTGCCGCCAACTGGCTCTTCCGCCTCTTCCTGCTGCTGACCGGTCAAGGCTGAAGCCGCTCAGGAAAAAGCAGCCAGGATCTTCTCTTTCGCTTCTTCAACAGACAGGGCGTCGGTTCCGACCGGCAGCCCTTTTTCTTTGAGCAAATGCAGAATGTGGCAGGCGGCCGGCAGGGCCAGCCCGGCTTCCAGCAGGCCGGATTCTTCCCGGAAGATTTCCCGCGGCGTCCCCTGCATCAGCAGTTTGCCGTGCGAAAGGACTGCGATCCTGTCTGCCATCCGGGCGACGTCCTCCATACTGTGGGAAACCATCACGATCCCCATCTGCCGCTCCCGACGCAGCGCCAGAAGCTCGGTCAGGAGTTCTTCTCTTCCTTCCGGATCCAGACCGGCCGTCGGCTCATCCAGGATCAGGATCTTCGGTTCCATAGCCAGAACACCGGCGATGGCCGCGCGGCGCTTTTCGCCGCCGGACAGGTCAAAGGGCGAGCGTTCTTCATAGTCTTCCGTCAGGCCCACCCGCCGCATGGCCCGGCGTGCCCGCCCAATGGCTTCTTCCTCACTCAGGCCCTGATTCTTCGGCCCGAAGCAGACATCCTTCAGCACCGTTTCTTCAAAGAGCTGATACTCCGGATACTGGAAGACCAGCCCGACCTGACTGCGCAGGCGGCGGCGGTCATATTTTTCTGCAAAAATATCTTCCCCGTTATAGTAAATATTTCCGGTTGACGGCTTATTCAAGCCGTTCATCATTTGGATCAGTGTGGATTTTCCCGATCCGGTTGCACCTATCACGGCCAGGACTTCATCGTCCTTTACTTCCAGCGACAGGGGATGAAGACCGGTGTTCTCCATGGGCGTTCCCTGCTCATAAACATATGAAACATTCTGAAGAAGAAGACTCATGCCTGTGCCTCCTTCCTGCGCCCGTACAGGGCTGCCAGTTCTTCGGCCAGGTCTTCCTCCTGGCAGATGCCTTCTGACAGGGGCAAACCACTCTCACGCAGGGCATCCGCCAGCGCCGTTGTCTGCGGGACCTGCAGTCCCAGGGCTTCCAGCTCCTGCCGTCTTGAAAAGATGCTGCGCGGCGTGCCGTCCATCACCAGACGGCCCCGGTCCATGATCATGATCCGGCCGGCCAGCGCGGCCTCTTCCATATAGTGCGTGATCAGCAGGACGGTGATGCCCTCTTTCTCATTCAGTTCCCTGACCGTACGAAGGACCTCGCGCCGCCCGATCGGGTCCAGCATCGCTGTTGATTCATCGAAAATGATGCATTTCGGCTTCATGGCCATGACCCCGGCTATCGCTACACGCTGCTTCTGTCCGCCGGACAGCCGATGCGGCGCACTCTTGGCATAGGCCGCCATACCGACTGCTTTTAAGCTCTTGTCAACGCGTTCCCAGATTTCTTCCGTCGGCACCCCCATGTTTTCCGGACCGAACCCGACATCTTCTTCCACGACCGTCGCCACGATCTGGTTGTCCGGGTTCTGAAATACCATGCCGGCCGTGCTGCGGATATCCCACAGACGCGCTTCATCGCTGGTCTTCATCTCTTCTACCCAAACCGTTCCTTCGGAAGGCAGCAGCAGGGCATTCAGATGCTTGGCCAGCGTCGACTTCCCCGAGCCGTTCCTGCCCAGGATCGCAATGAACTCTCCTTTTTCCACAGAAAAAGAAAGCCCCTGCAATGCCTGCTTGAGCGTTTCCTGCTCCTGACCTTCTTCATAGCTTTTATACTGATATGTCAGTTCTTCTGTTCGAATGATGGACATGCCCGATCCTTTTCTATGAAAAGAGGGCCAAAAGGAACCATTCCCTTTGGCCCTCTTCAGGCTTTTTTATCTTATCTCATGCCGTTCTTGAAGGCTTCCGCCGCACTGATGGGGCTGTTCTCCGGTTCTTCGTAATCGGAGGTCAGGCTGACCTCCTGATACCGCTTCATACCGGTACCGGCCGGGATCAGCTTGCCGATCAGCACGTTTTCCTTCAAGCCGTGCAGGTGGTCCAGACGGCCGTTGATGGCAGCCTCGGTCAGAACCTTGGTGGTTTCCTGGAAGGAAGCGGCCGACAGGAACGAATCCGTTGCCAGGGAGGCCTTGGTGATACCGAGCATCACGCGCTTGCCTTCCATCGGGGTCTTTCCTTCTGCGATCAGCTTGTCGTTGATCTCCAGATAATCCAGATAATCCATGGTGCTGCCAAGAAGGGCATCCGAATCGCCGATATCCTCAATCCGGATCTTCTTCATCATCTGACGGACAATGACTTCAATGTGCTTGTCGTTGATTTCAACACCCTGCAGACGGTACACCTTCTGGACTTCACGCAGCATGTAGTCCTGAACGGCTCTGTCGCCCTTGATACGCAGCAGATCGTTCGGGTTGACGCTGCCTTCGGTGATCTCATCGCCTGCTTCAAGCATCTGGTCCTGTCTGACCTTGATCCGCATATTGTAAGGGATCAGGTAGGTCTTGCTGGCGCCGGTTTCAGGATCCGTCACGATGACCTCGCGGCGTTCCTTATCTTCGCGGAGCATGACCGTGCCGGCAATATCCGTAATGATGGCCACGCCCTTCGGCTTACGAGCCTCAAACAGCTCTTCAACACGGGGCAGACCACCGGTGATATCATCGCCTGCCACACCGCCGGTGTGGAAGGTACGCATGGTCAGCTGGGTACCGGGTTCACCGATGGACTGTGCGGCAATGATACCGACAGCTTCACCGATCTGAACCGGTTCACCGGTCGCCATGTTGGCGCCGTAGCACTTCGAGCAGATACCGCCCTTGCAGCGGCAGGCCAGCACGTTGCGGATCTTGATCTTGGTAAGACCAGTCGCAGCAACAGCGGCAGCCTTGATCGGACGGATCAGTTCGTTCTTCTGAACGATCACCTGACCGGTGGTCGGATCAACAATATCCTCGGCAGCGGTACGGCCTGTGATTCTCTCCTTCAGGCTTTCAACGATATCGTCGCTGGAGCTGTTGGTAAAGGTCGAGATCTCCATGAACGGGATCTCACCGCCTTCGGCACAGTCTTCCTCGCGGATGATAACATCCTGGGAAACGTCAACCAGACGGCGGGTCAGGTAACCCGAGTCAGCGGTACGAAGAGCGGTGTCGGACAGACCCTTGCGGGCACCGTGGGCCGACATGAAATATTCCAGAACGTCCAGGCCTTCACGGAAGTTGGACTTGATAGGCAGTTCAATGGTACGGCCGGAGGTATCGGCCATCAGGCCACGCATACCGGCCAGCTGCTTGATCTGCTTTTCGGAACCACGGGCACCGGAGTCAGCCATCATGAAGATGTTGTTGTAACGGTCCAGGCCGGCCATCAGATCCTTGGTCAGGATATTGTCGGCTTCGTTCCAGATCTCAACAACGCCCTTGTAGCGTTCTTCATCGGTCGATTCACCGTAGCGGAAGCGCAGGTTGACTTCATCCACCTTCTGCTGGGCTTCTTCCAGGACCTGCTTCTTGTTGGCAGGAACGGTCATATCCGAGACCGAAACCGTCATGGCGGCACGGGTCGAGAACTTGTTGCCGATGGCTTTGATGCGGTCCAAGACCTCAGCGGTCTTGGTCGTGCCGTGGACTTCAATGACCTTCTCCAGGATCTTTTTCAGATCGCCCTTCTTGACCAGGAAGTTGATCTCGGGGGCCAGCTCATTGCCCGGAATGGTACGGTCCACAAAGCCCAGATCCTGATCCAGGATCTCATTGAAGAGGAAACGGCCAACTGTCGAAGTGACCAGCTGACGGATCGGCTTGCCGTTTAAGTCAAAACCGTCGCGCCGCACATGGATGCGTGCATGCAGGTCGATCTGATGGTTGTCATAGGCCAGGATCGCTTCGTTCAGGCTATGGAAGTAGCGGTCGGTTCCAAGCGCTTCCGGACGTTCCTGCGTCAGGTAGTAGATACCCAGAACCATATCCTGGGAAGGAACCGCCACAGGGCCGCCGTCGGACGGCTTTAAGAGGTTGTTCGGGGACAGCAGCAGGAAGCGGCATTCTGCCTGTGCTTCCACGCTTAAGGGCAGGTGGACAGCCATCTGGTCACCGTCAAAGTCCGCATTGAAAGCAGTA
>CADBSR010000131.1 GCA_902797385.1 uncultured Lachnospiraceae bacterium
CCATCGGCGGGTCCCAACAGGGTCCGATTTCTTTTACCCCGGCAGCTGGTCCATCCCCCGCAGAATGATCCGCGGGCCGCCTTTTCCCTCCAGATAGTCTCTTGTGATCACGACTTTGCCGATGGCATTGTCGCGCGGGATCTCATACATGATATCCAGCATATATTCTTCCAGAATGGAACGGAGCGCTCTGGCACCGGTCTCCTTTTTCATAGCCTTTTCGGCGATCAGCTCCAGGGCTTCATCTTCGAATTCCAGGGAGACATCATCCATCGCCATCAGCTTCTGATACTGCCTCAGGATCGCGTTCTTCGGTTCTTTGAGGATCCTGACCAGATACTCCACGGTCAGCGTCTCCAGCGTCGCAATGACGGGCAGACGGCCGATAAACTCGGGGATCATACCGAATTTTCGCAGATCATCCATCGTGACCTGCTGGAGGATCTGATCCGCGCTCTTGGAGGCCTCTCCCAATTCTGACGCAAAGCCGATGCTGTTCGTTCCTTTCAAGCGGTTCCGGATGATTTCTTCCAGCTCCGGGAAGGCACCGCCGCAGATAAAAAGGATGTTCTTCGTATCGACCGTGGCAGTCGGCACCATCGGATTCTTGGTGGTGGAGCCCACCGGCACTTCGATCCGGCTGCCCTCCAGCATTTTCAAAAGCTCCTGCTGGACCGCTTCACCGGAAACGTCCCGGCTGGTCGTATTCTGCTTTTTGGCGATCTTGTCGATCTCGTCTATGAAGACGATCCCGTGCTCCGCCCGGTCCACGTCGTTGTCTGCTGCCATCAGCAGCTTGGAAAGAACGCTTTCAATATCGTCGCCGATATAGCCGGCTTCCGTCAGGGAAGTCGCATCGGCGATCGCCAGCGGGACCTTGAGGAGCCTTGCCAGCGTTTTGACCAGGTACGTCTTGCCGCTGCCGGTCGTGCCGATCAGCATCACATTGGATTTTTCAATTTCCACGCCGTCTTTCGTATCGGAAAAGACACGCTTGTAATGATTGTATACAGCGACCGAAAGGATCTTCTTGGCCTTCTCCTGCCCTACCACATATTCATCCAGCATGGCCTTGATCTTATGCGGGCGCGGAACATCGGAAAAGCTGAAAGACTCCTCCTTCTTCTTTTCTTCCGGCTTTTTCTTTTTGACCCCCTGCTGCGGCGCCATGCCCTGGCCCAACTGATTCAAGTCGATCCGCGCAATGGGGATCCGGGTCAGACTGTTGATATCCAGTCCGCCCGGCTGGTTGAAGGCGTCAAAGGACTTCTGCATGCAGTCCGTGCAGATATTGAGGCCGCCCGGAAGCTTCATGACCTTTCCGCATTTGCTCTCGGGCCGATGGCACATGGAGCAGACCTGCTCGTACCCGCTGCCCCCTTCATCGCCTCCGTTTGTATTGCCTGTTTCTTCGTTCATGATATCGGAATTGTTGTTGTCAGTCTCGTTCATATCTTATTCTTTTGCGCCTTTCCGCTCAAGTATTTTCTTCAGGAACTGTCCCGTATAGGAAGCCGGATTCTTCGCGACTTCCTCAGGCGTTCCTTCCGCGATCAGGGTCCCGCCGCCGTCGCCGCCTTCAGGGCCCAGATCCAGCAGATAATCTGCCGTCTTGATCACGTCCAGATTGTGTTCGATCACGACGACCGTATTTCCGCTGTCCGTCAGGCGCTGGAGGATATCCGTCAGCTTATGCACATCCGCGAAATGCAGGCCCGTCGTGGGCTCATCCAGAATATATAAGGTATTCCCCGTTTCCATCTTGGAGAGCTCTGTTGCCAGTTTGACCCGCTGGGCTTCGCCCCCGGACAGGGTCGTGGAAGGCTGCCCCAAGCGGATGTAGCCCAGGCCCACATAGGAAAGCCAGGAGATCTTCCGCGAGATGGACGGGACCTTATCAAAGAATTGTTCCGCTTCATCCACGGTCACGTCCAGTACATCCGCAATATTTTTTCCTTTATAGCGCACTTCCAGGGTCTCACGGTTGTAGCGTTTGCCGCCGCAGACCTCGCAGGGGACGTAAACGTCCGCCAGGAAGTGCATTTCGATCTTGATGATCCCGTCGCCCCGGCAGGCCTCGCAGCGTCCGCCCTTCACATTGAAGCTGAAGCGGCCCTTTTTATAGCCGCGCTCCTTCGCATCCGGGGTCTCCGAGAACAGATCCCGGATCATATCAAACACACCGGTGTAGGTGGCCGGATTGGAACGCGGGGTCCGGCCGATCGGGGACTGGTCGATCGCAATGACCTTGTCGATCTGCTCCAGGCCTTCAATCCCGTCGCTTTTCCCGGGCTCCTCTTTGGAGTGGTAGAGCATCCGGGAGGCGGTCTTGTAAAGGATCTCATTGACCAAGGAACTCTTACCCGATCCGGAGACGCCGGTCACACAGGTAAAGACCCTGAGCGGGAACCGGACATCGATATGTTTTAAATTGTTCTCCGCTGCACCGCGCACCGTCAAAAAGCCCTGCGGCTGCCGGCGTGTCTTCGGAACGGGGACACATTTCCGTCCGCTCAGATAATCTCCCGTAATGGAGCCGGGCGTATTGATAATATCCTGGGCTGTTCCCACGGCCACGACCTGTCCGCCGTGCTCACCGGGGCCGGGACCGATATCGATGATCGTATCGGCCGCCCACATCGTATCCTCATCATGTTCCACGACCAGCACGGAATTGCCCAGATCCCGCAGATGTTTGAGCGTCGTCAGGAGTTTCTCATTGTCCCGCTGATGCAGGCCGATACTCGGCTCATCCAGGATATAGGACACGCCGACCAGTCCGGAACCGACCTGTGTGGCCAGCCGGATCCGCTGTGCTTCGCCGCCGGACAGCGTCGCCGCCGCCCGTCCCAAAGACAGGTAATCCAGTCCGACATCGACCAAAAAGCCCAGGCGGGCCTTCACTTCCTTCAGGATCGGAGCCGCAATGACTTTCTCCCTCTCCGTAAAGTGCATATCCTCGATCATCGGTTTCAGTTTCCCGACCGCATGTTCACACAGATCAATGATATTGAAGCCATTGACCGTGACAGCGAGGGATGTCTGCTTCAGACGCTTGCCGCCGCAGAGCTTGCAGGGGGCAAAACGCATATAATTCTCGTATTCCGCCCGGAAACTGGCCGGTGTCTCTTCATAGCGACGCTGCAGGTTGTCGATCAGGCCGCCGAATTTCACGTCGTAAACGCCGCGTCCGCGCTGGGATGTATAGTGGACCTCCACCGGTTCCGGGAAGCCGTCATACAGGAACGCGTCCTGCGTGGCCTTCGGCAGATCCTTAAACGGCGTGTCCAGGTCCAGATCGTATTTCTTTGACAGGGCCGTCAGCAGACTGCCCGCAAAACTGTCACCGGATTTGGAGCTCATCCAGCCCGGCGCCTTGACCGCTCCCCCGTGGAAACTTAACGTTTCATCCAGGATCAGATCCCGGTCAAATTTCATGGTATAGCCCAGGCCGGCACAATCCGGACAGGCGCCGAAAGGATTGTTGAAGGAAAAGCTTCTGGGTTCGATCTCTTCCATGCTGATCCCGCAGTCGGGGCAGGCAAAATGCTGGCTGAAGGAAAGGATCTGACCGTCCACATCCGCCCAGACCAGCCCGTCCGTCAGGCCGAGCGCCGTTTCAAGCGAATCGGTCAGCCGGGAAGCGATCCCTTCCCGGACCGTCAGACGGTCGATCACGATTTCTATATTATGCTTAATGTTCTTATCCAGACTCAGTTCCTCAGCCAGATCCACGGTCTCCCCGTCAACACGGGCCCGGACGAAGCCCCGCTTGACCGCATCGGCCAGAAGCTTTTCGTGGCGGCCCTTCTTTCCCCGTACGACCGGGGCCAGGATCTGGATCCGGGTCCGCTCAGGGTACGAAAGCAGCTGGTCCACCATCTGATCCACTGTCATTTTCCGGATCTCCCGCCCACAGTTCGGACAGTGCGGAATCCCGATCCTGGCGTAAAGAAGACGCAGGTAATCGTAGATCTCCGTGACCGTCCCGACGGTGGAGCGAGGGTTGTGATTCGTGGATTTCTGATCGATGGAGATCGCCGGGGAAAGGCCTTCAATGCTTTCCACATTCGGCTTGTCCATCTGTCCCAGGAACTGGCGCGCATAGGAAGAGAGAGACTCCATATAGCGTCTCTGCCCTTCCGCATAGATCGTATCAAAAGCCAGTGAGGATTTTCCCGAACCGGAAAGACCCGTGATCACCACCAGTTCATTCCGGGGAATATCCACGTCGATGTGCTGTAAATTATGTTCTGACGCGCCTCTGACGCGTATATACTTTTTTTCCATTCGTTCCATAAAGACTCCTGCGTGCCCGAAAGATTTCCCCCCGGACAGACACGCCGAATATTATAGCCGAAAGCGGAAAACAGTGCAAGTGTTCGTCGTTTCAAGGCGGAACAATGTCCTCTTTTCAGCCTGAAAGGAGCAGGGACAGGAGCGTTCCGGACAGAAAAAACGGAGCAAGCGGGATTTTGTCCCTTCTTTCCCGCTGCCCAAAGGCCAAAAGCAGCCCGCAGCCAAGGCCTGCCAAAAACAGCGAACTCAAAAGGGCCGCCTCAAATAGCCGGCTCCCCAGAAACAGTTCCATGACAGCCATCAGTTTCAGATCTCCCATCCCGATGGCTTTCTTCAAAAGGAAGATGTCAGCCGCCGAAAACACAGCCCAAAGGCACAGTACCAAAAGATCTTCCCGGAACCTTCGTAAGTCCCAACTCCCTGCCTGCAGTTCCGCCACAAAAAGGACAAGCCGAACCCCCAGCGCCGACAAAAGCAGCCTGTTCGGAATGGTATTTCTTTTTAGATCCGAGACGGAGGCTGAGAGCAGGACGAAAAGCAAAACAGCCCTGTTAAGGCCTCCCAAAAGGTCAAGCCCAGACATGTTTCCACCTCTTCAAACTCTACAATGGATTTTGCACTGATAAAGAAATAACAGACCATATCCAACGATATGATCTGTTATTATAGCACAGCTTGCCCCGTATGGGAATCACTTCAGATACTTCTTCAGTTCCAGCATTCTGTCGCGCTGAATGGCGGCCTCTTCGAAATTCAGCTCCACCGCTGCCTGATTCATCCGTCTGATCACTTCCGAAATCAGCTTCTTCAGTTCCTGCTCGCTCATCGACTCCGGATCCTTATCCAGTTCCAGTTTGGCCTTGCTTTCCACTTTATGGGAAATGGCGATCAGGTCGCGGACCGCCTTTCGGATCGAAGTCGGCGTGATACCGTGGGCGTCGTTGTATGCCTGCTGGATCTTCCGTCTCCGGTTTGTCTCACCGATGGCTGCCGCCATGGAATCCGTGATCGTATCCGCATACAGTACGACGTGGCCATCCACATTGCGCGCCGCGCGTCCGATGGTCTGGATCAGGGAGGTCTCTGACCGCAGGAAGCCTTCTTTATCTGCATCCAGGATCGCAACCAGTGAGATCTCCGGAATATCCAGTCCCTCCCGCAGCAGATTGATACCGACCAGCACATCGAAGACATTCATTCGCATATCCCGGATGATCTCGACCCGCTCCAGGGTATCGATATCCGAATGCAGATAGCGCACTTTGATACCGGCTTCCCGCAGGAAATCCGTCAGGTCCTCCGCCATATGCTTTGTCAGCGTCGTGACCAGGACTTTTCCGCCGTTTTCTGTGGCCTTGTGGCAGCGCGCCACGAGATCCTCCACCTGTCCCTTCACCGGAAGGACCTCAAGCGAGGGATCCAGCAGACCGGTCGGGCGGATCACCTGCTCCGTTCGCAGCTGCTCATGCTCTTTCTCATAGGCGGCGGGTGTCGCCGAAACGAAAAGGACCTGATTCAGCTTGGATTCAAATTCTTCAAAATTCAAAGGCCGGTTGTCCAGGGCGGAGGGCAGACGGAACCCGTACTCGACCAAGGTGGTTTTTCGGTTTCTGTCGCCCGCATACATGGCGCGGACCTGCGGCACGGTCATGTGGCTTTCATCGATCATCAGGATGAAATCTTTCGGGAAGTAGTCGAAAAGCGTGTGCGGCGTCGCCCCCGCGGGGAGTCCGACCAGATGCCGGGAATAGTTTTCGATGCCCGAGCAGAATCCCGTTTCCCGCATCATTTCCACATCAAAATGCGTCCGCTCCGCGATCCGCTGCGCTTCTATCAGGCGGTCATTTTTCCGGAAATACTCGACCTGCTCTTTCAGTTCCACTTCAATGGCTTCCGTGGCCCGCTTCATGGCATCCGGCCCCACAACATAGTGGGAAGCCGGGAAGATCACACAATGATCCAGACTGGATCTGACCTTGCCGGTCAGGACATCAAATTCAATGATCCGGTCGACTTCATCTCCGAACAGCTCGATCCGGATCCCGTTCGCTTCACTGGAAGCAGGGATCACTTCCACCGTATCGCCCCGGACCCGGAAGGTCCCGCGCTTTAGATCCAGATCGTTCCGGTCGTACTGCATCTCGACCAGACGGCGCAGGATATCTCTTCTGTCCCATTCCTGCCCGGGCCGGATGGACAAGGTCATTTTCTGATAATCGATCGGACTGCCCAGACCGTAAATGCAGGATACAGAGGAAACAATGATCACGTCTCTTCGCTCCGAAAGGGCGGCCGTGGCAGAATGCCTTAATCTGTCGATCTCATCATTGATGGCCGAGTCCTTGGCAATATAGGTATCGGAAGACGGGACGTAAGCCTCCGGCTGATAGTAATCGTAGTAGGATACAAAGTATTCCACCGCATTTTCCGGAAAGAATTCCTTGAATTCTCCGTAAAGCTGGGCAGCCAGGGTCTTGTTATGAGCCAAGACCAGCGTCGGTTTTCCCAGTCTGGCAATGACGTTGGCCATGGTAAAGGTCTTCCCGGAACCGGTCACGCCGAGCAGCGTCTGGAATTTATTGCCGGATTCGAAGCCACGGCACAGAGCCTCGATCGCCTCCGGCTGGTCGCCGGTCGGCGCATAGTCGGAATGTAATTTGAATTCGTTCATAGTCTTTGCAGTAAGCCTGCCTACAGGGCGGTTTTCGAGTTTTTGGCAAATCCCTCTCCCAGGATCTGATGCGAATCCTGAATAATGACAAAGGCATGCGGATCCACCTCGGCTACGACCTTTTTAAGGTCCGTCAGCTGCCGGTTCCGGATCGCGGTCATCACGACCTTGGTATGCTTATGGCTGTAATAACCTTCTCCTTCCAGGAGGGTGACGCCCCGGTGCATCTGCGTCCCGACCGCATGGGCGATCTCTTCGTACTTTTCGGAAACGATCAGCGCCACGCGGCTGTAATCGAAGCTGTACAGTACACCGTCAAAGACCTTGGAATAAATGAATATGGCCACGCCGCTGTACAGGCCTTTCTGAATATCCTTGAAAACAATGGCGGTCAGTGTGATAACGATCGCATCCAGGATCAGATTCAGCGTCCCGGCCGACGCATTCTGATGGCGGATCCGAAGCAGCCGGATCACGATATCCGAACCGCCGCTGGAGGCTCCTGCCCGAAAAACCAGACCGATCCCCAGTCCGCCCAGAACGGCGCCGTAAACAGCCCCCAAAAGCGGCTCATCGATGACCGGAACCGGGACCTTGTCAAAAAGATCCAGGAAAGCGCTGACCCCCAGCATCCCGATCACAGAGCCGACAAAAAAGCGCCGTCCGATCTTGGCATAGCCGGCTATATAAAGCGGAACATTGATGATCAAGTTCAAAAGACCGACCGTTCCGAAGCCCGTGATGTGGACAAGGATCAGGGCCAGACCTGAGCTGCCGCCTCCGTTTAAACCCTGCGGTTTCCAAAACAGATCAAAACCGGCTGCATAAAGGGCCACGCCAAGTAAGATCGTCAACACCCAGTGGATATTTTGAAGAACACGATTATTCTTGTAATCCATTGCCAGCCACACTCCGGATATAGTTTAATACCATAGCGGCAGAACCGTGGGACGCCGCCCGTTCATTCGCCGGATAATCCTCTTTGGAAGAGGCATCGCCATTGTCCGAGATGCAGCGTATCACACAGAACGGGGTCTGGTTCAGTACACAGACCTGGGCGATCGCAGCGCCCTCCATCTCGCAGGCGATGGCATCAGGGAAATCCTGCAGGATCTTTTCTTTCTGGGCATCACTGCTGATAAAACTGTCACCGCTGACGATCGCACCTGTTGCATACGGCATCAAAAGACCCTGCGCCGTTTTTATCAGGGCATCCCGAATGCTGTCCGTACAGCCGAGCGCTGCCTGTTTTACCGCCGGAATATATCCGGCCGGGTAACCGAACGCCCGAACATCATAGTCATGCTGATATAAACGGTCGGCAATCGCCACGCCGCCGATCGCCAGTCCTTTCAAGGCACCGGCAATACCGGCCCCAATGATCTCATCCGGAGAAAACTTCAGGATCATCGTCTGCGCGCACATCGCCGCACAGACTTTGCCGACGCCGCACCGGGCCGCTATCACAGAGATGCCGTCTACCTTGCCTTCATAAAAATCCATCCCGGCAATACTCGTTTTCCTGGGGGCTTCCATCGCTGCCCGGATACTCTCCATCTCGACTTCCATGGCAACGATCACACCGACTTTTTTTCTCTTATTCATGTCTGCTCTCCGGATACACAAATCTTTTTTCTTTTACGAGCTCATTTTTATACCGTTCAATATAATATTTGGCCATATTCAGATTCTGCTCGGAATAATTGCCGCACTCCTCGGGTCTGGCTCCGGGGATTTCTCCTTCATATTGCAGGATAAAGTCGCACAGAGACAGGATAAGGCCTGAAATTTCCTCGGCAGAGCGGTCTCCGAACAAAAGAAGATAAAAACCCGTTCTGCATCCCATGGGCCCGAAATAGACCACTTCGTCCCGCATATTCGAATTTCTCAGATACGTTGCGCCCAGATGCTCAATGGTATGGATCGCGGGAACGTCCATGACGGGTTCCCGGTTCGGGGCAGTAAAGCGCAGGTCATAGGTCGTCACACAGCAGCTTCCTTTGCGG
>CADBSR010000132.1 GCA_902797385.1 uncultured Lachnospiraceae bacterium
ATGCAGCCGCAGGGACACGTGCAGGTCGTCTGCAATTACGTGGACTTCCACATGGATCCGCAGCAGGCCCTGGACGCTCCGCGCTTCCAATGGATCAGGGATAAGACCGTGACCGTGGAAACGCGCTATGACGCGGACCTGGCACGCGCACTTGAGCGGAAGGGCCACGCCGTCAGCGTGGATATGAATACGCCGCTCTTCGGCCGGGGACAGATGATCGTAAAGCTTCCGAACGGTGTGCTGGTAGGCGGGACGGAATCCCGGACGGACTCCAATATCGCCTGCTGGTAAAGCAGCCGGGTCCGGGCAAAGTCCTGACACCATACAAAAAGACAGGGGACGGTTCTGTGTCTTGAAGACACAGAACCGTCCCCTGTCTTTTGCCGGGCAAATCTTTTAAGCCTGTTTGATGTGCACATCCAGCTGCTGGTGAGGCATGGCAATGCCGGCCGCTTCCAGCGCCGTCTTGGCACTTTCCAGGATATCGAAGAAGACATCCCAGTAATTGGCCGTCTCGCACCAGGCACGGCAGGTCAGTTCCACGGTACCACCGCTCTGCGTGCATACACGGACCACCGTAGCCGGATCCTTGAGGACCTTCTCGTTTCTGTCACAGACCTGAAGCAGGATCTCCTTCGCCTTGGCATAGTCTGCCCCGTAAGCAATCGCAAACGTATGATCCACGCGGCGCAGATTCTTCTCAGTGAAATTCACGATATTGCTGGTGGAGGCGGTGCCGTTCGGAATATAAACGACCCGGTTGTCAATGGTCACCAGTTTCGTGCTGACCAGCGTGATGGCTTCGACCGTACCGGCCTGACCCGCGATCTCAACGTAATCGTCCACCTTGAAGGGCCGCGTGATGAGCAGCAGCACCCCGCCGGCGATGTTGGCCAGCGCCCCGTTGACAGCCAGGCCGACCGCAACACCGAGGGAAGCGACCAGGGCAGCGATCCCGCTTGTATCAATGCCAAGATATCCGACCAGGGCCAATACGACAAGTACCTTCGCCAACGTTCTGCCGGCGTTTACCAGCGTTCTTGCCAGCGTTTTGTCAATTCTGCCTGCATCGTCTATCTTTTTCGCGATCTTCTTTGAAATCGCATTAATAATGCGGAAAGCGATCCACATGACGATCAGGGCAACGACGATCTTGATGCCCGCATTCAGGACAGTCTGCAGAATGTTGTTCCAATCCATATTTTTTCCTCCTTTTGCGCACACCGCGCCACCTTCATTATAAGCGTTTTCCCTGGGACCCGTCAATCGGAATCGTGTAATTCTCTGCATCTTTTTCCTTTGCAAACCGGTGCTTCCGGTGGTATACTAAACACGATATTTTTTTCTTTTTCGCCGGAAAGGAGCTGCCATGAAACTCATCTTCCGCTATCTCGGACAGTACAAAAAAACAGTGCTCCTGGCTGTTTTCATAAAACTGATGGCCTCCTTCTGTGAGCTGGCACTCCCTTATATTTTTGAACATATCGTTGACAATGTGGTTCCCTCCGGAGATCTTTTTCTGGTGATCGTCTGGGGCCTGGGCATGTTTGCGGCGGCCATCATCTGCCGGACGCTCAACGTGACCGCGAATCGCCGCGCGGTGGACAATGCGCATCATATCAGTTATGACGTTCGCCAGGCCCTGTTTCGCAAGACCTCCAATCTGACGGGGTCGCAGTTTGATGCCTTCGGCCTTCCCAGCCTGATCTCCCGTATGACGTCCGACAGCTACAACGTCCAGTCTGCCGTTCAGCAGTTCCAGACGCTCTGTGTCAGAGCGCCCATGATGCTGCTCGGCGGTGTGATCGTTTCCCTGACCATGGACGTGCATCTGGCTATGATCCTGGTCGTGATGCTGCCGGTCCTCATCGCCGTGATCCTCTTTGTTTCCTCCCGGGGCATTCCGCTCTATAAGACCGTGCAGGGAAAGCTGGACAATATTGTCCGCATCATGCGGGAAAACATCACCGGGATCCGGGTCGTCAAAGCCCTTTCCAAGGAAGAATATGAAAAGCGCCGTTTTGCCGTCGCCAACGAGGAAATGACCCGGAGCGACATTAAAGCCGCGACCATCATGGCCATTCCCAGCCCGCTGATGCAGATGTGCCTGAACGGCGGCCTGACGCTGGTCGTGCTGATTGGTGCCGGCCGTGTCAACGACGGGTTAATGAAGCCGGGCGTGATCCTGGCTTTCCTGACTTACTTCAATATGATCACGATGGGCGTCATGGGCCTCTCCCGCATTTTTATGACCATGTCCAAGGCCAGTGCCAGCGCCGACCGGATCGATGCCGTTCTCCAGACGGACACCACACAGAGCATCCTCTCCGGCGAAGAAGCCCTGACACCGCAGGGCGATGAATTCATCCGCTTCGAGCATGTGGATTTCAGCTACGGAGAAGACAGCGGCGACGCCGAAGGCTTCCACGGAGAAAGCCGCGAGAAGGCGTTAAGCGACATCAGTTTTGCCATCCGGAAAGGCGAAAGTCTGGGGATCATCGGGCCCACCGGCTGCGGCAAAACCACCATCATCAACCTGCTCATGCATTTCTACGATGCGACCGCGGGCGGCATCTTCGTGGACGGAAAAGACGTGCGCTGCTATGAAAAAGACGAGCTTCGCCGCCGCTTCGGCGCTGCCTTCCAGAATGATATGATTTTTAAGGATACACTGCGGGAAAACATCGATTTCGGCCGCGGCCTGTCTGAAGCGATCCTGCGCCAGGCCGTCCGGGATGCCATGGCCGTAGAGTTTGTGGATTCTCTGGCGGAAGGGCTGGACTATGAAGCCAGCATTAAAGGGGCCAACCTCTCCGGCGGCCAGAAACAGCGGATCCTTGTTGCCAGAGCATTGGCGGCTTCGCCTGAGATCCTGATCCTGGACGATGCTTCTTCCGCGCTGGACTACAAGACCGATGCCGCCATGCGGAAAGCGATCCGCCAGCATCACGCGGACAGTACGCTGATCATGATCGCCCAGCGTGTCTCCAGCGTCATGAACATGGATAAGATCCTGGTCCTGGACAACGGAAACTGTATCGGTTACGGGACCCATGAGGAGCTGCTCGACGCCTGCCCCGCCTATCGGGAGACCTATGAGATCCAGATGGGCGCTATTGCGGGATAAGGAGGACGTGTATGCCGGGACCGGGTGACAGAGGCAAAGCCAAAGAAAAACCGAAAGATGCCAAAGGCGCACTGCGCCGCATCCTCCAATATCTGCTCGTATACAAATGGATCATTCTCCTGCTGTTGCTGCTGACCTTTGCCAGCAATATCGGAAATCTCCTGGGGCCGCGCTTCGCCGGCAAGGCTATCGGAGAGGCGGAGGCCGGCTTCAAGCTGGGTATCGGAATGATCAACATGACGACGGTGAAGCACTATGCTCTCCTCATGCTGATCGTCTATATCGGAAGCAGCCTGTTGAACTTTACGGTCAACATCAGTATGATGCGTGTCGGCCGCCGGGTCGCCCGCAACATGCGCCGCGACGTTTTCAACAAGCTCATGACCCTGCCGGTGGGCTATTTTGACCGCAATCAGGCCGGTGACATCATCAGCCGCGTGAGCTATGACATTGACGTGGTCGCTTTAAGCCTGTCGACGGACGTGATCCATATCCTGACCTCGCTCGTGACCGTGATCGGCAGCTTCATTATGATGTGCACGATCTCGCTGCCGCTTGTTCTGTGCATGATCTTCACCATCCCGGCCTCCATCCTGTTTACGCGCAGCATGTCCAAAAAAACGCGGCCCCGCTATGCCAGACGGAGCGCCGCGTACGGAGAAATGAACGGCTTCGCCGAGGAAATGTTCACGGGTCAGAAGACGATCCTGGCATACGCCCATGAGGATCAGGTCTGCGACCAGTTCAGTCAGATCAACCGGGCTGCTGCCGAAGCCTATAAAAATGCCGACAGTCTGGGCATGACCATGGGCCCCACCATCGGCATGATCTCCAACTTCGGGCTGGCCGCCATCGGGATGGGCGGCGCCGTCCTGTATCTTTTAAAGATCGTCGGGCTGGAGCAGATCTCCAGCTTCGTGCTCTACAGCCGCAAATTCTCGGGCCCCATCAACGAGATCTCCAATATTATTAACGAAATTTTCTCAGCCCTGGCCGCCTCGGAGCGCATTTTCCGCCTGCTGGACGAACCGGAAGAAGCAAGAGACATCTATGACGCCGCCCGCCTTGAGGACTGCCGCGGCCAGGTGGAAGCCAGCCATGTGAATTTTGGCTATCTTCCCGGAAAAACGATCCTCCATGACCTGAATCTGGAGGCAAAGCCCGGCCAGACCATTGCGATCGTCGGGCCGACCGGAGCCGGCAAAACGACCATCATCAACCTGCTGATGCGCTTCTATGACCCCGATGCCGGGCAGATCCTCGTGGATGGCAGGGAAAACCGCGCCTATACCATGGAAAGCCTGCGAAAAGCCTATGCCATGGTCCTGCAGGACACCTGGGTCTTCAACGGCACCATCTTTGACAATATTGCCTACGGCAAAGAAAATGCCACCATGGACGAAGTGATCGCCGCTGCCAAGGCCGCCCGGATCCATGGCTATATCATGCGTCTCCCGAACGGGTACAAAACGGTGATTTCCGAGGATGGCGGCAATATTTCCAAGGGTCAAAAGCAGCTTCTGACCATCGCCCGCGCCATGCTGTACGACAACAACATGCTGATCCTGGACGAAGCCACCTCCAACGTGGATACCAATACGGAGCGTCAGGTGCAGAAAGCCATCCGCAGCCTGATGAAAGGCAAGACCAGTTTTGTCATTGCGCACCGCCTAAGCACCATCCAGAATGCCGACCGGATCCTGGTCGTGGATCACGGCGACGTTGTGGAGCAGGGCACCCACGAAGAGCTGATGCTCCAAAAGGGCTTCTACTATAAACTGTACGCCAGTCAATTTGAGTAGGGGAAAAAAAACGGCCGGAGGGAGGCACTTCGTAAGGAAGTTCCTCCCTCGGTTTTTGAAGCAGTCAGAATGATTCACTGCAGGTGTTTTGCCTTTTGACTCAGAAACCCTATGGCGCAACAAACGGGGCGTCCCAATGTCACACGTCCTCTTGCCACACTCTTGCTCTCATATGTCATCGTCACCACACCAGTTTTCCATATTTGTTTCCAGCAGATTATACCAACAGTATCTGGAAAATAACGCGGCTGCCAGATGACCTTTGATTTCATATCGGAAGTGTCGCGGTTCCTCTGCTAATTTCACCTCATCTTCCGGAATCAACTCAGTGTTAAAATTCCCTACATAGATCATCCTTTCTCGAACCTCTGCCTCATTTGATATATTGAGAATCATTCTATAGTGCGGCAAAAGGCCATATCGATTAGTCTTCCGCATCATCCGTTCCAATTCCTTTTGTCCAAGTTCCGTGTCATCAAGATACTTTTGAGCATACTTTGCCGGATCGATTAGCTTGATCTGAACGAATTCACACTCATCAAATTCCTCCTGATTGTGAGGCAATTGTGATTCTCTTGTAATCTTCACATATACAATCGGAAATACCGCCCCGTTCCATTCATGCTTTTCATCAATCTTCTGAAACAGGATATACCTGCCAATCATTTCAGGATGATTCTGAAGCATTGCATTGACCTGGCAGGCATACACGTCTCCGACCTTCCAATTATTCCGATATATGGCAGGACCGCCAATCGGCCTTTCCTGATAAACATGTGCCTGTTTGAGGTTGTTTACTTCATAACATCCCATCAGTTTCAGGTCTATATCTCCCCACTTAAGCATATAGCTTCTCGGAGGAATCTCTTCAATTCTCCGGCAAGCTCCCCGCGGCGGCTGACTGCCTGTGAAATTTCCCACAAACATCAGGTGATCTGCGACCTGTTTCCGGGAAGTAATGATCAGTTCGAGCTGATAGTGATGCAATATGCCGTATTCATCAGCTTTTTGCTCCATTTCCCGGTAATCTTCTTCTGACAGGTCTGTATTGTAAACAAACCACTCCAGAAAATAGAAATCTGTCATGACATATTCACACTGATCGTATGCCTCAAGATTCTCCGGCAGGTTTTCATCCTTTGTGATTTTTACGTACACAAGGGGAACGATGTGTCCGCCAAAATCTTCGGTCTCGTCTATCTTCTGAAACAAGACGTAGCGGCCGTTCATCCCATATTTCTCTGCTATCTCATTATTCATTTTACAGGCATACACATCGCCTGTTCGCCAGTCATTTTTATACAAACGCGGTTTTCTGATTATCTTCTCAGGCGGCTGTTCAGAAAGCAGACGGGTCTCCAAACGGTCCAACGCCTTAATCGTCTTAACTTTCCCTTCTTCCGGAAGGATATGCCGGCAGCGCCGGATCCAGAGAAGAGCCTGTTCTTTTATGTCATCTCTCAGGCGTCCCCATTTCCATGCCTGATCCGCAAGCGTCAGCCAGAAAAGAATGTTGTCCTCGTCGTCAACGATCACCTCTGTTTGTTTTGATAAATAAGCTTCATCGATCCTTCTGGGTTCATATGACGCAATTAAAGAGGCATTAATATCCTCCGGTGTTTTACCCTCCCGTAAAGCCGCCTCGAAGCTGTCTTTCACGTCCATGGCATAATCGTTATCATATAATCCATAACCCCAGAAGCCCATAAGTTCCTCCCATCATAGTAGTATAAATCCGTTTCTTCATCAATATGAACAGCAACTGAAATTAGTATCTGTTCGCACAGCCTAATAGCGTTAAGGCTTCGGCAAGTCTATTTCCTTTCTACTTTTCCTATTTAAATGGTCTGAATTAATCAGATTTGATAGTGATTGTCTTCCCTTGTCAGCTGGTTCAGGCTGTCGTAGTAGTATTTAACTTTCAAGGTGCTGCCTTCGGAGATCGTAACGATGTTTCCGAGGACGTCGTAGGTGTAGTTGTACGTGACGTTGTCAAGCGTACTGCCGCTGTCGTTCCTCACAGTCTGCGTTATGGAGACAGAGATCACACCTCTTGGTCTTCATTATAATACAACGCATCTTCTGGTTTTTACTGTATCAAATTGATCTTCATTCTGTCAACATCTTTTAGTATTC
>CADBSR010000133.1 GCA_902797385.1 uncultured Lachnospiraceae bacterium
CAGCGGCAGACGGTAGTCCTGATATTTCTTACGGATGTTTTCCTTTACGATTTCCGGATTTTCCCGGAGGAATTTGATGTCTAACATAAGCTGCTCCAAAAATGGTTTTTTATGTAACCCAAATCATAAGGCAGAAGCGGGAAAAAGTCAAGATAGCTTCTTCCCGCAAACGATCGGCAATGCCCGGGCGGACAGCGCCTTCACGGGCGACCCTGCCCAGGTTTTCTTCAGGCTTTATTCTTCAAATACCGAATAATCCCTCTCTCTCAGCACATCCAGGATCTGCTGCTTCAGGCTTTCCGGCGGGATGCTGGCCAGGATGTATTTCTTGACGAAGGAGCGCCGCTTGTCCGCATACTTATGCAAATGATTCGCCACCTGGAGAGCGGCCCACTCGCGCCGCCACAGGAGCTCCAGCTGATTGGTCAGACGCACCTTCTTATGCGGTGTCGGGCGGCGCAGCTCGTAAAGATCCAGCCTCCCGGCAGCCCGCTCCACGGTGATAATCCCCCAGTGCTCCGGCACGTGTTCCTGCACGTGAAGCGCATGCGATGTGCCGACCACCACGTAGTTCAAATCGAAGAAGCGGTCGTAGTCCTTCACCTGACGGGCGAGGCGTTCGTAGGTATCGGCGTCGCTTTTGATCTCCACGCCGATCAGGGCATCCGCCGTGACCAGTACGATGTCTGCCCGCGATTTTCCCATGCTCAGTTCTTCGAAGAAGCGGACAATGCCATACTTTTCCTCGAAATAGTCACATAAGGGGTCGCGGATCTCCGCATCCTTCAGAGGCGGCAGCACATCTTTCTTCGTCGAATTCTCCATCATAAGAGTGAACTATCCATTGATCAGCTGCAGTTCCTTTTCCACGCCCACCAGTGAGGCCCTTACTTTTTCAGCCAGCTCGGTGCCTTCTTTATAGAGCGTTAAGGAATCCTGCAGAGAGATATCCTTTTCCTCCAGCTGACGGTTGATCTCCTCCAGGCGATTTAATGCGTCATCGACATTGAACGTTTTTTCTTCCTGTTTTTTTTCTGCCATGATCTATTCCTCTTCTTTTCTTCGGATTTCCTCTACACGGGCATCCAGCTCGCCGTCATGAATGCGGATGGTAAGCAGGTCACCGGCCGCCGCTTCATCCACCGTCGTTAACGGCCGGCCGCTGCTGGTAATATAGCCGAAGCCCTTCACCAGCTTGGCCGTCGGAGAAAGACCGTTTAACGTCACCGTCAGCAGTTCCCAGCGCGTTTTCCGAAGGCGCAGGGCCTCCTGCACAGCCCGCCCGAGCCGCTCCGCACCGTCCTGCAAGCGCTCCTGCCTTAGGCGCAGGATCTCCGCAAGGCTTTTTCCCAATCTTTCCTTCTCCCGCCCGAGCCGCTCCTGACGCTCCTTCAGGAGCCTGGCGGGATCATGGCCCAGCAGCCTGGCCATACCCGTCTCAAGTCTGAGCCGCCGGAGCGTCAGCTGATGACGCATTTTTTCATCCAGTCCGCTTTTTAATTGTTGCAGACGTCTGACGTCGCTCATCACGTCCGGCACGGCTTTTTCCGCCGCTTCCGAGGGGGTGGCTGCCCGCAGATCCGCCGCAAAATCGATCAGGGTCCAGTGCCCTTCATGACCGACCGCAGAAATGATGGGCGTTTTGGCCGCGTATACGGCCCGCACCACCGCTTCATCGTTAAAGGCGTCCAAATCCTCGTTCGAGCCGCCGCCGCGCCCCAGGATCAGCGTATCCGCCCCGTAAGCATCCAGCTGTCTTAAGCCGGCCAGGATGCTCGGCACCGCGTTTTTTCCCTGCACATTCACGTGATACAGCACCAGCTGAACGTACGGATCGCGCCGGTGCGAAACCGCGCGGATATCGCGGATGGCCTGGCCGTCCTTGGAGGTCAGAACGCCGACGGTTTTGGGGTGCTTCGGGATTTCTTTTTTATGCTCCGGAGCGAAAATACCCTCCGCCTCCAGTTTATTTTTAAGCTGCAGGAGCGCCAGATTCGCCGCTCCTTCTCCTATATTGTATATTTCGCTGACGATCAGGGAAGCTTCTCCCCGCGCCTCGTAATACTCCAGCCGACCTGTGATCGCGACCTGCTGGCCGTTCTCCAGCTTAAATTTCAAGGCGGTCCGGGCGGTTTCCGCCCAGAGGCGGCAGGACAGGGACGCCTTGGCGTCCTTAATGGAGAAATAATAGTGCGGCCGGGCCACGCCGTTGTAGTTGGTCACCTCGCCCTTGACCAGGATCTTCCGGAAGGAGGAGGTCGCAAAGAAGGCCTGCGAGATCATCCCGTTCACTTCGGAGACGCTGCGGTAGCGGCCGGGATCGAAGCCGAAGGATGCCGGTCCGGAAAAAGCTTCCGCTTCGCCAAAGGAGAGCGTTTCCTGCACCAGCGAAGTGTCCGGGAGCGGGTTCAGGCGGGTTTCGCTTTTTGCGGAGGCAGCCGGGGCGGCCGGCGCTTCGCCGTCGTACCAAAGTTTTAGGTCATCGGTCAATTCTTCGCAGTACCAAAATTTGCCCACGGGATTCCAGCGGGCTCCGAGGGCTTTGACCAGGTCTTTTTCACGGTAGGGTACATTTAATCGGTACATGCTTGCTTCTTCTTACTGCGTGACGGCCGCCTCAAACAAGGCCTTCAGGGCATCCCGGAATGCATGATAGTTGGGCGGGAACGCCATATAGCCGTGCGCGCTTATATTCTTTTCTCTGTCCCGGAAGGAAATATACAGGCTAAAGCTCGTACCGTCCAGGACGTTCGGATCACTCTCGGAAAAGCCGTTCCAGGAAGCGATCTCATATTCCTCAAGAAGAGCCCCCAGTTTTTCCAGAAAGGCGGCAGTAAGAGGCACGCTGGGCGCCTCCTCATAGGAGACGCCGTCCGCCTTATACAGGATCCGCTTTTGTCCCGTCGGCTCTTCATTTTTATCCACTTCGTCTATAATATCACAGTTCACACCGGCACTCACATAAGTGCCGGTCGTATAAAAGCTGAACGATTCCAGTTCAGACAGGTCTGAAAGATCCATCCGGTGTGCCGTACAGATCTGCACCAGTTTTTTCAGGATCTCCTGATATTTCGCCGTTTCCGGCTCCAGATGATAATTGGACGACCCCCCATCCCAGAATACCCGGAACGTCTGCGACTCTCCGTCCATGACGTCAAACAACGGTTTTTTGTCCTTCACCAGCTTTTCGCCATCCAGAAGAGACAACAGATCCTGCCACGCTTCTTCCGGGACCGGCAGGATCTCCTCTGCCTGCTCAGCCTTCCCGGCATCCCAGAAATTGTGCGTCAGCGTCACATCGCCTCCGGGAGAACGGTGCACGGCATACGACCAGGCACTGTCCGCGCTCATACCACCATGGGTGATCAAAAAGCCCGTAACCTCTTCCCGTTTCGGTTTTTTGCCTATCTTATATCCCCCAAGCACGATGCCCTCCTCTTCGTTTGACCCCCCGCAGGCGGCAAGCAAAAGCAGAAGGCTCAAAACGATTGCCGGGATCACGAATACTTTTCTCTTCATAGTTCCTCCTGCTTTCTGCTCTATCGGAAAAAAGCGGGCTGTGCCCGAAAAAAACACACAGCCCGCCCTTTTTAGAGCGATCAAGATCGATTATGCCTGCGCCTGAACCGCGGTAATGGCGACGACGCCTACGATATCCTCGGCACTGCAGCCGCGGGACAGATCGTTGACGGGCTTGGCCAGACCCTGGCAG
>CADBSR010000134.1 GCA_902797385.1 uncultured Lachnospiraceae bacterium
CGGGACCATTGGCGCTTGGAGGTTTTTCTTATTCTAACGCAAAAATGTTGGGACGGATACTCCCACCCCAACATTTATTATAGAACCCAAAAAAGCGATGACTGCCTTTCGCGTGTCATCGCTTTTTTGCTGCCTGAATGGCAGGTCATTTCGTCCTTTCCACGCCTTCTCCGTGGATCGTCAGAAAACATTTTGCTTTCGCCGCTTTACTTTTCTACCAGGATCACGCCCTTGTTCATGATGCCGTTCGGATCCAGCGCTTCTTTGATCTTGTATAAGAGCCCATAGGAGCTGCCATGTTCAAGCGGCATCCAGGGCGTGCGGTATTTCCCGGACCCATGATGATGGGCGATCGATCCCCCGTACCGCAGGACCTCCTCCATGATGATGGACAGCACCCGGAAATACTCCTTTTCCACCGCTTCAGGGTCATGGCTCTTGGCTATATAGGCGAATTCAAAGTACAGATTGGTGCCTGTCGTATAGCTGTGAGAGGAATGGCCTCCGATCAGGTAAAGATTGTCTATTTCCCGGATCATCCTTTCCCGGACCGCGCTGTAGATCTTCCCGATCGAGGACCAGTTGGCCGAGATCTCGCAGGTATCCACGACCGCGCCCAGATTGTAATAAACGGGCTGATCGATATAGGTATAGCAGACGTCGTTGCGGGTCTTGAACCAATGCTCCACCGGCTTTGCGCCCAGATCCATGGCATGGTACCGCCCGGCGATCTCGGCGATACCTTCCGCCGTTGCCTGAACAACGCGGCTCGGTCCTTCCACAATGAAAAGCAGCAGCGCCGTATCCGGCGGGGCATCGATCTTGATCACGTTTTCGACTTCGACCGGATCGTGCAGGCGGACAACCGCAGGCTTGTAGCCCTCCTGCATGATCTCCTGGATCAGATCCAGACCTGTCTGCATGCCTTTGACGCCGTACGCCCGGAGCCAGCGGTTTTCCGGCCGGTAGCGGAAAAGCTTCATGGTCACTTCCGTAATATAGCCCGTCATGCCTTCAGAGCCAAGGAAGAGATGCCTCAGATCCGGTCCCACCGATCGTCTCGGAACATTTTTGATCCGGATGATCTCACCATCCGGCATCACTGCCTCCAGGCCTAAGAGCAGATCCTCAATGCCCCCGTACAAGGTGGAAAACTGACCGATGCTCCGCGTTGCTACCAATCCGCCGAGCGATGCCAGCGGCAGGGACTGCGGAAAATGCCCGGCGGTGTAGCCCATCTCGTTCAGCTTCTTTTCCATTTCATCCAGGGGCGTGCCGGCCCGGGCCGTTACATACAGGTCCTGCTCATTGATCTCCAGGATCCCCCGCATATCCGAGCAGTCCAGGATCACGCCACCCTCTTCCGGTTCAATGCTTTTTGTCACGGAGGAGCCGCCGGCCCGCGGCGTAACGGCCACCCGGTTCTCGTTTAACAGTTTCAGGACGGCTGAAACCTGCTCCGTATTCTGCGGACGGACAGCACAGGCAGCCAGAGGGACCATATTGTGTCCGGAATGCCGCTGGAACTGGCGGTACCCGATATAATCCTTGGCGGCGTCCTGCAGGGCTGCCGTTTCGGTAACGACATGCTCCTTGCCCACAATCTCTTTTATCTTGCTGATCAATACTTCTTTTTCCATAAACAGCCCCCTTATTCTGCGGCCGGTATCGTGCGGGACGCCACGATATCCGCTCCGCTCCCGCTTATATTCCGAACAATGATATCCCCTTTCCGGACCGGCGCCGATACCGTGACCCCTTCCAGCGCAGCCAACGCCTCCCGGATCTTTTCCTTTGGGATCTCCTGACTGCTGATCACCGCCAGCCGCCGGTGCCGGGCCCCCTCAAGCCTCACCGTCGAGGTCAGCATCCGGACCGGATGCGTAAACTCATTTCTGCCGTGCGCCATGCCTCTGGCACAGGAAGCCCCTTCGACCCGGATCCGTCCCTCTTCTTCCCAGACGCTCAGGCGGCAGCTGTTCGGGCAGACGATACAGATCATTTCTTTCTTAAGCATGCGAGCCCTCCTTCATATCCAGGATCACGTCCCCGCTTCCGCTGGCGGCTGCCTTAAACGCGATCATCTCCGGCGGAGCCACAAAGGCAAAGCGCCTGCTCTCCCGCACCCGGTCCTTTTCTTGTACTTCCAGCACCACCTTTTTATCCGGTTTCTTCACGCGCAGATAAAATGACACGGTCTTTTCTCCCCCGCGCCGGATACGCTGCGGTACAATGAGATTGATATTTCCGGACGGAACGGTTTTTACATACTGCAGCGGCTCCAGAATGCCTTCCCACAAGAAACGCACGGCGCCCCGAGCAGCTGTTTCGGCCGAATCCGATACATAATCCACCAGATCAAAGACCACCGCCACATTGCCGCAGGCAAAGATCCCGGGGACGCTTGTCATGAATTCTTCATCCAGGAGCGGTCCCTTCGTTTTGGGATCCATCTCGATCCCGCAGCCAATCGAAAGCTCATTTTCCGGAATGAGGCCTACCGCCAGGACCAGCAGATCACACTCAATATATTCCTCCGTCCCTGGGATCGGCGTTCTGTTCTCATCCAGCCTTGCTACGGTCACGCCCTCGAGGCGTTTTTTCCCGTGAACCTTCACGACGCCTGACGAGAGGTGAAGCAGGATATCGAAATCATGCAGGCACTGGACGATGTTGCGCGTTAAGCCGCCGGGATGCGGCATGACTTCATAAACGCCCTCGACCTTGATGCCTTCCAGGCTCATGCGTCTGGCCATGATGAGGCCGATATCGCCGGATCCCAGGATCACCGCCCGGCTGCCCGGGAGATATCCTTCCAGGTTAATATAACGCTGCACACTTCCGGCAGTCAGGATCCCGGCCGGCCGATAGCCCATCAGCTGGATCTGACCGGCGGTCCTTTCCCGGCAGCCCATAGCCAGAATAATGGCACCGCAGCGGATCTCCATCATCCCTTCCTGCCGGCTGCAGGCGTAGATCGTTCTCTGTGCTGTTATTTCCAGGACCATGGTATCTGTCAGCAGCGTGATATCCGTCTTTTCCAGGGCATCGATGAACACCTGGGCATATTCCGTTCCGGCCATTCGCTTGCCAAAGCGGTGCAGTCCGAAGCCGTCATGGATGCACTGCTGAAGGATGCCGCCCGCTTCTGTATCCCGTTCCAGGATCAGGACCTTCTCCGCGCCCAATTCGCGGGCTTTCAGGGCTGCCGCCAATCCAGCCGGACCGGCGCCGATCACGGCAATATCCATGTCGAGCTTCTTCATACCGGTCCGTCTCCTTTCTCAGGCTGCGGGTTCAGGGTCCCCCTGCGGTTCTCCTTAAGCAGGATCCGGCTGTCTCCATCCTTCAGGCAGATCTCGGTCGGATCCTTTCCCAGCTCTCTGGCCAGGATTTCCAGGACTTTCGGTTGACAGAAGCCGCCCTGGCAGCGACCCATTCCGGCGCGGGTGCGGCGTTTGATGGCGTCCACACTGGTTGGAACGATCCGTGAATGAATGGCATCCAGGATCTCCCCCTCGGTGATCTGCTCACAGCGGCAAATGATCCTCCCATAGCGGGGATCCTTCCGGATGAGGGCATCCTGTTCTTCATGGGACATATGCCGGAAGTTGGTTTTGGGCGGCAGGACCGGGTCGTATGAAGCCCGGAGCGGCACGCTTCCCGCATCCTTCAACAGGATCTCTTCCACCATCTTTGCAATGGCCGGCGCCGAAGCCAGGCCCGGTGACTGGATCGCACCGACGTTGATGAACCCGTGCGTCACCGGTGACATTTCGATCACGAAATCCTCGCTGAAGTCCGAAGGTCTGACGCCGCAGAAGATCCGGATAATATCCGCAACTCCCGCATTCGGATTGGTATTGATCGCCATGGTGTAGGCCAGATCCTCGGGGGTCGTTGTGTTGTCTTCCTTGTCCGGAACTTCGGTCGCGGACGGGCCGAGCAGCATCTGCCATTCGTTGGTCCGTCCCATGCCGCCGCCCTTGGATTCGGCATTCTTTTTGTTCTGGATCTGATTCCCGTCAATGATCATGACCACCCCGTTAAACTCCGGCCGACAGTGTTTGTCCAGAACGGCCAGTGTCCCCTTGCGGGGATGGATGGTGTAGCAGGCATCCCCCGCCATGGCGGAGATCTCATCCGCATAGACGCCGGCGCAGTTGATCACATACCGGGCTTCTATGATCCCCCGGTCCGTCAAAACGCCGCGGACCGTCCCGTTTTCATGCAAGACATCCGCGACAGTCGTATTCAGCAGGAACGTCGTCCTGTTTTGGGCTGCATTTTCAGCGAGTGCCAGCACGACCTCATAGGTCTCCACCTGGCCGAAGCTGGGGAAATAGGCGCCCCCTTTGATATCCAGATTCCGTTTTGCCAGCCCCGGCTCCAGTTCCAGGGCTCGTTCGGGGCTTACGATCTCCGGTTTATACACGCCGTTCATCAGCGCGACCTGATAGACGGCTTCCACCGCCGGCATCAGTTTTTCATCTGTTACCACGCCCAGGCACCCGCACCAGTCAAGCGCAAAGTGCAGCTCATCCGCCCATTTCTGGAACAGACGGTTCCCTTCTACGTTCAGCCTGGCTTTTAAGGTCCCGGGCTTAACGGCCATGCCGGGATGGATATTTCCGTTATTGGCCTTGGACGCACCGGTGCAGACATCATCCGACATCTCGCAGACGACAATATCTAGATCATATTTTGCCAGCTCTCTTGCAATGCCGCAGCCCGTGACACCGGCGCCTACGATCACAACGTCCGCCTTCCGGATCACGCCCTTCTTCCGGCCTTTTTCCGCCAACGGCGCATAATCTTTTTCCGGAATTGCAAGGCCCCGGACCGTCATCCGGCTGACGACGTTCTTGACCTCTTTCTGTTTGGCCAGAAAATGACCGACGTCCACCAGCTCATCCCAGGATCCGCATTCCCCTCTGACGGTTACGATCCGGCGCTCATTGATCTCCAGATCCAGCGTCAGCTGCGGAAAAGCTTCCCTCAGTTTCTTTTGCAGTTCTTCTTTCATGCTTTATGTTCCGCGTAGATATCCTGGATCCTGCCGTAGAGCGGTTCCAGCTTTCCGAAGATTTCCTTCCAGACCTTTTCATACAGGGACTTGTAAAGGGCATGCTCCTTTTCATCCGGTTCAAAGCGGTCCCGCTCATGGACCATGCCGGCGGCGGCCTCTTCAAAGCTCCCGTATACGCCGAGTCCCACGAAGGCAGCCATGGCAGCCCCCAGTCCGGTCACCTCATGCGTATGGACGCGGACGACCGGGATCCCGAACATATTGGCGGTGATCTGGCAGATCTCGGCGCTCTGCGAACCGCCGCCGCCCAGCCGGATCTCCTTCACCTTGAATTTGCCTGCCGTTTCAGCCCGCCGGATCCCTTCCATCAGGCCATAGTTGATGCCCTCGATCACAGCCCGGTACATATGGATGCGCCCATGATGATCCGCCAGTCCGATAAAAGCGCCCTTAGCGTAGGGCATGGTCATGCTCGGGGTAAAATACGGCTGGAACATCAGGCCGTCGCAGCCGGCCGGGATCTCTTTCAAGCGCTCATTGAGCAGCTCAATGGCGGACTTGTCCGAGGTTTGAGCCGCGATCCGCTCCAGCTCCGCAAATTCCTTCTGGAACCAGGAAACGAGCCAGTACCCGCGGTAGATCTCAAATTCGGGGGCGAAATGGCCCGGGATCACGGACGGATACGGCGCCATGAATTTGGTCAGTTCATAATAATCCGGAGAGGTAAAGTCCATGGTTGCCATGGTCCCGAAGGACAGGGCGACCTGCTCCTTTTTCATGCAGCCCATGCCGATCACTTCGCAGGCTTTATCCGCGCCGGAGGGATAGATGGGCAGGCCCTCTTTTAATCCTGTTTCTTCCGCCACTTTGGCGCTGATGGTCCCCATGACCTGCCCGGTCTCCACGACCTCGGACATTTTTTCCGGGGGAATATCAAAGATCGGGCGCACGATATCCTTCGGGCCTTTCCAGGTCCGCGCCTTGTTGTCAAACGGGATGTGTCCGACCAGGCTGGCCGCCGCATCCACGAATTTCCCGCTCAGACGGTAATTCAGATACCCGCTCAGCATCAGGAATTTATGCGTTTTCTTCCAGATCTCGGGCTGCTCTTCGCGGATCCAGTTGCACTGGGACTTTTTGTACTGAAGATCCAGAAAATCCTCCAGCTTGATCAGCTTTAAAACCGGTTTCATGACCGCCGGATACTGCGGTGAGCCTTTGGCCTGCCGCTTATCCAACCACACGATGGCGGGCCGCAGCGGCTTGCCGGCTTCATCCACACACACGGAGGTATCCCGGATGGTGGACATGGTTACGGCCTCCACCGCCTCAAAGGCTTCCGGATGATCCTCCTTCAGCATCTGCGAACAGCGGCACATACACTGGTAATACATCTCCGGATCCTGCTCTGCCCAGCCAAGCTCCGGGGAAACATAGGGCAGCTCATAGCGGATCTGCTTTTTGGCCAGAATCTCTCCCTTCTGGTTTATCAGCAGCGCTCTGGCACTCTGTGTCCCTACGTCAAACGTCAGTACGATTTTTTCTTTTTCGCATCCTTCCATCACGGGTCTCCTTTCCCTTTGTCTTTTCCTTTTTTATGAAAAACGCATGCTTCTTTTTCCGGCCAGGACCTCCTGCTGGATCCGGCTAATGCGCGGAAGATCCAGGAACTGCCGCAGCAATCGATCCATCCCGTAGTTGTCCCGGCGGATCAGAAGGACCGGTGTATTCATGTCTTCTTCGCGGAAGCCTTCCCGTTCCGGGATCGGGAGGCCCCTCAGTCCCATGTCTTTCGCTTTTTCATTCCAGCTGATATCACGAAAAACAGCGCCGTCCGCCGCACCGCTGCGGATCAGATCCTCAAATCCGATAAACGGATACTCCACGATCGTCACGTTCCTGCCCTGCACCAGCCATTCTGTCAGGGCCTTCTGATCCCGGCAGGCCGGATCCACACCGATCCGCATGCCATCCTCTATCTCCTTTTTGTCCGGATCCAGAAAATACAGGCGGTAGGCAGGGGAGTACATCGTTCCCTTGAGCTCTGCGCAGATCTTCAGTTCCGGATGTTCCTGCTCATGCAGTCTGGCCGCACTGCGGGACGAAACCATAAAATCATACACGCCGTCAGCCAGCGTATCCGCCCGCTTGGAAGAGCCGCTCATATAGGCAAACGAGACGCTAAACGGCGCGGCGGAGAAGGCCTCACACAGTCCGGTCGCCAGACTGGTAAAATACGGTGTCAGCGGGATCGGCATGGTCCCCGTCACCAAGCCCCAGCCCGTATGGGCAAACAGTTTTTGAGCCTCCTTCATCTCCAGGAAAGAGCCCCGCATGCCGCGCCGGCCGATCTGTACGCTTCCGTCGGCCGACAGCGCTTCCCAGGCGCTTTGAACCACGCCCCGCGAGACGGCAAAGCGGTCCGTATAGTCCTGAATGGTGGGGATCTGTTCGCCGATCCCCAACAGAAACAGGTCCCTCGCCAGGCACATCCGGATCCATGTGGTTTTCTTCAAAAGACCGGTTCTTTCTGCCATATTTCTACCGTTTTGTCTTTCCCAGGATCTGCGCCGCGATCTGGGCCTGCTGCATTTCCGCTGTTCCTTCAATGATCGGGAAGACGCGGGCATCCCGCAGGATCTTTCCGATCGCATAGTTTTCCGTATAGGCATAGGCGCCAAACAGATCAAAGGCTTCTCCGGCCACGCGCACGGCCGTGGAAGCGGCAAAATCCTTCGCCATGGCTGAGACTTCGGAGATGTCTTTACCTTCCTCCATCAGCGACAGGCCGTAGGCGTTCAGCTGTCTGGCGGCTTCGAGTCTGGTCTTCATGCGGGCCAGGCGGAAGCGGACAGCCTGGAAATCGGCCAGGGGCTGCCCGAACTGACGGCGTTCTTTGACATAGGCAAGCGCTTCCGCCAGCGCCCGCTCTCCTACCCCGACCGCCATGACCGCGGTCCAGAGACGTCCCTCATTTAAGGCCCGTTTCAGGACCTGC
>CADBSR010000135.1 GCA_902797385.1 uncultured Lachnospiraceae bacterium
AAGGGAGCGGGCATACTCACAGGTGTAGTTGGACATGTAGTAGGTGGCGATATCGATGGACGCCGTCCGCGGCGCACGAATCCGCACGGAGAAGCAATTGCCCACGTTGCAAAGCACCTCCGGCATGTGGTAGCAGGTATAGCCGACCGCCAGTCCTCCTTCCTCCTGTGCCTGTCTGACAAGCGCGTTGTCCGCATCTTCCAGCAGGTTTTCAAATTCGATCAGGTATTTGAGATCTTTCATAGGACCTCCTCTCCTAAAATATTCACTGTCTATGTTATCGTTCCGCGCCCGAGACGAAACCTGCCCGGACCCGGTCCGCTTCACTTCCCGGGCGTTTCTTTACAGGATTCCCAGCTTTGCCAGGATCGTTCGTGCCCCGTTCAGGATCGTGCTCTCCTCCGGCAGATCGAAAACGCTTCTGCCTTCAATATCGTTTTCCGCATGCATCGGATCCGGCGGGATCACGGCTAAAAGCTCTGCCCCGCCGATCTCGGTTTCCGTAATACGCTCCGGCATTAACACACGGTTTAACACAGCCCCGACTTTATCCGCCGCGACCAGTTTTTCCGAAACCTCTTTTATTGTTGAAATGATCTGGATCCCCTTGCGGGACTGATCGGACACGCACAAAAGATGGGTGACCTTTTCCATGACGCGGCGATTGATCTGCTCAATGCCCGCCTCGCCGTCGATCACCACATAATCAAACTCATCCACGAGCAGGCTGATCACCTGGCGCAGATAGGTGTTGATGGCGCAGTAACAGCCGGCCGCCTCCGGGCGTCCGATAGCTAAAAAAGCAAAGCCCCGCTGCTCCTGCATGGCTTCAAAAAGGCGGAATTTCGCTTCTGCCAAAATATCCTGCGTCTCGTTCAAGCCCTCCGTCACGTCCCTGGCGACCCGCAGGCGAATATCGTCCAGGGTCTCCTTCACATCAACGCCAAGGGCCACGGAAAGACCGACAGCCGGATCCGCATCAATCGCCAGGATCTTGGCGCCCGGCTTTTCTTCTGTCAGGATCCGCAGGATGGCAGCCGAAAGCGACGTTTTTCCAACGCCCCCTTTCCCTGTTAATGCAATCACACATGAATGGCCCATCATTTCCTCCACGCACGAAACACGCACTTATTTTTCTAAAGCTTACTATATCATTTTCTTTTGGGTCTCACAAGAACTTTTTGATAAATAATAGAGAAAAATGTGAAAAACTTTTTGTAAGCCTCTTTATCTTTATCTTTTCCTATGCTAAACTAAGAGCAAAGACAGGCGGGTTTCCCGCTTTTGTTCGGGATAAACAAGGATCCGATTTCAACGCAATTCATAAGTAAATCAGGAGCTGCTTTGTATCTACACATCTATCTGTGGCACAAAAAAGCTTCGTCAGGAAGAAGGAGGAGACGTGTGCGGGATCTGAAACACATCATTGAGTTTGAGCAGCTTCTCGAGGAAGCCAACAATGACCTGGTGCGTCAGGCCAAGGCGGAAGGAAAGCGTGCTCTGGGCTACACCTGTTACTTTATGCCGGAGGTCCTTCTGGATCTGCCCGGCTGTTTCTCCGTGCGGCTTCGGGCCCCGCGGAGCACTTCACCGGATATGGCGACCTATTATATGTCCAACCGGACCTGTATGTACGGCCGCTGTCTGCTGGAGCGGGCGCTGGAGGGCGGTTTCAATTTTCTTGATGCGCAGATGGCCACCGAGACCTGTACCGTCACCTGCCGCTTCCAGGAACATCTGCAGATGATGGATATTATCCAGAATCCGGACTTTTTCTGCGAGTTTACGGATGTTCCTTTTAAAAAGAACGAAAACTCCATAGAGCATTTTATGGGTCAGCTGGAAGCGCACGTTTTAAAGCCGCTGCGGGAGCATTTCGGGATCGATACGTCAGATGCCGCCATGCTTAAGGCTATCGAGGAGCACAACGAGGTCTGCCGTCTGATCAATGAGATCGGAAGCTACCGCAAGCTGGACATTCCGACCATTACCGGACGCGAGTTCCAGATCGTCCAGCTGGTCTCTCTCACCTGCCCGAAATATCTGATCATTGACAAGCTGCGCGAGATCCTGGCGGATTTAAAGAAACGCAAACCGGATAAAAAACCCGCCTGGCGCTGCAAGGTCGTGCTGGCCGGTTCCGAGGACGACGATCCCGACTTCACCAAGCTGATCGAGGAATGCGGTGCCCTGGTCGTGGCGGACCGGCACTGCTACGGATCCATGCCCGGCCGGGAGGAGATCGTGGTCAAGGAGGGCGAAAGTCCCCTGCACGCAATCGCCGCGCATTACCTGAATACCAGTGAGTGCCCGCGCTTCATGGAACAGCATACCATGCGGGAGCGCAAGGAAAAGCTGGCGCAGACCGTAAAGGAATACAAGGCGGACGGCATCATCATCGAGCAGATGAAATTCTGCGAGTACTGGAGCTATGAGCGCACCATCGATACCATTATCCTGCCGCGGGACTACGGGATCCCGGTCTGCTCCATCGAAAAAGAGTACGTCAACAATGCCATCGGGCAGCTTCGGACCCGCTTCCAGGCGTTCGTGGAAAGCATTGAGATCAAGCGGCTTGCCGCCCGGAATCAGGAAGAAAACACCCCTGAAAAGCAGGAGGATATGGCATGATATTCAAAACATTTGAAGCAAAAGAGATCGAACTGAAGCCGAAGGAGCTCCTGAAGGCGCTCGGCCAGAAGCTGAAAGAGACCGATTACAAGGCGAAGGCCGCTGCGATCAAAGAAAAGGCCGCCGGCGCTGCGGAAAAGCTCAAAAACCTGGACGCGAAGAAACTGGTCTCCGATTTCTGGAACGGCAAGCCGCATGAAGAGCGGCGCCTGGGCGATTTGTACATTCCCGGAACCGGCCTGTACAAGCACCGCGAATGGCGGGGCGTGAAGGATACGCTCTACTATTTCAACATGATCTGGCTGTACAACTACGCGCACATGGTGACCGATATCATGAAATACGGCAACCTGCCGGACTTTATCAAGGGAACGCTGCGCTACCGCTGGATGGGTCAGACGTATCTCACTGTTATGCACTGGTTTGACCGCGGGATGGAAGGCATGCGTGGACCGGCCCTGCGCGGCTCCGCCTGGCACTATCGCGGCATGACGAGTGAAACCATCCGTCAGTTCCAGGCCATGTTCGCCTCGGATAAGAAGCTGCATGGCGGCGTGGCGAATGACCTGTGGAAAAAGCACATCGCGCACAACGAAACCGTTTCCGGCTGCATCTTTTACCCCTGGCGCGACGTGCTGGATGACGTACCGCTTGAGATGATCCCTTACTTTGTGACCTGCCACGTCAATAACCACACGGTTCTGAACTATATCGATGCGGCGCAGTCCATCGGCCTGCCGGCCGACCCCTGCCCGATGTGTCAGGCCGAATACGGCATCTTCGTGCTGGATGACTATCCGGACTACGCGCCGATCATGATCACCTCGAACGAAGCCTGCGACGGGTCTGTCGCGACCTCCATCCTGCAGGACTGGTTCTTAAACCGCCCGCTCTTCGCCATGCCGCAGCCCATGCGCTACGATGATCCGCTGGTCCAGAAACATTGCCAGAAGGAAATTGAAGCCTGCTGGAAGTTCGTGGAGGAGCAGATGGGGATCCCGTTCAGCTGGGATCAGTACGTCAAATACGCAGAGAGCTTCAACAAGCTGACGGAATTCGAACATGAAAAATGGGACGTAGCTGCCAACACCGACTACTACCCCATCAACGGTGTCGCGCAGGCGCTGTACCGCATCTACTACTCCCAGGACGGCGACCGGCCGATCTGGCACGAGGTCGACAAGCACGTCCGCAAGATCATGGAGAATTCGGTCGAGAAAAAGATCAATTCCTTCCCGAAGACCCGTCACCGCGTGATCGCCTGGAGCTGTGCCCCGCTTTACTATTCCAACTGGTGCACCTGGGCCTATAACTGCTGGGGTCTGAACTGCGTCATCAACATGGACTCCCTGATGTTCGACCAGATGCTGCGGACCGACACCTACGAGCATGCGCTGGAGGATCTGGCCTGGTTCAATGAAAAGGCGCCGATGCGCGCGATGGCTGTCGGCGGTCACGAGCATATCTTCCAGCTCTGGGAATACATGGAGCGCTTCAACTGCGATATGGTCGTCATGTACGATCAGCTGCAGTGCAAGGGCATGCAGGGCATCCACGGAATGTTTGAGGATGAGTTCCGCAAGCGGAACATCCACGCCATCTGGGTCCCGCACGCTCTGCCGGATAAACGGACGGTGTCCCGCCGCGAGATCCGCCAGATCATCAACGATTACATGACCACTGTCATGCACGAAGAACCCCTCGACCCCACCCTCGTGGATTTCGAGGACGGTGACAGCTGGTAAAAATCGACGAAGCGCTGCGTTCTCTCATCATACTTAAGAAAGGATAGTATCTATTCTATGAAAATATTGCGTATCCTTGGCAAGATCCTCTGGCCTCTCTTAAAAATTACAGGCCTTGCCTACCTGATCCTCTTCCTTGTCTTCTACTTTGACCTGGACGGCAAGCTTCTGTATACCGTCGTCGAACCCAACCTCGCCCGCCGCTACGACAAGATGGAGCGCCCGGACAACACGGCTATGCCGTACGGCAAAAAAGACCCGGTCGAAGCATAAGCCTTCCCCGAAAAGCAACAAACCGTCCCTGCCGATGCTTCCCTCCAAAAGGAGTCTCGGCGAGGGGCGGTTTTCCTTTCTAAAGACAGGGGACGGTTCTCTGTCTTGGACGCAACGGAGGCAAAGACAGGGGACGGTTCTCTGTCTTGGACGTAGCGGAGGCAAAGACAGAGAACCGTCCCCTGTCTTCCGTCTGTCTTATTGTTCTCCAAGACAGAGAACCGTCCCCTGTCTTGGGTTCGCCGCATGTCTTTTTTCCAGGCCCTGCTGGTAGTTGTCTGTGATCTCGTCTAAA
>CADBSR010000136.1 GCA_902797385.1 uncultured Lachnospiraceae bacterium
ATCCTCGGACACGCTTAAGAGCTGGTAATCGGAGATCAGGGAATCCAGGGCTTCATCCTGGATCCGGTACAGATTCGTCTGCTGCGAACTGCCGTAGTGCGTATTGAAGTTGGGATCTCCGACACAGTTCCAGGCAGCGCACCACAGATCGGCCTCTCCCTGGAACAGGTAGACCAGCATATTGTCAGAAGAATTCACGTAGCGGATATCAAGCGTCAGGCCGAGCTGCGCCAGAACGGCTTTGGCATAGGCCAGAATATCATAGGAAGGATGACCGTCCTGGATGGTCCCGTTCAGCATGATCTCGTAGCGCAGGGAAGCGCCCGCCGGAGCGGCCGTAAATTTGCCGGTGTTTTCATTGTAGGTATAGCCCGCTGCCTGCAGATACGCCTTTACGACGTCAATGCACTTGTTGTAGCGCGTGATGACGTCATCGGAAGCCTGATAGAATACGTTGCCGGACATGTCGCGGCTGAAGGCGGTTTCGTATTCACTTCCCTTCGGGGTCAGGCCAAAGAACGGCGATACAGGGTAATCGATGATCCGGACGGAATCGCCGAAGAAATCCCGATAGGCAATATCCTTGAAGGTCGAGATGGCCGTCAGCAGACCGGTCCGGAGGAATCTTGAGGCTTCAGACTGCGGATCCTCTCCGACTTTAATCCGTTCGGCATTCAGACCGATATAGTAATAGCCCAGGTCCGGGATCTCTTCGATGTATAACTTGTCTCCGACCAGTTCGCCGTTGGAGTTGACGGCTTTCATGCTTTCATAGATATCACGGGAGCCGTCCAGGACCGCAATATCGATCTGATCGTTGGAGATCCGGGTGACCATATCTTCCGGACAGGCATGCAGGGAAAGATATTCAATATCCGAGGTCTGTTTGTAATAGGTTTCGTTCTTTTTCAGATAGGCGTTTTGTCCGTCATAACTGACAAAGATATACGGACCGGCTCCGAGCGGAGCGGCCTTTGCCTTCTCCGGAAGCTGGTAATTGCCCTTCTCAAAGCCGAACTTGTGGCTTTCGTAGTCGTATTGCATGGCATCCCCGTAATAATGCAGCGGGGCAATGACCATGTCGAACAGTTCATACAGGGCATCGGAGTTCTGACCTTTGATCCGGAGTTTGACCGTATATTCCCCGATCCGTACGATCCCGCTGATATAATCGACCGGTTCGCCGCCTTCCTCATTCATGCGGCGAAGCAGCAGGGTCTCACGGGTGAAATCGTTGATCCTGTCGTCAAAATAGTTCGCATTCACGGCATATTTTTCCGCGAGCAGCTGATAGTTCAGTCCATAGCTGTCCGTTACATCCTGACAGACTTCATCCAGGGATTTGTTCAGCAGGTTGTAATTCATGTCCAGGCCGTAAATATTGTAGAAGAACTCCTCGGCACTGTTGCCGTAGCCAAGTGCAGCATAGGCAGACCAGATCTCCCGGCTCTGCTGCGCTTCGGCATAGAGGGTATCCGCAATGATCTTCCGGATATAGGCAGAGACTTCTTCGCCCGGGTTTTCCAGTTCGGCTGCAATGTCCTCGTCCAGGATCTCGATGCTTTCGGCTAAGGAATTGTTGTAATAGTAGTTTTTCAGACCGACGATATCATAGCTGCGAAGGTTCCCGCTGCCGGAGAAATTGGGCTGAAGTCGGACGTACAGATTGAAGATCAGATCATCGACCGTCAGCTTCACGCCGTCGCTGAAGAAAATCCCGTCCTTTAACTTCAGGGTATAGGTGGTTTCATTGGCCGTGGCATCGTAATCGACCGAAATATCGGCAGGACCGGTATAGAGATAGCGGGTGCCGTTATAGTAGCTGTATTCTCCTTCGGAAGCCATGCGGATGACTTTTCCGGCCCGGTCGCGGGTCAGAAGGTTGATCCCGACCAACTTCATGAGATCCTCATCTCCGTCGGACAGATCGGCAAAGGGGTCAAAATTTCCTTCCAGCGTCTTTACGCCCACGCGCAGACGGGTGCTGTATTTGATTTCAGGCGGTTCAGTGGGAGCCGGCGTCGTGGGGACCGGCGGCGTTGTTACTGCCGGGACCGTATCCACGGGAACTGTCACAGGTTCCTGGGTATAGGCGGGCGTGGTCTCTCTTCCGAAGAAATCCGAGAAATCAAAGATATCGGACAGATGACTGCCACGTATGACCAAAAAGCCTACCAGGACCAGCAGGACCGATCCGGCCAGTCCGGTCAGGATCCCCAGTATTTTGTTCAGCTTATTATTTTTCATAAATGATGCCCTCAAAGGTTTTTCTGTGATTCGGACGGAGGCAGATCTGTCCGAAAGCTACAAAAAGCTTTTCTTACTATACCACGAAACTCAAAAGGCGTCAATTTTTTCCTGACAGCTTGCCATAGAGGCTGATTTGCGGTAAAATACGACAGATAACAATTATCAGGAGATTCTATGGAAGAACTCAAACTGCCATTTACCGATACCGCTGCCAAAGTGCTGAGAAAAGCGAACCAGATCGCGAAGGAAGCCCATTCGGGCTCCGTGTCTACCGAGCATCTGCTGCTTGCTTTTTTAAGTGTTCCCTGCCTGCCGGGGACGATCCTGGCGCAGAACGGGATCAGCCGGGAAAAGGTCGAAGAAAAACTGCATGAACTTCTGGGTGACCTTCTCTCCGGTCCGGAACCTGCCCAGCCTCTTCCCGCCCGGGAAAAGCTGCCCTATACGCCCTTATTCGAGTTCCTGCTGCTGGATGCGCAGGATATTGCGGCTTCCCGGAACAGTGCCCGGATCGGCACGGAAGAACTGTTTGCCGTGATCCTGCAGGATATTGACGGGATCGCTGCCCGTGTTCTGCAGGAGCTCGGAGCGGATCCGCTGGATCTGGAAGATCATCTTCTAAGCTCCATAGGAGAAGAACGGTATGCGATGGAGGAAGTCCTCGCGGAGCCGGCGGGCGGACCCGGGACGGCCACCATCTCACAGTTTACCCGGGATCTGACCGACATGGCCCTGCGCGGTCAGCTGGAACCGGTCATCGGCCGGGAAAAGGAACTCCGGCGGATGATGCAGATCCTCTGCCGACGCACCAAAAACAATCCCTGTTTGATCGGGGAGCCCGGGGTCGGCAAGACCGCGGTGACCGAGCTTCTGGCCCAGCGCATCGCGTCCGGCAACGTCCCTGCCATGTTAAGGGATAAGCGGATCGTTTCCTTAAGCATTACCAACGTCGTGGCCGGGACCAAGTACCGGGGCGAATTTGAAGAACGCATGAAGAACATTCTGGATGAGTTTGCCACGCATCCGGAGATCATTTTATTTATTGACGAGATCCATACGCTGATCGGCGCCGGAGGCTCGGAAGGCAGTCTGGATGCGGCCAATATCTTAAAACCGGCGCTCTCCCGCGGCGAGATCCAGGTGATCGGTGCGACCACGCTGGATGAATACCGCAAGCATATTGAAAAGGATACCGCCTTAAAACGTCGTTTCCAGTCCCTGCTGATTGAAGAGCCGGACGAAAACGAAACGCTGGCCATACTGGAAGGCCGCAAGGCTTTGTATGAAAAGCATCACAGGATCGATATTCCCGAAGAAGCCCTGACCGCGGCCGTCAAACTCTCCCGCCGCTACTTAAGCGACCGCTTGTGGCCGGATAAAGCGCTGGATCTTCTGGATGAAGCCTGTGCCGCTGCCCGTCTGGATGCCCCGGAAGGAAAGCTTCGGCTGGATCCGGAGCAAATCGCGCATACGGTCTCTTTATGGACCGGTGTACCCTTGGATCAGCTGACCAAGGAAGAAGGTCTCAGACTCACGGAATTGGAAAGCGTGATCCACAAGCGGGTGATCGGGCAGGAAGAGGCCGTCTCGGCACTCAGCAAAGCCATCCGCCGCAGCCGCGTGGGTTTAAAAGATCCGCGCCGTCCCATCGGCAGTTTTCTCTTCCTGGGGCCGACTGGTGTGGGGAAAACAGAACTGTCCAAAGCACTGGCTGTGGCCTTGTTTGGAGATGAAAAAGATCTGATCCGGATCGATATGTCAGAATATATGGAAAAACACAGCGTTTCCAAGATCATCGGCTCGCCGCCCGGCTACGTCGGCTACGATGAAGGCGGCCAGCTCTCCGAACGGATCCGCCGGAAGCCTTACAGTGTGATCCTGTTCGATGAAATCGAAAAGGCCCACCCCGACGTTTTCCACATCCTTCTCCAGATCCTGGATGAAGGCCGTCTGACCGATTCCCGCGGCACCACGGTGGATTTCAGGAACACGGTCATCATTATGACGTCCAATGCCGGGGCCGAGCGGATCGTGGAACCGAAGGCGCTTGGTTTTTCCGCCGGTCATTCCGAAGCGGCGGATCATGAGCGGATGAAGGGACAGGTCATGGAGGAAGTCCGCCGTCTGTTCCGGCCGGAATTCATTAACCGGATCGATGAGATCATTGTCTTCCGGATGCTGAACAAGACGGATATCCGCGCGATCCTTTCCCTGCAGTTGAAGGATATTGAGAAGCGGATCCGTGAAAACATGGCGCTCACCCTGACGCTTTCAGAGGAAGCCGCCGACTGGTTCGTGGAAAAGGGATACCAGCCGAAATACGGTGCCAGACCTTTGAAACGGCTTCTGCAGAATGAACTGGAAGATCGCCTGGCGGAGGCTGTCCTGAAAGGTCAGATCCGGGAAGGCGATACGGTCACGGTAGAAATAGCGGACGGTGTGCCCTGCCTTCGTCCGAATAAAGGAGACGTGAATGGCTAAAGAAAGTGCGACCGTGTTTTTCTGCAAGGAATGCGGCTATGAAGCCTCCAAATGGAGCGGTTTCTGCCCTTCCTGCAAAACACCGAACAGTATGGTTGAGGCGCCGAAACCTTCGTCGCCCCGCGGCTCGTTCTCGTCTGTCCGTCCGGGCAGTCTGCCGAAACCGGTCCGACTGGAGGAAATCGAAGTGGATCGGCAGGAACGTTTTTCCACCGGTTCGCAGGAACTGGACCGGGTCCTGGGCGGCGGTCTTCTGCCGGGCTCCCTTATTCTGACCGGCGGCGATCCGGGGATCGGAAAATCCACGCTCCTGCTTCAGGTATGCCGTCATTTGGCGGCATCGGATCATAAGGTCCTGTATGTGTCCGGGGAGGAATCATTAAGACAGCTGAAACTGCGGGCGGACCGGATCGGAACGTTCAAGGGAGATATCCGCTTCCTGTGCGAAACGAATCTTGAGCAGATCCTGGCCATTCTGCGGGAGGAAAAACCGGACGTTGCCGTGATCGACTCCATCCAGACAATGTATGCGCCCCAAGCTGCTTCGGCGCCCGGCAGCGTGACGCAGGTGCGGGAATGCACCAATATGATCCTGAATACCGCCAAAGGGCTGGGAATCAGCATTTTCATTGTGGGACACGTGACCAAGGACGGCGCGGTAGCCGGCCCGAAGCTGCTGGAGCATATGGTGGATACCGTCCTGTATTTTGAAGGCGACAGGCACGCGGCCTATCGGATCCTCAGAGGTGTCAAAAACCGCTTTGGCGCGTCCGGCGAAATCGCGGTGTTTGAGATGCGGGGGACCGGATTAAAAGAGATCCCCAACCCTTCCGCCTATATGCTGAGCGGCAGACCGGAAAATGCTTCCGGCTCGGCCATCTCCTGCATTATGGAAGGGACCCGGCCGCTTCTTATAGAAGTGCAGGCCCTTTTGACCAGAAGCAATTACGGCCAGGGCCGGCGCACGGCGACCGGGGCGGACTATAACCGGGTCGCGCTGCTTTTGGCCGTCCTGGAAAAGCATCTGAATATAGTCTTTTCGGACTGCGATGCCTTTGTCAACGTTACCGGCGGACTTCGGGTGAATGACCCGGGGCTGGACCTGGCCATGGTCATGGCCCTCTATTCCAGCTATCGGAACCGCCCGGTGCCGGAGAATCTGATCGTGTTCGGCGAAGTGGGACTGGCCGGCGAAGTCCGCTCGGTCCAGCTGGCCAAGGAGCGTGTGCAGGAAGCTGCCAGACTGGGATTTACCACCTGCGTCCTGCCGAAAAGCTCCCTGACATCTGACTTAAATGCCCGCGGGATCAAACTGATCGGTGTATCTACCATCTCACAGGCAATTTCCCTTATCAGCAACAACGAGTAAGGAGTTACTATGAATTTGTATCTGGACATGTTTCTGACGTTTGCGCGAATCGGCGGACTCACCTTCGGCGGAGGCTATGCCATGCTGCCGATCCTTGAAAGAGAAGTCGTGGAAAAACGTAAATGGTGCAGTGAGGAAGAACTGACGGACTATTATGCGATCGGTCAGTGCACCCCCGGTGTCATTGCCGTCAATACCGCGACCTTTATCGGCAGCAAAATGGCCGGGATCCCCGGCGGGATCGTGGCTACGCTGGGGGTCGTGTTCCCCTCGCTGATCATTATCACAGTGATCGCCGCTTTCCTTCGGAATTTTGCGGATAATCCCTATGTCATCCATGCTTTCGCAGGCCTGCGCGTTGTTGTTACGGTGCTGGTCCTGAACACGGTGATCAAGCTTCTGAAATCCAATGTCATCGGCAAGCCTGTCTGGGTCCTGATCCTGTTTGCCCTGGTATTGATCGCATCCTTCGTATTCAAAATCTCTTCCATTCTTCTGGTGGTCGTCGCGCTGGTCTGGGGCCTGTTCTTCGGCTTGTGGATCAAGAAAGGAGACGCGAAATGATCTATCTTCAGCTCTTCTTTGAATTCTTCAAAACAGGCCTGTTTGCCGTCGGCGGCGGCCTGGCCACGCTTCCTTTCCTGCAGGAAATGTCCGCCAAAACGGGCTGGTTCACGCTGGGAGAACTGACCGATATGATCGCGGTGTCGGAATCCACGCCCGGTCCCATCGGTGTCAACATGGCGACCTATGCCGGCTTTACCACGGCCGGGGTCCCCGGCGCGCTGATCGCCACGCTGGGACTCATCACGCCGTCCATCATTGTGATCCTGATCGTGGTCGGATTTCTCAAAAAGTTTAAGGATTCCCCTTACGTAAAAGCCGCCTTCGACGGTCTTCGCCCGGCTTCCACCGCGCTGATCGGAGCGGTCCTGTTAGGCCTGTTTGTGGCAAACTTCCTGGATCTGGGCGCCTGGATGGGTCTGTCCGCCGAATCCTTAAGCGTGTTAAAATGGAAGGAACTGCTGCTGGGCGCGGCTGTTTTTGCCGGAACCAAGATCTGGAAAAAGCTGCATCCCGCCGTTTTCCTTCTCTTCGGTGCCATCATGGGGATCGTGTTCCAGCTGTAGGCGCGATCGCCTCTCAGGCATATTGAAGCCAGACGGAAGGAATTCACAAAAAAAGATTTCCCGCTCACCGTTACAAGAACGGCTGACGGGAAATCTTTTTTTGTTGTAAGAAACAGCCAAAGGCTTTACGGAACCGAGAGCTTTCCTACTCAGTAAAAGCCTCGCGATTGATCCAGAGTCCGAGGGCAGGATTCGGGATAAAGAAGACCTCTTCCTCTCCGATCCGGTTCATGCCCGGTTTCAGAGCGGTGGGATCATAGCGCTTTATCATTTCATCGTAATCGGCTGAAAGATAGCCGGCGTCCTCGATCTCTTTGCGGGAAATGTCCCGAACGGCGTAGGTGACTGAAAATCGTCCGTCGGAGGAACCGTGAATCAGGTGCGCTGCGGCTCCCATGTTCTCACGCAGATCTTCGTTTTCCGGCTTTTCAAAAGCGGCCAGGGTGTTTAAACGCCCGTGATAACCGTATTTCCGGATCAGTTTATCGTTCTGATCATCCTCGCCGAAGCGTTCGACGCCGGGCGCCAGAATGATGAGTTCTCCGCCGTCCGCCATGGCCATACGGGTCCGGTACACGGCTTTGTTGCCCAGCCAGGTGCTCTTGAATTCAGAGGGATCCAGATAGACCACGCACTTCTTCAGACCATGCTCCACAAAGTCGATATTCTTCTGCTGGGCAAGCTTTACGGCCTCCGTCAGACAGTTCCGACCTTCCCCGATGAAGAGCCCGTGCGTACGGATGTTTCCGCCGGGAGCGGTGGTGACCGTCAGAACGAAAAGGATCGGCCGTTTGCTCAGGAAATGCTCCAGCGCATAGTCAAAGATCTTCCGGACCGGCGTGTGATCGCGTCCCATCATCCGCTCCATGCCGTACACGGCGCCGATCATATGAGACTGGTTGATCATGTCACTGCCGCCGACACCGACAAAGAGATTCTTGGCGTGATTGGACATCCCGATCACTTCGTGCGGCACGACCTGGCCCGGGGAAATGATCAGGTCATAGCTTTCATCCATGACGCGCCGGTTGATTTCTACGCTGACCGGACGCTTCCAGAGCCCTTCCGTAATCTCACTTACAAAATCCGCCGGGACCTCACCGATCTTCACGACGTCATGCCGCCAGTCATGCGGGATAAACTCTTCGTACGGGATATCTCCGAACATGGCCTCGGCCTGCTCACGGCTTACGGGAACATGCGTCCCCAGGGCCGGAAGGATATCCACCTTCACGCCGCGCTCTCTCAGAACATGATAATACACGTTCGTAATATAACCGGCATTGGAATGATACCGGGTGAAGTCGGGCGGAAGGATCAGGACTTTCTTCAGCGTGCGACCTTTAAGGGATTCCAGAAGCGCTTCGCGGATCTCCTCCCTGCCAAGCCCCTCTTCTGTCCTGGCAATTTCAAAATGGTCCATGGTTTAAACCCCCGAATAGGCATTGAAGCCGCCGTCGACAGGCAGGACAACCCCGGTCATGAAGCCGGAGCAGGCATCATCGCAGAGGAAAAGCAAGGCGCCGACCAGTTCTTCGGGCTTTCCGAAACGGCCCATGGGCGTGGCAGCCAGAATCTTCCCGGTGCGGGCGGTAGGCGTTCCGTCCTCATTCCATAAGAGCTTTGCGTTCTGCGCGGTGGAGAAAAAGCCGGGGGCGATCGCATTGCACCGGATCCCGGTCTTGGCAAAATGTACGGCCAGCCACTCCGTGAAATTGGAGACACCGGATTTTGCCGCACTGTAGGCAGGGATCTTGGTGAGCGGGGTAAAGGCGTTCATGGAGCTGATATTGATGATGCAGCCATGATCGTTTTCCACCATATCCCGCGCAAAGGCTTGCGTCGGCAGCAGGGTCCCCATGATATTCAGCGAAAAGACCTTGGAAAAAGCGGCATCGGACAGGTCGAAAAAACTCTTTTTGTTCGGATCCGCGAGCGTCTCGGCAGAAAAGTACTCATCATCCGCCGTGGCCGAAGGATCGTTGCCGCCGGCTCCATTGATCAGAATATCACATTTTCCCAGTTGGGAAAGAACGGTTTCATGCGCTTTCCGGACGCTGTCCGCATCGGTCACATTGACTTCTACGGCAAGAGCGCAGCCACCGGCTGTCCGGATCTCTTCCGCCAGGGCTTCGGCTTTGGAGAGCGTACGGTTCAGGATCGCGACCTTGGCGCCGCAGGCAGCGAGGGCCCGGCAGAACTCGGAACAAAGCACACCGGCGCCGCCTGTCACGACGGCTACACGCCCGGTAAAATCAGCTTGAAAAGGCAGTTTCATGGCAGGATTCTCCTTCTGTTTCCGCGATCAGGCATTGTAGGTGCTGGCACTGGTGGATCCGCCGTGTCCGGTCCAGTTGGTGTGGAAGAAGGTCCCGCGCGGAGCATCGATCCTTTCATAGGTATGAGCACCGAAGTAATCGCGCTGCGCCTGCAGCAGATTGGCGGGCAGATTGGCCGTGGTATAGCCGTCGAACCAGCTTAAGGCAGAGCTGAAGGTCGGCATCGGAATGCCGGCTTTAATGCCATAGGCCACCACTTCGCGCCAGGCGCTGACCAGGGTCTTCATAACACCGCTGAAATAGTCGTCCATCAGGAGGTTTTCCAGCTCAGGATTCTTTTCGTAGGCTTCTTTGATCTTGCCAAGGAACACGCTGCGAATAATGCAGCCGCCGCGCCACATCAGTGCGATGCCGCCGTAGTTTAAGTTCCAGCCGTAGGTCTTGGCCGCGCTGCGCATCAGCGTATAGCCCTGGGCATAGGAAACGATCTTGCTGGCATACAGGGCCTTGCGGATGCATTCAATGAAGGCTGCCTTGTCACCGGTAAAGGCCGGGATCTCGTGAGGATACAGAGCGGCTGCCTTGACGCGTTCGTCCTTCTGGGAGCTCAAGCATCTGGCAAAGACCGCTTCGGTAATCAGGGTCAGCGGAACTGCTTCATCCAGGGCAGCGATCCCGGTCCATTTGCCGGTCCCCTTCTGGCCGGCCCGGTCCAGAATATGTTCAACGGTGACTTCCCCGTTTTCATCGTGATATCCCAGGATATCGCGGGTGATTTCGATCAGATAGCTGTCCAGCTCGGTCTTGTTCCAGGCGGCGAAAACGTCGTGGAGTTCGGCACTGCTCATGCCGAGGGCATCCCGCATCAGCTGGTAAGCTTCGCAGATCAGCTGCATATCGCCGTATTCGATTCCGTTATGGACCATTTTGACAAAGTGACCGGCCCCGTTTTCTCCGACCCAGTCGCAGCAGGCGGAACCGTCTTCGACCTTGGCGCAGATCGCCTGGAAAATAGGCTTGACATAAGGCCATGCCTTCGGCGAACCGCCGGGCATCATGCTGGGGCCGTTCAAAGCGCCTTCTTCTCCGCCGGAAACACCGCAGCCCACATAGAGCAGACCCTTGCTCTCCACATATTCCGTGCGGCGCATGGTATCCGGGAAATGACTGTTGCCACCGTCAATGATGATGTCGCCGGGTTCCAGAACGGTTAAGAGTTTTTCGATAAAATCGTCCACCGCCTGTCCGGCCTTGACCATCAGGAAGACCTTGCGCGGAACCGCCAGATTGTCTTTCAGCTCTTCCAGGGAATGGCATCCGATGATGTTCTTGCCGGCGGCGCGGCCGTTTACAAAACGATCCACTTTCTCAACCGTCCGGTTGTACACCGCAACGGTAAAGCCCTTGGATTCCATGTTCATAACCAGGTTTTCACCCATGACAGCCAGGCCAATCAGGCCGATATCTGCTTTTTTCATATCCTGTACTTCTCCCTTTTTATCGCTGAACGCGGGCATTTCCTGCGTAAATATCCCAGATCTGCTTCTCATCGGCCGGTTCGGCATAGTCGTTTAAGCTGGTAGCTGCCAGAACACCGCTGGCCCAGCCGAACTGCAGCCATTTCTCAGGCTCCCAGCCCTTGAGCACGCCGTACAGCAGTCCGCCGGAGAAACCGTCTCCGCCGCCGATACGGTCCATGACCGGAATCGGACGCGGCTCTTCCACGTACCACTTTCCGTCGGCCCAGAGGATCGCGCCCCAGAGATGTTCATTGGCGGAAATGACCTGACGAAGCGTTGTTGCATAGGCTTTTGCATTCGGATAAGCCGCGCGGACCTGATCGATCATGCCCTTGAAGCTTTCGATCTTGGAGCCGAGGTCTTTTCCGCCGGCTTCCGGTCCCTTGAAGCCAAGGCAAAGCTGGAAGTCTTCTTCATTGCCGACCAGAACGTCAGCAACGGAGGCGATCTTCTTAAAGGCTTCGCTCAGCTCTTCTTCTCTGCCTTTCCAGAAGGTGGCGCGGTAGTTTAAGTCAAAGCTGACGAGTGTTCCGTACTTTTTCGCCGTCTCTGCCAGCTTCAGGCAGCAGGCGGTGGTTTCGGGGCTCATGGAAACGATCAGACCCGAAAGATGCAGGATCCCGATCCCTTCCTCTCCGAAGATCCTGTCGACGTCAAAATCGTCGGCAGAAAGGGTGCGGCCGACTTCTCCTGCCCGATCGTTCCAGACGCGCGGCGCCCGAAGACCGAAACCGGAGTCGGCAATATTAAACTGATGACGGTACCCCCAGGGGCCGCCCTGCGGAACTTCTTTCCCTTCAAACGCGATGTTTCTGGCGCGAAGCTGGGCTTTGATAAAGGCGGCGATCGGGCTGCCTTCTACAAACTTTGTCAGGGCAAGGCACTGATTGCCAAGACTGGAAGCAACGTTCAGCACATTGGTTTCAGCGCTGGTAGCCTGCAGCAGAAACTGGTTGCTGTTCTGCACCGCCATACGGTTCACAGGGGTAATACGGACGCCCATACTGGTCGGGCAGGCGATCGCATAGCGATACCGGGAACGAAGTGTCATCTCCATGGAGCTCTCCTCTCGTTTTAAGCCGGGTTCATGGACTGCCGGCTTTCTTTATAAAGTATAATCAATCATGATCTGTGAGAAAAGGTCAAAAACGATCGATTATATTGCAGATTCGGGTCTTCGTCCGAAGCGAAGACATTTATGAGATATCAGACAGTGATCCGGCAGGATCATTCGGACAAAGTCGCATTCCGAAGGGTACAGTCCGTATACTGCCCTTCCATCAGACAGTGCCAATCGGACGCGGGGTTTCATATTCAGCCTCCTTTGTAAGCAAAGCTTAATCCAGATATACAGCAGAGTCCGGTTTATGTCAAGATGGTAAACTTCCGTTTATCCTTTGCCACAGCATAGCTCCGTGCTCTTTCAGCCAGTGATAGTGTGTTTTATAGGCCGGAAAAACCCGCAATACCTCGGCATAAAAGCGCGCGGAATGATTCATTTCCTTCCGGTGGCACAGCTCGTGAACGACGACACTGTCCAGCACCTCGGGCGGGGCCAGCATCAACAGGGCGTTGAAGCTCAGATTCCCGTCCGCACTGCAGCTGCCCCATTTCGTCTTCTGGAGCCGGATGGAGATCTTTCCGTAAGTGACACCGACGAGAGGCGCGTAATAGGCGACGCGGGACGGGATGATGCGGCGGACCTGCTTCTTCAAGGCCCGGATATCCTGCTCGGACAGAACCCCTGCCTCTTGGGCTTCCAGCGCCTGCCTGCTCAGTTTTTCTTCCTGCTTCCTGATCCAGGTCATGCGGGATAGAATAAAGGCATCGATCTCGCGTCTTGGCATATGAAGCGGCGCGAGGGCCAGAAGGCCCTCCGGACGGACCTCGATACTGAGCGTTTTCCGCTGGCTGCGGATGAGGACATATTCCATGGTTTTATCGGGCGGCTTCACTGCCGGCTTTATAGCCGCTGGTCCAGGCCCACTGGAGATTATATCCCCCGCAGGGACCGTCAACATCCAGGATCTCGCCGGCGAAATACAGCCCGCGGACCTTTAAAGACTCGAGATTCAGGGAAACTTCCGAGGCCGGGATCCCGCCGCTGGTGACTTGACAGGCATCGAAATCTTTTGCATCGTTGATCTCGAATTCGAGGTTTTTCAGGGTATAGGCAAGCTTCATCAACGCATCGCGGTTGATTTCAGAGCAGGGGATATGAAGACGGATCCCCGCCAGTTTTAACAGCGTGGGAACCATTTTGTCCGGTACAAGACCGAGCAGCAGAGTGCCGCTTTCATGAAGGCCGCGGCGGATCTTACGCTCCGAGAGCTTGAGGAAGAGATCGTTCATCTTCACGTCGGGGATCAGATCGAGCCGAAGCATGACCTGCTTTCCTTCCGTCAGCGCCCGGACCGCCCGGGAGCTGACCTGAAACACCGGGATCCCGGACAGACCATAGTCCGTGTATTGGATCTCACCGTACTCTTCTGCCGTGACAGAGCGGTTGACGATCAGTGAGACCGCGGCATCCGCGCGGATCCCGGCCAGGGCCGAACACAGAGAACTGTCGCTGATGAGGGCACCCAAGGCCGGCAACGGCGGCACCAGACTGTGACCGAACGAGGCGGCCAGTTCATAGCCGGACCCGTCGGAGCCGGATTTCGGCAGTGCTTTGCCGCCAGTGCTAAGGATCACACGGTCGGCCTGGTACTGGATCCCCTCCCGTGTCGTGATCAGAAACTCTTTTTCGATCTTCCGGATCGTTTCCACTCGGTGTTCCGTCAGGATGGCCACGCCCAGCCGTTCACATTCCAGCTCCAGGGCTTTTCTGACTGCGGACGCTTCCTTGCACGCGGGATAGACCCAGCTGTCATTGCCTCGGGCAGAGGCGGCCGTGACGGTCGGGATCCCGATCTTTTCAAAAAAGGCGATCGTATCCCGCGGGGGGAATTCCTTGATCAGAGCGGCTGCCATTTTGGCGGCAGACCCCTGATACAGACTGGTATCCAGTGCGATATTGGTCAGATTGCAGCGGCCGTTACCGGTCGAGAGAATCTTTTTTCCCAGCAGGGGGCCGCCCTCCAGGATCTCCACATGCGCGCCGGCTGCCGCTGCCGTAATGGCAGCCATCATGCCGGAAGCGCCCCCGCCGATAATCGTGATCTTCATAGTTGCCTCCTTATTGCCGCAGAAGCTTTAATTTACGGGCCATACGGGCTATGGCAGCGCCTTTCGGCATCTCCCGAAGCTCTTCTTCGCCCACGGCTCCGAGCAGGAAAACGGCTGCAAAGTAAATGAACAGCGCGACAAGAATGGCCGCGGCCAGGCTGATCATGTTCCCCAGACCCTGCGCATACAGGAGACGATAGACCCCGTACGCGGCTCCACCCATGATCAGGGAAGCCGCCAGGACCAGAAGGACACTCTTTTTGATCTCCTGCCGGTAGCCGAGACGTTTCCATAAGGAACGGAAATGCAGCAGGCAGGAAATGATGCCGTAAAGCATATTGCAGACGGCCACACCGTAAATATCCCATTTCAGCACATAGAGACTGAAAAGCAGCAGCGGCACGTGGATCAGGAGCGAGATCAGATGGTTGATGATGGCATCCCATAAAAAGCCGCTCCCCTGCAGGATCCCGACGCAGACATAGGACAGACAGAAGCCCAGCACACCGAAGGCACCGATGCTCATGAGCTTCCCGGCCAGAACATTGTTGCCGGCTCGGAACAAAAGGTCCAGACAAGGCTTTCCGAGAAGTGTCAGGCCTACAGAAGCCGGAATCGCGATCATCAGAATGAAACGAATGGCCGCCGCCCCTTTTTCCAGAGCCCCTTCGCGGTCGCCTATCGCAATGCGGGAAGACACCGTCGGCAGCGTGGAAGCCGCCATGGCAGTGGATATGGCGATCGGCACGTTGATCAAAACGATATATTTGCCGCTGTAAGCCCCCCAGACCGATTCATACAGGTCCTGGGACTCTCCCATATAGGTTCCGAACAGGGAGTGGTCGATCAGCGTTTCAATATTGGCAATGGCCGCACTGGCCAGAATCGGCAGGGCGGTCAGGAAAAGGATCTTCAGTGTCTCTTTCCGGCTTTCCGTATGCGGGGAAGGATCCCGCCCACAGCGCCTGTCAAGGATCTTTTTATACAGGAGGAAGCAGAAGCCTACAAATAAAAGGGCAAACAATGCGCCTATTCCCGTTCCCACGGTGGCACCGGCTGCACCGTACGCTTCCGGCGTCATGTTCGGGGCGGTCACTTCCATGTCCACCGCTTTCCCGAACAGGATCTTTGCGGCCAGGATACTGACGGCCACATGGATGATCTGCTCCAGGATCTGGGAGACGGCTGTCGGGATCATGGTCCCGTGTCCCTGGAAGAATCCGCGCAGGACCCCCAACATCCCCATGATGAAAACGGTAGGGGCAAGAATCTTCACCGCCAGCATGGCCCGGGGCGTATTCATCACCGTATCGGCCAGAAAACCGGCGCCGAAGAACATCAAAAGTGCGGCAGACAAGCCCAGCGCCGCACCGAAAAGCAGGCTGATCCCGAAAAGCTGCCGGACATTTTTATACTGTTTCAGGCTCAGGCGGGCCGATACCAGCTTGGAGACCGCCATCGGAAGGCTGTAAGAGGAAATCAGCAGCATGATATTGTAGATATCGTAGGCGGCGCTGTATACACCGCTGCCGGCTTCTCCGATGATATTCATGAGGGGAATCCGGTACAGCATCCCGATGATGCGGCTGATGATCCCGGCGATCGCCAGAATACCGCCCTGTGCCAGGAAATTCGGTTTTTTCTTTGTCTCTGCCATACCTTTAGTCTCTTGTGATCCCCAGTTCCTGAAGAAGCGCTTCCTGTTTTTCTTCCATCACAAGACGCTCTTCGTCGGTCTCATGATCGTATCCAAGCAGATGGAAGGTGCTGTGAGCCGCTAAAAAAGCCAGCTCCCGGCGGACACTGTGACCGTATTCTTCTGCCTGCGAAAAGACTTTGTCGACGGAGATCACCATATCGCCGAGCATCAGCTCACCGCTTTCCGGGTGAAATAAGGAGAGATCCTCTTCCAGTCTGTCAAAGTCCGAGGGCTTTTCAAATGCGACAAGCGGAAAGCTCAGGACGTCTGTCGGCGCATCGATCTGACGCTCTTCGCGGTTGATCTCCCGGATCGACGCATTGTCCGTAAGGAGCACGTCAACTTCGCACTCATAGGGACAGTTCTCGCTGTCCAGAACCGCTGTGATAACTTCCTGCAGCAGTTCATCGGCCGGGAAAGGAAAAGGGTCCTGTACTTCAAATGTGACGGGTATCGTCATGTCTGCTCCCTTCGTCTGCCGGCATATCCTGTCTCACATAGACCGGCCCGCCTTTATGCCTGTCCGGCGTATAAGGACGGCGTCCGGGCGTACGGTAAGAATTTCCGCTATTCTTTTCCACCTGGCGGGCTTCTTCCTTCTCAAATGCTTTTACAATGTCTTTTACGATTTTATTGCGCACGACGTCCCGGTTGGTCAAATGGATCACCCCGATCCCCTGCACGCCGCGAAGGATCTCGGCACAGCGGGAAAGACCGGAATCACTGGCCTTCGGAAGGTCGATCTGGGTCACGTCACCGGTCAGGACCATGCGGGAGTCCTCGCCCAGACGGGTGAGCGCCATCTTCAGCGTGGAAAGGGAGGCATTTTGCCCTTCATCAATAATGATCCGGGCATGGTTCAGCGTGCGGCCGCGCATATAGGCAAGCGGCGCCACTTCCACGGTCCCGTTCTCGCGCAGTTTATCGGCCCGTTCCTGTCCGAAAACATCCCGGAGCGCATCATATAAGGGACGAAGATACGGATCCACCTTCTGTGCCAGATCCCCGGGCAAAAAGCCCAGGCGCTCTTCACCGGCTTCGATGGCAGGACGGGACATAATGATCCGCTCAATGGTGCCGTCCTTTAATTCCTGGGCGGCCTGAGCGACTGCCAGGTAGGTCTTGCCGGTTCCGGCCGGACCGATGCAGATGGTGACAGCCTTTTCGCGGAGCATTTCCACGTAATTCTGCTGACCGAAGGTCTTGCATTTGATGGGAAGGCCCTTGTAATTCATGGTCACGGCACTTTCCATGGCTTTGAAAAGACCGTCCAGAGAGCCCTCGCGGGAATCTTCTATCAGCCGATCGATCAGATCTTCTTTAATGGTCTCTCCCTGATGGAACAGCTGGACCATGGCTTTGATCACGTCGCGGGCCATGGCTTTATCGCTCTCATTCCCGCCGATCTCCACTGCGTCCTGACGCAGGGTCAGCGTGACGTTCAGCTCATCTTCCAGTTTTCTGGCCCACACGTCCTGCGTCCCGAAAACAGCACGCTGCTCCTCTATGTTGCGAAATGTAAATGATTGCTGCATAAAACTCCTGTATGATAAAAAATGGAAAGCGGGCGGAAACACAAAACCTTGTATATCCCACCTTGTCAAATATACATTATATAGTATTCCCGGGCGAAATACAAGTTGTTGAAAAAAGAAAGAGGCGGCATTTTCAGCCACCCCTTGACAAGCCACTTATCTGAATTTGCGCTTTCTCGCTGCTTCAGATTTCTTTTTACGACGAACGCTGGGCTTTTCGTAATGCTCACGCTTACGGATCTCCTGCTGGATGCCGTCCTTGGCGCACTGGCGCTTGAAACGACGCAGCGCGTTGTCGAGGGACTCGCCTTCTTTGACAAT
>CADBSR010000137.1 GCA_902797385.1 uncultured Lachnospiraceae bacterium
GATCCGACGTCGGAGAACACATCTGCCGTTGCGCAGGCTTCCACGGCGCAGACCCCGGCGGAGACAGAAAAGAGTACGCAGAACACCGAGCCTGCAGAGGCTGACACCACGGCCGAAGCCGAGACCGAGGAGGTCCAGCCGACCCTGCCTCCGGAAAAAGAGCCGCTCAAGGGAGAGCTGGAAAAGCTGATGACGGTTTCGCTGTCTTCCTATCAGAATTATATGATCCATAAGAGCGGTCTCATTTATCTGGACAGCAACGGTGCCATGGGCTTAAAGTCCTACGACGGCACGACCGATACCGGCGCGCTCTACCCGGTGGGAGAGCTGTACGGAGAATATAAGCCTTATGAAGGCAAGTACATCATCGTCGGCAAAGACGGAAGTCAGCTGGAGAAAACGGCTGCGTCCATCAACCGTCTGGGTCTGATCGATGCCAGAGGGAAGGAGATCCTGCCCGAGAAATATGCCGCCATCCTGAACTGCAATGAATATTATGCGATCGGGATCCAGGTGAGCGAAGAGACAAAGGACCCGAAGGAAGCGGTGTATACGACCTATGCCGAGGCCTTTACAGGCGGGACGTCCTCCGACGAAGAAGTGTATTTCAAAGGAACCTGGGAACTGCTGTCTCTTTTAAGCGGAGAACCGGTTCCGGGTATCGCGGGAACGATCGCAGACGAATATGAAAACTGGAAATACGGGATCGGTCTTTACGGTGAACTCATAGAGCTGGACCGCGGTAACAAAATCATCCGGGGAGACGGCAGCGAACTGCCTGCCGGCACGGAGCTTTTCCAGAATGGCAGCTATATGATCACCGAACCTTCGAAGGGAACGGTTTACAGCACAAACGGCGCGGAGATGTTCACGTTCGATCCGAATGAAGTCGTGATCCGCCTGAGTTCGCGGGGCGACAGATTTTTTGCCTGCAAGAAATCCGGAAGTGCCTACAGCTATACGATGCTGGACGCCGACGGACAGGCGGTCAGTGAGCCGTTGGAAAGCTATTCCATCCCGGTCGTCGTGGGTGACTGTATTTTTGTAACAGATGCGTCTTCGGTGTGGAATGCCTATGATCTGAAAGGCAACAAGCTGACGGAGCGGAGCGTCTCCTATATGAACAGTGACTATGATGCGCTTCACGGCGTCCTGAAGCTGGCGGCAAAGGACGAAGGATATCTGTTCTTTGACAAGGACGGAAAGGTCCTGCTGGATCTTGCCAAGGGCGATGCCAGTGTGAACCGCTTTATGGCCCGCAAGGATCAGCTCTATTATAATTATGCAAGCGGGGCGTATGAGATCAACGGGTCGGCCCTTTCCAGCAACTGGTGGATTTCGGTGCGCAACGACGGCGGAAAGTACGACCTGGTCGACTGCTTTACCGGCACGGCGCTGCTGCGTGGCTATGAGAGATACACCGTCGTCGAGTCTCCGGAGTACGGGACGGTGGTCGCCGGCCTCTATAACCAGACCCTGGATTTCTTCGTCCTTCGCTAAAGAAAGGAAAGAAGAGAAGAGCCTGCAGCCTTGATCAGACGAATGTCCTCATAGTTGTGGGCTCTTCTTTTTGTTCTCACATTTGCTGCAGCGGCTGCAGCCGTTGCAGGTAAGCTGCATCCCGCAGTTTTTTCTGACATAGTATCATGGCTGATACTGTATTCCGTGACATGGCAGGCAAGCGTTTTCATTTATGAGCCTGTTTTTGCGAATGGGTATTATAAAAGCGCATCCGGAAATCATCCGAATGCGCTGATGAAAGGACGGCGATGCTGCCTGCCTATACGACCAGATTCACAGCCAGTCCGCACAGGAACGAAAACAGCATGACAAAGAGGAGATACAGGGCAAAGCGCTTCCAGCCCATGGCGATCTTCAGAGCACCCAGATTCGTGATCTTGGTGGCAGGGCCTGTGATCATAAAAGCGGCAGCGCTTCCCAGGCTCATCCCGTCCCAGAGCCACTGCTTGAGAAGCGGGATGGTTCCGCCGCCGCAGGCATAGAGCGGCACGCCGACTGTAGCAGCCATCAGGACGCCCCAGGCTTCATTTCCGCCGAACACCCGGGTCATCAGATCCTGCGGCACGTAGCGCTGGAACAGGGCGGAGAGCAGGATGCCGAACAGAAAATACAGGCCGGTCGCCTTCAGGTTCCGCCAGACATTCAGCAGGTAGCGGATCAGCCGGTTCGGATGCGTGTCCCGGCTCCCGATCTTTTCTTCAAATCCGCTGAAATCAAAGAATTCCCGCTTGCGGTAAAAAAGAAACACCAGCAGGCCGGCGGCGCAGCCGCACAGAAAGCTGCTGACGATCCGTACCGTAAGAGCCGCCGTCCCTAACGCCGCGCTGTAAAGGATCAGCTGAGGATTTAGCAGGATGGAGGCCATCATGAAGGCGGCCAGCCAGTCCTCGCGCATGCCCTGCCGGCGGAAGGAGGCCGCAATCGGGATGGTTCCATACATGCAAAGCGGGGAGGCGATCCCCAGAAGGCAGGCCGGAATGATGCCGAGCAGGCCCCACTTTTTCTCCTTCATGCCGGCAAAGAGGCTGTGGATCTTGTCTTTCGCAAAGACAGAAATGAAGGACCCGATCAGCATGCCGAGGATCCAGTACCAGACGATCTGCCGGAACTGGATCTCGAAATAATACCAGAGATAAATGATCTCTCTTTTCAGGACGGCCAAGAGCTCAGTCATCGATGTTTACCAGCTCGTACGTCCGGCTTCCAAGACCGATTTCCTGGGCATGCTCCAGCGTGTGGACCGCATGAAGCGATTCCATGCGTTTGACTAACGACGCATTTCCCTCTGTCTGATAGATCAGGTCCACGCAGGCCTGATCCAGGGCGACAGGATCGGTGCTGGCCAGGATCCCGATATCGTGAATATCCGGTTCGGCCGGGTGCCCGTCACAGTCGCAGTCCACGGAAAGGCGGTTCATGACGTTGATGTAAATGATATGCTCCGCGCCCACGTGGCTGCTGAAGCCGAGGACCATCTCGGCCAGCGCTTCCAGCCAGGTATCCTGGTCGTTGTACCAGATGCTGCCGCTGGTTTTCGTACCGGCCGTATGGACATACACCTTCCCGCTCGGGGAGGAAATGCCGATGCCGACGTTCTTGATGGCGCCGCCGAAGCCCGCCATCGCATGGCCCTTGAAGTGGGAGAGGATCACCCAGTCGCTGTAGTTTTCCGCATGGCTGCCGACGATGATCCGGTTCAGCCTTGTCCCGCCGCTCATGGGCCACTCCACTTCGCCGTCTTCGTCCATGAGGTCAAAGTCGGCGATCTTTGTGAAGCCGTGGTCTTCTGCAACCTGCTTATGCAGGGCGGAACTGGCGCGCGATCCCCCGTAGGCCGTGTTGCACTCCACGATCGTGCCGTTTACCTTTTGGACCAGATCCCCGATCAGCTCCGGACGAAGATAATTGCTCGCCGGCGGTTCGCCGGTCGAGATCTTGACCGCGACCTTGCCCTCCGGGGTGAAGCCGAGCGC
>CADBSR010000138.1 GCA_902797385.1 uncultured Lachnospiraceae bacterium
AATCCGGACAATAAAATACTGCGTGTTCATATGGCCAGCATTCGCCGGAAGATCGAGGAAAATCCCAATGAACCGCAGTATTTATTCACCGAAGTTGGTGTCGGATATCGTATTCTGGACAAGGGGGAGGAAGGCGGACCAGCTTAACGCTGAGCCAAGCAGCTCGCTTAGGCAAGCCGTGCGCTTAGCCTACCCGCTCGCTTAGCTAAGAAGCTGGTCAATGGCCTTCTCCAGTTCATCCAGGGCTTCCTGGTCGCCGCTTTTGACGGCGTCCCGGATGCAGTGCTCCATGTGGTCCTTCATGATCACACGGCTCGTGGAGGTAAGCGCTGCCTTGACGGCCGCCAGCTGCACCAGAACCTCCGAGCAGTCCCGCCCGTTCTCCACCATCTTTTTGACCGCCTCCAGGTGGCCTATGGCGCGCGAGAGACGCCGCAGCACCGCCTCCGTCTGGGTATGCGAGTGCGTGTGCTTGTGCAGTCCGCTCTCCCCATGCGAATGCACGGTTCCGTCCGCGTGGCTGTGCGTCATCCCATCCGCATGCGAATGCACGGTTCCGTCCGCATGGGTATGAACCATTCCATCCGCATGCGTATGCACCGTTCCGTCCGCGTGGACGTGCAGGCCTTCTTCCGGCCGCGGCGCGTCTATCTTTTCATTTCTGTTTTTTTGCTGCTCTTCCACTCTTGTAAAACCTTCTTAGCGCGCGATGGGGCAGTAAGCCGCACCGAGCGCGTTGTGGCCGGCGTGCGTCCCGATGATCGGGTTGACCTCGTCAATGCTGACCACCTTTAAGCCCAGCTCGGATTCGATCTGCCGGGCAAATTCCTTCGCTTCCGTCTCCGCTACCGTATGTACCACAGAGATCACATATTTTTCAGGATCCAGCTTCTTTAACTGCTCCAGGATCGCCTTCTTGCCGGCCACGCGTCCGCGCACCTTGGTGAAGGGGACGATTTTCCCGTTTTCAAAATACAGGATCGGCTTGATATTCAGCACGGTGCCGACCGCGCCGCTGATCGGCGAAAGACGGCCGCCGCGGACCAGATAGTCCAGGTGGTCCACCAGGAAGAAGACGTTGGCGTTTTCCTTCAGTTCTTCCGTTGCCGCCACGATCTCATCGAAGCTGTGGCCGGCCTTCTTCAAGGCCACCGCCTGCCGCACCAGAAGGCCGATGGGCGCGCACTCGAGGCGCGAATCCACGACATGGATGCGGGCATCCTTGTACTGCTCCATGATACTCTCCGCTTCCACGCGTACGGTATTGTAGCTGCCGCTGCAATCGGAAGACGCCATGTAAACAATGATATCGCAGCCGTCCAGCACCGCCTGCTCCATGATCCCGTGCACCCGGTCCGGGTTGCAGCCCATGGAGTACGAACGCTCGCCGGAAGAGAGCCTCTCAAAGAATGTTTCGATCGGCAGGACGTTTCCGTCGCCGTAAATCACGCCGTCGTTGAAATGGTAGTACTGCGGCATGATCGCAATATGTTCAGCCTCGACAAAATCCGGCGTGGTATCCGCATTGACGTCGGCCATAATTCTGACCTCTCGCATGATCAAATCCTCCTCATAAAGAGTCTTAACTGAAATATTATACCAAATGCTTCGGCAAAACGGAAGCCCTTACTTTCTTCCCATGAAGAGGGAAGCCAGGAAGATAAACAGCGCGCTTAAGCCGGCATTGATGAGCGTGACCACCAGAACGGCCACAAGGGGAAGGCCGGCAAGGAGCAGCAGGCCCACAATGATGATGTCCGGCAGCAGGCCGAAATAGACGAAGACGATCTGGATCATCTGCTTTAAGGTCTTGCCCGCGTTGACGCTCACCGAAAGGTCTATGAACGTTCCCACGCTCGTCGCATAGGCTGTGACGGACAGGATGGCCAGGACCCAGATCACCGCCGGGAAGAGCGGCGCGCCCTGTACCAGCAGGCCCAAAAGCAAGCCCGGCAGGATATCCAGAAGGCAGTTCATGAGATCGCCCGAGAGCGAAGCCATGAGCTTTAACCACGGGCTTTCCGGGATCAGGTGGAAGTACCACATCTGCGTATCTTCGCGAAGGGCGTTGCCCAGGCTCCGGAAGAAGGCGCACACGGCCAGGATCAGGACGATGGGCAGGTAGGACTTCGTTTCAAAGAGATAGCGGCAGGCAAGGCCCGCGCCGACCCCGACGACCAGGTAGAACTCCATCGTCTTGGTGAAGAAGCCCAGGTGCGCGAAGCGGAAGCGGTTGTACATAGCCTTGTGGAAAAAGACGCTTGCACCCCAGCCGCGGTTTAATTCATTGCGGCGCAGTTTTTCGCTCCGGTCCTTCTTGCGGCGGATGATCGCGATCCCGCTCTCCGACGCCTGCGCAGCCTCCATGAGCTCGGCCTTGGCTGAGACCTTCTGCAGGGCTTCCTCATAGAAGTCGGCCTTCATACTCCAGATGAGCCAGGCCAGAAGCGCCCCGCCGCCCAGCACGGCAAAGAGGCAAAGAAGCGATCCCACCAGGTTTTTATCGATCATGAACACCACAAAGCCCTTGATCCAGCCCCAGAAGGGAATATAGCGCGTCGCAGGGGCATTGAAGAAGCCCAGCGCCGCCTCCCACCAGTTTAAGCCGCTCGACTGCTTATACAGGTAATAGCCGCCGGCGATCAGCGCCAGCCCCCCATACAGGATGCGGCGCAGGTTGGCTTTTAAACGCGGCCTGGTGGAGCAGGCCACGAAGCAGAGCATTTTGATGAGCTGCGAGATCCCGACCGTCAGGATCCAGCCGATCAGGAAGGCCAGGATCATCCAGAGGGAGGCGCCCAGGTTCCGCGTCAGGTTCGGAAGCTGGAAGATCATCATATACACAATAAAGGCGATGGACACGCCGATCTGCGTCATGGTGCGGAACAAAAGGACGCTTTGCGGCTTCATGGGCGAGCCGAACAGCAGCATAGCATCGGCCGGCTGGAAGATCTCCGCCCCACTTTTATCTGCCTGAAAGACACCCATAACGAAGAAGCCCAGGACCACAGCGCCGGCTACCAGCTCTATGATATCCATGACCGGCACTTCATCTGCGTCGGGCATATCAGGCACTTCGGGCAGAGGCGGCGCCGGTTCCTGCGTTTCGATGCCCGGCTCCTCGGGTTCATCCGGCAGCGACGCGCTGATCAGCGCCCCTATGGTCCCGCCCAGGATCAGGCCGCCCACCACCATCACCACGAAGAAAACCATGACCCAGGTCTTAAGCAGCTTCTTTAACGCGTTTTTCGCGCTGTGAAAGACATAGTAAAAGAACAGTTTCATGCTTTACTCCTGCGCCTCCGCATCCGCCGGCGCCGGGTGGGACATATCCTCCCTCGAGAGATTTTCGGTGACCTCGAAGAACATTTCCTCCAGTGTCTTGCCGGAGCGTTCCAGCTCGCCTCTGGTCACATTGGCCTTGATCTCGCCTTCCTGCATGATCAGAGCCCGGTCCCAGAGCATGTCCACGCTGTCAATGATATGTGTACTGATCAGCATGGTTTTGCCGCGCTGCCGCATTTCCTCAATGCAGTTCTTGAGTTCCTTTATGGCATGCGGATCCAGACCGATCATGGGCTCGTCCATCATGAGCATCTGCGGATCCGGCAGAAGGCCCAGGCACAGATTCAGCTTCTGCTGCATGCCTTTGGAGAGCTCATCGCCGAACTTTTTCTTTTTATCGTCCAGCTCAAAGCGGGCCAGCAGTTCTTCGATCCGGTCTTTGTAGTCGGTCAATTTATAGGCGCGGGCCAGGAACTCCATATGTTCGTAAACCGTCAGGTTCGGATATAAAGAAGGCAGTTCGGGCACATACCCCATGATCCTTCTGGCCTCGACGCTCTTGTTCGGGTAGCCTGCCACCAGGATCTCGCCTTCATAGCGCAGAAAGCCGATGATCGACTTCATAATGGTGCTCTTCCCGGCGCCGTTCGGTCCCAAAAGCACGGTCACACTGCCCGGCTCCAGATGAAAGCACAGGTCCCGGCAGGCCACCGTTTTTCCGTATTTTTTTGTCACATGCGAAACATGGAGCATGTTTTTCCTCCTTCAAAACTCATTTAAACAGATATACGGGCAGGAAAAGTCCTGTCCGTTTTTTTCTTTGTATGTATGGTACGGCCTTCAGCCGAAGCGCAGCTCCCTGAGCGGCTTCTCCCAGTCTATGCGTCCGTTCAGCTCTTCCGCGAGCTCGCTGCAGACGCTCTCTTTTTCCTGTAAAAGCACAGTCTCCCGCTTTTTCGAGCGGCGGCCCTTGCCTTCATACACGGTCCGGCTGGCCACGGCATCGTAACTGACGCCGAAGTCAGCCTCCGTATCGTGCGGGAAGAAGGTGATGAGCCACTCATACGAGACCCGTCCCGCATCGCTGGTCGCGGTCAGGACGACCTTCACCGCGTGACGGGGCCGGCCGTTGGCCACGCACTCCGCCGCATAGTAGCCTTCCAGTACATCGATCACTTTCATGGTTTTCTCCTACAAGAAAGGGCTGGCTGTCGCCGGACAGTCAGCCCTTCTTCTTGCATTCTTAAGACAGGTCTTATTCCATCTCATCGAAGGCCTGCATGAAGACGGCCAGGCTGGCTCGGTCCACGCCCTGATCAGGTGCGGCTGCCAGTACTCCGCCTCCCTGATCGATGGGCTGAAGAAGCCCGCTTCCCAAGGCCCACTTCATGAAGCCAGTAATCTGATCCGCATCCGTTAAAGTCATGCCTTCCGGCAAAGTCTTTTGAATCGTATAGCCGGAAAGCTCCATGGTCTTGCCCATGGCATTGGCTATCATACCGCGCGTAGCCGGATCCGTCAACTGGGCATCCGTCGGAATGATCTGATATCCCTGCAGGAACTTTAAGGCTTCCTCAGGATTATAATCGCCGCCCACCAGCATGTAGATATAAACGGCCAGATCCGCAACGGTCGCGGGCTCCGCCGGCGCAAAGAGGTTGTCGCCTGCCGGTTTCATATAGCCGGAGCGGATGACATAGTAGATCGCATCATAGGCTTCGCTGCCCTCCGGCACATCCTCAAAGACCATATCAGCCGGGTCGATCACACCGAAGGGGTTGATAACCGACTCGTAGCGTTCTGCATTTTCCTTGATCACACCGGCGCCGCCTGCGGTAAAGCTGTTGCCCTCTCCCGCCAGCTTCGCGTACATATTCTTGTAGCCAACAACCATTTCGGGTGTGACAGCCTTGATCTGACGCATATAGGTCAGCTGCTTCTCCGGATCGATCCCGCCCAGGTACGAAGAAGCCGCGTCCACAGCGCCGGTCAGCTCACCGCTCGGCATCGCAAGCCCCACATAGGAAGACAGGATATATCCGTCAATATCTTCCTGCGTAAAGGTCTGGCGGGCCAGCCATTTTGACAGGGCCGTATAGACCGCGAAACTCTCCGAAACGTTCGGATCCCGATAGGTGCAGAGATAAACACCCAGATCCTCCACGGCATAGTGCATGACGCCATATACGCCATAGGCATCCCGCAGGCGAGGGATCAGATATTTGTCGGTGATCAGGGCCGTTACGACTTCCAGACCGGCATCATATTCAATTCCAAGCGTCTCAAAGTCCGCTGCCAGACCGTTGTACTGAACATTGCTGTCCACCACGATGGCCTCCTTTGCGGCAGCTACCGGCAGCTCAAAAGATGCCGCTTCATGCGCGGTATCACCCAGTTCGCTCAGCCAGGTCCCGGCCATGCCGTGTGCCTGCTTTACGGTGTTCTCATCACCGGCCAGGATCACCAGGGACTCGTGACGGGAGCGGATCTCGTCACGCAGATTTTTCAGAACGCTGACCACTGCCGCCGGATCGTTTTCCAACTTTTCCGCGACTCCTGTCAGGAAGCTATAGTATTCTATACCGCCCAGGTAGGCCGAATAGCGGTACAGCTCGGAAGTCCGGCCGAAAGAACGGCGGATCGCTTCATTGTACGGAGCACTGTTTACATCGGAGCGGGTCGCCGTCAACAGGGCTGCAACGCCCTCCTTGATCCGTGCCGCATCCTCCAGATCCAGTTCAAAGAACATCTCATCCATCAGATCCAGGCCGGACTGAAGATCCTCGTCCCGCGCGATCCATGTGAACTGCAGATACGGATGGATCTTCTCCTCTTCCCGCATCAGGCTGACATAGACGTGGCCGTCATAAAGGTAACGGGTGGAAAGGGAAGCGATCTCGCTGCGGCTATGTTTGGCTGTATCCAGATAGGATATCAGATCCTTATAGAGCTTCAGATAGTGCAGGCCTTCCCCGTCCAGGAAGGACGCGTCCAGATTTATGGACAGCTTGGCCACACCGGATACCCCGGCGGCCACTTCGATATAGCGCGTTCCATTCTCTGTCGTATCCTGGACGTCATATTCCCTGACCTCCTCCGGCAGGGAATCCACGCTGACCACGGTCAGGGCCTTGACCATCGCTGCCGTTTCGGGATTCGGCTCTGCTTCTTTACCGGAAGCTTCCACCAGCGCTTTGATCTCCTCTTCGCTCATGGCAGCTTTGATCTGCGCCAGCTCATCGGCCAGTTCCTTATCCTTCTGCTCTTTTGCACCCGGTTCCGGATAGGTCGTGACCAACGCGCTGATCACATCGCCGCTTAAGTAACGGCTGCACAGATCCTTATAGGTTCCGTCCTCGTTCCAGGGGACGAGCATTTTGCTTTCTTCCTCACTGTCAAAATAATACCAGACATCCCCGAAGGTATGGGCGTCGTATGCCAGTGACGAAAGGATGTTTTCTCCGACGTCGCTCTCCTCCCGGACCAGCAGCTCGCTGAGCTCGAAGCTTGCCGCATAGCTGTCCAGCATCTCCTTCGGGAAGCCGTTGGCGATCACATCCGCAATGGCGTCGTCCACGGCCTTCTTAAAGGGCTCCGCATCCTCGCGTTCCGCATTGGACAGCGAGAAGATGGCCACCGGCACCGGGCCGGCGATCTCCAGGCCGCCGCTCACCGAAGAGGACGGGAACTGACGCTTTAAGGTATCATTTAAAGGAGATGCCGCCGCTGTCAGCAGAGAAGTCAGATAAGAGAGGGCATTCGATTCTTCCCAGGCCTCTTCCGGAAGCACGATCGCATAGTTGATGACCGAGCTGTGGGAAGGATCCGAGGAAGCTTCCGTCGGGTAAGGGATCTCCTTGACTACGCTTTCCGTAAGCGGCACGTAGTCCGGATTCTCCACGGTAAATTCACGGGCTTCATACTGCGAGAATTCCTGATCCAGCAGGTACAGGAAGTGGCGGTAGTTATCGAGCTGCCCGTAGAGCATGGCCAGGCAGTTGGAGGGATGATAGAACATGTCATGATACGCCTTTAAGCTGTCCCAGGTCATATCCGGAATATTGTCCGGATCTCCGCCCTGGTTAAAGCCAAGGAAGGCGCCCGGCAGGGCGACCCGGATCCAGTCGTAGTTGGCCTGACGTTCCAGCGTCATGGCGCCCTTCATTTCGCTATAGACCGTTCCTTCGATCGTTAACGGCTTGTTTTCCTTTTCCAGACGGTAGCGCCAGGCTTCGGTCCGGTAAATGCTCTCATCTTCCATGATCATGGGATGGAAGCAGGAATCCACGTAATAATCCGCCAGAGCCAACAGCTGTTCCTGAGACAGGCTGCCTAACGGGTACATGGTCATGCGGTCATAGGTGTAGGCGTTCATCAGCGTCTGATAGGTCTGATAGGACAGGTTCATAAACAGATCGGCGCTGGGATATTTCTTCGAGCCGCTTAAGGTCGCATGCTCAAAGACGTGCGGCAGACCGGTATTGTCGATCGGCTGCGTTCCGAAAGTCAGGGCAAAGTAGCGGTTGATATCATTATTTGCCACATACACAAAATCTGCCCCGGTCTTTTCGTGGACCATATGGATCACCTGCGCGCCCAGCATCGGGAACTCACGGATCTCTTCCGTCTTAAAGCCGCAGATCACCTGTCCCACTTCCGGCAGTGTGGCATCGTCCAGATCCACATCCGGACCCGGTTCCGTTCCCGGATCTGCCGTGGTTTCGGTAGCCGGATCCGTTCCGGGATCTGCCGTGGTTTCGGTAGCCGGGTTCGTCCCGGGCTGCGATTCAGCCGGTGTACTCTCCGGCTGCGTTGTTTTCGTAGCGGCCGGCGTCTCGGTCTGTGCAGTGCTGCCCGGTTCTGTCGGTGACGTGGACGGTCCGCAGGAAACCATTGACAGGAGCAGGGCAAGTACCAGGATCCAGGTTACTATCTTTTTCATTCTCTTCCCCTCCGATTTCATGGTGTAGCATCTGAAATCTAATATAAAATCTTTCATACAGTATATCAGCTTTTGCACGCCTGCGCAATCTTTCCCGGGGAAAAAGCATTTTTTCAGCGCTTCCGCCCAGGCCAAACGATCCGCCAAAAATGTTTTTCGGATAATTTAAAAAAACTGATTGACAGGCCGGATCTTTTATACTATAATCCCTCTTGCGCTTTTGAGAGCGCGGGTGTAGTTCAATGGTAGAACACCAGCCTTCCAAGCTGGACACGTGGGTTCGATTCCCATCACCCGCTTCCCTCGCGATAGCCCAGGGCTTTGAAAACAAGTCTGGCGCGCGGGAAGAATACGGTGGGTTTAGCACAGTTGGTTAGCGCGTCAGATTGTGGTTCTGAAGGTCGTGGGTTCGAGTCCCACCA
>CADBSR010000139.1 GCA_902797385.1 uncultured Lachnospiraceae bacterium
ACATGACCATTTATGAGAACATGGCTTTTTCCCTGACCCTGCGCAAGGAAAATCCGAACGTGATCCATAAAAAGGTCCTGGCAGCCGCGGAGATCCTGGGCCTGACCAGTCAGCTGAACAAGAAGCCGGCCCAGCTCTCCGGCGGACAGCGCCAGAGAGTTGCCATGGGACGTTCCATCGTCCGCAACCCGAAGGTCTTCCTGTTTGACGAACCGCTCTCCAACCTGGATGCAAAGCTGCGCGGCGCAACTAGACGGGAGATCCTGCTGCTGCATAAGCGCCTGCAGGCCACCATGCTCTACGTCACACATGACCAGACCGAAGCTCTGACCCTGGCCGACCGCATCGTCTGCATGTCCATGGGACATGTTCAGCAGGTCGGTACGCCGCTCGAGCTCTACGATGATCCGGCCAACCGTTTCGTGGCGAGCTTCATTGGACTGCCGCCGATGAACTTCTTTGATGTGACCGTCCGCGAGGGCGAACTGGAAGGACACGGCTTCAAGGTCCCGTTAAGCGAAAAAGAGCGGGCGATCCTGGCACCGTATGCCGGCAAGGAGATCGATCTGGGCGTCCGTCCGGAAGATGTCAAAGGCGGCGGGAAGATCGACATGAACGTCTTCTCCAATGAAAACCTCGGCATGAATACCCTGGTCCATGGTCATATCGGCCACGGCGAAGCGGGCGGAGACAGGATTTCCGCCAAGCTGCGCGGCTGGTTCGACTACAAGGAAGGCGATCAGGTCGGCGTGGAATTTGTCCGCAAGCACTTCTTCGAAAAAGAATCGGGTGAAGCGATCGGAAGGGGGCAGAAAGCATGAGCAGCGAAACCAAGACCGTGAATAAAGGCTCCAAAATGCCGGAATTTCTCCGGAAGATCTTCGTTGGCTTAAAGCGCCGTCCGTCGATGATCGCCCTGATCGTGCTGGTGGTTGCGTTCCTGTACTACTCGCTGAATCTGACGCAGATCTCCAATACGACGGCGAAGATCCAGGGACCCGGGATGGGTCTGTGCGGATTTGCGACGATGCTGTTCTCCATGCTCTCGCTGGTCTGCTTCCTGAATGCCTTCCCGCGCCGCAAGAAACCGGTGATCCCGATGATCGTCCTGATGTGCCTGATGTTCGGTGTGATCATTTTCTGCGATATCTACTACCGCGGCCTGATCATGACCGCCATTACCCGGGCTGAGAACCCGATCGTGGTGGATCAGCAGACGATCTATATCGCCAAAGCGTACAATATCCTGCTCGATCATATCGTGATCGAAGGCATCGGCGTGGCTCTCATTGTTCTGATGCCCTTATATACCAAGCTCTTAAAGAAGGTGAACACCTCCGTGGTCGTGGAAGATTACGGCAAGATGGGCGCCATCGATATTTCAGGCGAGGAGTGATCCGGAAAACGGATCAGAACCGCCTTGCAGAAGGCGGAAGATCGGAGCGGGAGAGGGTTTGACCTGCCTCCCGCTCCGAAAAAAGGAGCAGCATGGCATCGAAGAAAAAAAACCGTATGACTGCGGAAGATCACAAAACGACAGCCGATTATTATAAGCTGCACTCGGACGCGGTCAATGATCTGATCCATGCCGACGAGAGCAATTCTCCCGCGGTTTCGGAGGAAGAGCTCAAAAAATACCGGTCCGGCGGCAAGCTGAAACTGGCTGACTGGGCCAAATGCATCCTGATCAAGATGTGGTTTGCCGGCTCGGTCTGCTTTTTCATCTTCTGGGGCTTAAGTGCATACCTGACGGCTTCCCTGGATCTGATGCTGGTCTTTGCGGTCGCACTCGGCGTGGTGACGGATATTTTAACGAACAATATCCTGCGGCACTTCGCCAAGTCCAACGGCGCCAACGACCGCTGGATGATGTTCCCGCAGAAAAAATACTATACCTTTTTCGCCAATATTTTCTACGCCATGATCCTGCTTCTGTGCGTGGATATCCTGTACAACGTGATCAATACGGTCATCGTTCGTCTGACGGGAACGGAGGGGGTGCCGCTCGGTGTCGGCCCCATTCTCTTCGGCGTTTTTTACACCGGCTTTGACCTTCTGTTCATCCGCATGAAGGCTCTGTTTGGGCAGATCCTGAAGGAAGCGAAGGAAAAAGCAAAGAATAAATGACAGGAACTGATTTATGTTAAAAACCCTTTTTTCCGGTACCGTTTCAGCCTGCTTTGAACTGGTGAATGAGAATGCTTATTTTGCACCGGAAAAATTTGACGTGTTTCTGAATGGCAGGAAACACATGACTTGCGACACCAACGTGTTCTCCCTGTTCGGGCTCCTGCCCGATACGGAGTATACACTGACTATAGAAAATGAGAACGGCACCGAGAGTCTTTCCTTCCGCACGGAGCGGGAAAGCTGTGCCGTCAACGTCAGGGATTTCGGTGCGGCAGGCGACGGGATCCATGACGATACCGAGGCGATCCGGACCGCGATCGCCTGCCTGCCGGAGCGGGGACGGCTTTTCTTCCCGGCCGGCAGCTACCTGACCCGCCCGCAGAGCTTGAAAAGCCACATGACCCTGGACCTGACAGAAGGGGCCACGCTGCTTGGCTGGCCGAAGCGGGAGGACTATCCCGTGGTACCGGGCTTTGTGAAAGGTCTGGACGGGGAGGAAGTCCACTTCGGCGGTTTTGAGGGAAACCCGGTTTCCATGTATCAGTCGCTTATTACGGCCCAGTATGCCGAGGATATCACGATCCTTGGACCGGGCACCATAGACGGCAACGCGGGAAACAGTGATTTCTGGACGGCGTTCCGGACCGACCCGATCGCCAGACCCAGACTTTTGTTCTTTAACCGCTGCAAAAACATCACCCTGCACGGCTTTCATGCCTGCAATTCTCCGTCCTGGCAGATCCATCCGTATTATTCCGAGAAGATCGGGATCTATCAGGTTAAGGTTTCGGCGCCGAAGATCAGCCCGAATACGGACGCCATTGATCCGGAATCCTGCGATACGGTGGAGATCATCGGCTGCCATTTCCAGGTGGGAGATGACTGCATTGCCATCAAGTCCGGCAAGATCGGCCTGGGGATGCAGTTCAACAAGCCGGCCATCCGTCATACCATCCGCAACTGCCTGATGGATTACGGACACGGCGGGGTCACGCTCGGCAGCGAGATCGGCGCGGGTGTGCGGGATCTGACAGTGTCCCACTGCTTCTTTAAAGGGACCGACCGCGGGCTTCGGATCAAGAGCCGGCGCGGACGGGGAAAGAACTGCCGGATCGACCACGTATTGTTTGAAAATATCCGGATGGAGGGTGTCCTGACACCGTTCGTCATTAATCTTTGGTACAACTGCTGCGACCCGGACCGGGAAAGCGAATATGTCTGGTCCCGCGAGAAGCTTCCGGTGGATGACAGGACCCCCTTTATGGGCCGCTTCCATTTCCGCGATATTGTCTGCCGGGATGCGGAAGTCGCCGCCTGCTATATAGACGGTCTGCCGGAGGCGCCCATTGAAGAGGTGTCCTTTGAGAATATCCGGGTGGATTTCTCCCCGAATGCACAGCCCGGCATTCCAATCATGGAAAACTTTGCCAAAAAGCGCTGCCGTCTGGGACTGTATCTGGACAATGTCAGACGCATCCGCCTGAAAAACGTCCGGGTGGAAGGCGCCCTGGGTGAGCCGCTGATCGCGGATCATTACGAAGATCTGGAAACGGAGAATTTCTGCGGACAATGAAACTGTATGACAAGATCGATGCCTATGTCCTGCGGCTGATCCGGGAATCCACGCCGGAGCGGACCATCTGGAATGTGGAACGCATCCGCCAGGGGAAGCCGGCCAACTGGAATTATATTGACGGCTGTATGCTCACGGCCCTCATGGCGATGAGTGAGATCACCGGCGATCCGCGCTATTTTGCCTTCACCGAGCATTTCATGGACTCGTTCATTGGCGAAGACGGCAGTATCCGGACCTATGAGCCGGAGAAGTTCAACCTGGACGACATCAATGAAGGCCGCGTCCTGTTTGCCCTTTATGAGGCGACGGGCAAGGAAAAGTACAAAAAGGCAGCCGGCCGGCTCTACGCCCAGCTGCAGCAGCAGCCCCGGACTTTTGAGGGGAATTTCTGGCACAAGGCGATCTACCCGAACCAGGTGTGGCTGGACGGCCTGTATATGGCGCAGCCTTTCTACGCCCTGTATGAAAAGTCTTTCGGGAACGGAGATTTTTCGGATACGCTCTCCCAGATCCGCATAGTCCGGCAGCGGATGCGCGATGCGGAAAAGAAGCTGTACTACCATGGCTACGACGCCAGCCGGAAGGCCTTCTGGGCCGATCCGGAGACCGGTTGTTCAAAGAATTTCTGGCTGCGCAGCATCGGCTGGTTTGCGGTCGCCATGGCCGATCTGTCCGAGATCCTGCCGGAAGGCCGGGAGCGGGATGAGATCGCCGGGATCTTCCGTGAGCTGATCCGGGGAGCAGCGCCCTATGCGGATCCGGAAACGGGCCTGTTCTGGCAGGTCCCGGACCAGGGAGGCCGGGAAGGCAATTACCTTGAGACCAGCGGCAGCTCCATGCTCGCCTATGCGATGCTAAAAGGCGCCAGACTCGGGTTCCTGGGCAAAAAATATGCCGCTTTGGGCAAAAAAACCTTCCGCGGCATCGTAAAGAACTATCTGTCATTCAAGGCGGGTGAGCTGAATCTGGGCGGGATCTGCCTGGTTGCAGGTCTGGGCCCGGAGGACAACCGCCGCCGGGACGGCTCCTATGAATACTACATTTCGGAGCCTGTCGTGGAAAACGACGCCAAGGGCGTCGCTCCCTTCCTCTTATGCTATACCGAGATCAAGCGTCTTTCGACAGGATCTTGATGCTCTGGGCATCGGGCAGCACGCACTGATCCTGTCTGGCGTGGGCCTGATACTGTGAGGGGGAAAGCCCGTATTTCTTCTTGAACATCCGGGAGAAGTAAAGCGGTTCCTTAAAGCCGCAGATGCGGGCGATCTCGGAAACACTGACGCCCTGGCCGTCGGAGATCACCAGATTCTCCGCCGCCGTCTGAAGCCGGATATCACTCAGATACTGGTGGGGCGTTACACCGATCTCTTTCTTGAACAGCTTGCGGATGTAATCGTAGTTGAAAGGCAGCTGATGCAGGAAGACATCGAGTTCAAAGTTTTCATCTGGGTAGTTGCGGATAATGCAGCCGGTGATCTCTTCCACCAGCGGGGTGCGCTGCGGGGCGTCCTGATTCGCCAGGATCTGACAGATGATCAGATTCGCATAGGAAGAGAGCAGAACGGACGGCTTGCCCGGCGCCAGGCTGAAATGGTAAAAAGCCGCGTTGAAAGCGTCCCGGATGAAGTGGTTGCTGTCATCCCGGATCAGGGTCGGCTCCTTCAGATTCAGCGTGGGATCCGCAATATTCAGATGAATGTTGGTAAAGCCTTTTGTGCCGACGTTGCTGTGCACGATGAAAGGCGGGATGATGACCATGTCCCCTTCCCGGTAGGGCAGGGAAAACCCGTCGAAGGCGAAGCAGCCTTCCCCGCCGGTACAGTAGATCAGTTCCCAGCTGCTGTGCGAATGACGGGTCACGGAGTAGGTCACCGGATGCTTGCCGGCATAGACGATCTCGTTCATGCCCAGGACTCCTTTCCGACCATTTGTACTGATTATACCATAAGATATCCGTATTGTCCATATCAATACTGTAGATAAAGCGAATAAGGAGGATTCAAAATGGCCTATTTAACGCTGAAAAACATCAATAAGATCTATCCGAACGGATTCCATGCCGTCCATGACTTCAATCTGGACATGGAAAAAGGCGAATTCATCGTTTTCGTCGGACCCTCCGGCTGCGGAAAATCCACGACCCTGCGCATGATCGCCGGTCTGGAAGATATTAGCAACGGCGAATTTCTGATCGCCGGCAAGCGCGCCAACGAGCAGGGACCGCGTGAACGCGGCGTGGCAATGGTTTTCCAGAGCTATGCCCTCTACCCGCAGATGACCGTCTACGACAATATCGCTTTCGGTCTGGAACTGCAGGGCGCGGATGAAGACTATATTGACGAAAAGGTCCGCAATACCGCCCGGATCCTAGGCCTGACCGATTATCTGGACCGTCTGCCCCGGGCGCTGTCCGGCGGACAGAGACAGCGTGTTGCCATCGGCCGTGCACTGATCCGCAAGGTGGGGATCTTCCTGATGGATGAACCGCTCTCCAACCTGGATGCGAAGCAGCGTGTGACCATGCGCTCGGAGATCACGCAGATCCACCGCGAGACCGGCGCCACCACCATTTACGTCACGCATGACCAGACCGAAGCCATGACCATGGCCGACCGGATCGTTGTCATGAAGGACGGTTATATCCAGCAGGTCGGTACGCCGCGCGAGCTGTATTTTGACCCGGTGAACGTCTTCGTGGCAGGCTTTATCGGCGAGCCGCCCATGAACTTTGTGCGTCAAACCGTCAAGGGCGGAAAGATCAGCATCGGCAGCACCGTCATTGACTTAAAGCACAAGCTGGGCGACAAGCTGGGTGAATGGGAAGGGAAGGAGATCGTCTTCGGCTTCCGTCCCGAGGCTGTACACCTGGGCAAAGAAGACAATGCCTACGTTCTGCCGGCCAGTGTAGAACTGACCGAGATGCTGGGCGACAATACCAATGTTTACATTACCATGGACGAGGTTCATGCCATCCTGAAGATCGATCCGCATGACACCCCGGACGTGGACAGTGATATTACTTTCTCCGTGCCGTACGAGAACGTATATCTCTTTGACGGCGCAACGGAAAAAGTTATCAAATAAGGAGAAGAAAAAAATGGATATTCGTTATTCGGCCAATCCGCAGGATGTGAAGCGCTATACCACAGAAGAACTACGCAAGGAATTCCTGATCCAGAATCTGTATGTGGCAGACAGCGTGGTCGCCGTATACAGCCACGTGGACCGTATGGTGACGCTCGGCTGCATGCCGGTGAAGGAAACGGTCTCCATCGACAAGGGGATCGACGTGTGGGCCAATTTCGGCACGCACTATTTCCTGGAACGCCGCGAGATCGGTATCTTCAATATCGGCGGAGCCGGAACCATCTGCGTGGACGGCAAAGTCTACGAGCTTGGATACAAGGACTGCCTGTATATTACCATGGGCGCGAAGGAAGTGCTCTTTGCGAGCGCTGACGCCGAAAAACCGGCCAAATTCTATATGGTCTCCGCACCGGCGCACTGCAGCTACGAGACCAGACTTTTAAAGATCGCCGATGCCAACAAGAAGCCGCTCGGCGCCCTGGAGACCTCCAACAAGCGGGTGATCAATCAGTTCATCCATCCGGACGTTTTGAAGACCTGCCAGCTGTCCATGGGCATGACCGTCCTGGATCCGGGCAGCGTCTGGAACACCATGCCGGTCCATACGCATGAGCGCCGCATGGAGATCTATATGTACTTTGAAGTCCCGGAGGATCAGGTGGTCTTCCATCTCATGGGACAGGGTCAGGAGACGAGACATATCGTGATGAAGAACGAAGAAGCCGTCATTTCCCCGTCCTGGTCGATCCATGCCGGTGCCGGCACCTGCAACTACACCTTTATCTGGGCGATGGGCGGCGAGAACCAGGAGTTTGACGACATGGACACGATCCCGACGCAGGATCTGAAATAGGAGGCATTCCCCATGGATATCATGAAGAGTTTTTCTCTGGAAGGTAAGGTCGCTCTGGTGACCGGCGGTGCATACGGGATCGGCTTTGCCATTGCCGAAGCGCTGGCCGGCGCGGGCGCGAAGATCGTTTTCAACTGCCGCTCCCAGTCCAATCTGGACAAGGCGCTGGCGGATTATGAAGCCAAAGGCATCAAGGCCTGCGGCTATATCTGCGATGTCACGAAAGAAGAGGAAGTGACCGCGCTGGTCGCCAGGATCAAAGAAGAACTGGGCGGCGTGGATATCCTCGTCAACAACGCCGGCATCATCAAACGGATCCCCATGACCGAGATGAGCAGCGAAGACTTCCGCCAGGTGGTGGATATCGACCTGGTTGGGCCGTTTATCTGCGCCAAGGCCGTGATCCCGGGCATGCTGGAAAAGGGCCACGGAAAGATCATCAATATCTGCTCCATGATGAGCGAACTGGGCCGCGAGACGGTCTCCGCCTATGCGGCAGCCAAGGGCGGCCTCAAGATGCTGACCCGCAATATCTGCTCCGAATACGGCGGAGCCAATATCCAGTGCAACGGCATCGGACCGGGCTATATTGCCACCCCGCAGACCGCCCCGCTTCGGGAGCGTCAGGCGGACGGCAGCCGTCACCCCTTCGATCAGTTCATCATTGCCAAGACACCGGCCGCCCGCTGGGGCACCCCTGAAGATCTGATGGGGCCGGCCGTCTTCCTGGCTTCGGACGCTTCGAATTTTGTCAACGGCCACATCCTCTATGTGGACGGCGGCATCCTTGCCTATATCGGCAAACAGCCATAAATGAATATCGTAAGATTCAACGCGAACGACGCGCCGGTTATCGGTTACCTGCATGAAGACCATGACCGGCTCGTTGCGCATAAGACGCGTCCCGCTCTCATTGTGTGCGCGGGAGGCGGATACAATCATGTGTCGAAGCGGGAGAGCGACCCGGCGGCCCTGCGCTTTCTGGCGCTGGGGTATCAGACTTTTCTGCTGGAGTATTCCGTAGAGGAAAAGGCCGGCGCGCTCAGGCCCTTAAAAGAGCTGGCGGCCACGGTCCGGATCCTTCGGGAGAGAGCCGAAGAGTGGCGGATCGAGCCGGAGCATATTGCCGTGATGGGCTTTTCCGCCGGCGGGCACCTGGCTGCGTCGCTGGGGATCCTCTGGGATCATCCGGCGCTCGGACTGGGGGCAGAGAGCCGGCCTGATGCGCTGATCCTGGGCTATCCGGTCATTACTACAGGCCCCTTCGGCCATGCCGAGTCGGCGCGGAACGTCAGCGGAGGCGATGCGGATTTGATGGCCCTGCTGTCTCTGGAAAAGCAGGTCACAAAATCCATGCCGCCGACCTTCCTCTGGCACTGCCTGGGGGACGAGACGGTCCCGGCCGAAAACGCCCTGATGCTGGCAGCCGCCATGCGGCAGGCAGGCGTGCCGTTTGAGCTGCACCTGTTTGAAGAAGGGGCACACGGCATATCGGTCGGAACGCAGGAGACGGAAACGCTCTGGCCGGATCTGCAGATCTGGGTGCATTTAAGCCAGACCTGGTTAAACAAACGATTTCAATTCATTCCCTGAAAGGAGAATCATTATGAACGAATTCAATCAAGCGATCTCCCGGATCGGCGTGGTGCCGGTCATCAAGCTGAATCATCCCGAACGGGATGCGGCGGCCCTGGGAAAAGCCCTGTGCAAGGGCGGCGTCCCGGTGGCGGAAATCACCTTCCGGGCTGCCGGCGCGGATATTGCCATTAAACTTATGAAGGAAGCCTGCCCCGAGATGATCGTCGGCGCGGGAACGGTCACCAATACGGCCCAGATCGATGCGGTGATTGAAGCGGGAGGACAGTTCATTGTTACGCCCGGCTTCGACCCGGAACTGGTCGCCTATGCCCAGGAAAAGAATATCCCCATATTCCCCGGCTGCACAACGGCTTCGGAATATCATCAGGCCTTGAAATTTGGGCTGGAAGTGTTAAAATTCTTCCCGGCTGAGCAGAGCGGCGGCCTGGCCAAGATCAAAGCCTTATCCGCTCCCTTCCCGATGTTCAAGATCATGCCCACCGGCGGCGTGAGCTTAAAGAACCTGAAGGAGTATCTCTCCAGCCCGGTCATCGCTGCCTGCGGCGGCTCTTATATGGTGACGGCGGATCTGATCGATAACCAGAAGTGGGATGAGATCACCGCCCTGTGCGAAAAGTCCCGCGAGATCGTAAAGGAGGCCAGAAACAATGGCTAAGATCGTTACTTTCGGGGAGCTGATGATCCGTCTTCAGCCCTACAACTATGAGCGTTTCGTCCAGACTGATCATCTGGAATTCACCTTCGGCGGCGGCGAGGCCAATGTGGCCGTCTCCCTGGCGAATTTCGGCATGGACGTGGCGTATGTGACCAAGCTGCCGGCGCATGCGATCGGCCAGGCGGCGGTCAATTCCCTGCGCCGCTTCGGCGTGGATACCTCAAAGATCGTGCGCGGCGGCGACCGTGTCGGGATCTACTTTAACGAAAAAGGGGCCAGCCAGCGTCCGAGCGTCTGCATTTATGACCGGGCCCACTCGGCCATTGCGGAAGCGGTGAAAGAGGACTTTGACTGGGATGCCATCTTTGACGGCGTGGAATGGTTCCACTTTACCGGCATCACGCCGGCGCTGGGTCCGAATGTGGTCGAAATCTGCCGCGAAGCCTTAAAGGCGGCCAAGGCGCGGGGCATCACGGTCTCCTGTGACTTAAACTACCGCGGCAAGCTCTGGACCAGAGCCCAGGCCCGGGAAGCCATGAGCGAGCTGTGCCAGTATGTGGACGTCTGCATTTCGAATGAAGAAGACGCAAAGGACGTCTTCGGCATTGAAGCCGAGGCAACGGATATCACCGCCGGCGCCTTAAACAAGGAAGGCTACAAGAGCGTCGCTCGTCAGCTCATGGAAAAGTTCGGCTTTAAGAAGGTCGCCATCACCCTGCGTGAGAGCAAGAGCGCCTTCGACAATGACTGGAGCGCCATGCTGTACGACGGGACGGAGTACTGCTTCTCCAAGCTGTACCACCTGCATATCGTCGACCGCATCGGCGGCGGCGACAGCTTCGGTGCCGGCCTCATCTATTCCCTGATGAACGGCTACGATACGCAGAGCGCCGTGGAATTTGCCGTAGCGGCATCGGCCCTCAAGCATTCCATTGAAGGGGACTACAACATGGTCACGGTGCCCGAAGTCCAGAAACTCGCGGGAGGAGACGGATCCGGCCGCGTCCAGAGGTAAGACCATGGAGCATGCCAACCCCCTGATGCGTGAGGCTTCCAGCCCCATGAAATTCATCACTTTCGGGGAGATCATGCTGCGGCTGACTCCTCCGAACTACGACAAGATCCGTGTGGCGACCAGCTTTGAAGCCAGCTACGGCGGGAGCGAAGCCAATGTGGCCCTGGCCCTGGCCAACCTCGGCATCGATTCGACCTTCTTCACGGTGGTGCCGAACAATTCGCTCGGCAAGAGCGCGGTGCGCATGCTGCGCAGCAACGACGTGCACTGCACGCCTGTGATCCTGAGCACGCCGGAAGAAACGCCCACCCACCGCCTGGGGACCTATTACCTGGAGACGGGCTACGGCATCCGTCCCAGCAAGGTCATCTACGACCGCCGGCACAGCGCCATTACTGAATATGATTTTTCGAAGGTGGATCTGGACTGGCTGCTGGAGGGCTTCGACTGGCTGCATTTAAGCGGGATCACCCCCGCCCTTTCCCCGAGCTGCGCGGATTTTATCCTGAAGTGCCTGAAAAAGGCGAAGGAAAAAGGCCTGACCGTCAGCTTTGACGGCAACTTCCGGAGCCTTTTGTGGAGCTGGGAGGAAGCCCGGGATTTCTGCACGAAGTGCCTGCCCTATGTGGACGTACTGCTCGGGATCGAGCCGTATCATCTCTGGAAGGATGAGGCGGATCACACGAAGGGCGACGTCAAGGACGGCATTCCGCTGCAGCCCAGCTATGAACAGCAGGACGAGATCTTCCAGGCCTTTACCGCCCGCTATCCGAACCTGAAGTGCATTGCCAGACATGTGCGCTTTGCCCATACCGGCAGCGAGAACAGCCTGATGGCCTACATGTGGTATCAGGGCCATACCTTCGAGAGCCGGCTGTTCACCTTCAACATCCTGGACCGCGTCGGCGGCGGGGATGCCTTCGCGAGCGGTCTGATCTACGCCATGATGAAGCATTACAAACCCATGGACATGATCAACTTCGCGGTGGCTTCCAGTGCCATCAAGCACACGATCCGCGGGGACGGCAACATCACCGACGATGCCGAAAGCATCCGCCGGCTTATGAACATGAATTACGATATCAAGCGATAGAAAGGAATTTATCAACTCATGAAAGCATTTATGGACAAGGATTTCCTCCTGGAAACAGAAACGGCAAAGCATCTTTTCCACGACTATGCGGAAAAGCAGCCCATCATTGACTATCACTGCCACATTTCCCCGAAGGAGATCTATGAGAACCGCCGCTTCAACAATATCGTTGAGGTCTGGCTGGGCGGCCAGAATCCGGACGGCACCTACTTCGGCGATCATTACAAATGGCGCCTGATGCGCATGAACGGCGTGCCCGAAGAATATGTGACCGGCAACAAGCCTGCCTATGAACGTTTCTTAAAGTTCGTGGAAGCGCTGGAAGTCTCCATCGGCAATCCGATGGTCCATTGGTGCAACCTGGAGCTTCAGACCTTCTTCGGCTTTAACAAGCCCCTGACCATGGAAACGGCCAAGGAATGCTGGGACTTCTGCAACGACAAGCTGCAGAACGATCCGACCTGCTCCGTGCGCGGGATCGTAGAAAAATCCAATGTTTACTATATCGGGACCACCGATGACCCCATCGATACCCTGGAATGGCACAAGAAGATCGCGGCGGATGATACCATCAAGACCAAGGTCTGCCCGTCTGTGCGTCCGGACAGAGCCATCTTCATTCACAAGCCGGATTATGCGGAATATATCGGCCTTCTGGCCAAGAGCGTCGGCAAGGAGCGCTTAAACTCCGCCAAGGAAGTTTTCGAAGCCCTGACCGAGCGGATTGAGTACTTCAAGAGCTTGGGCTGCCGCGCCTCCGACCACGGCATCGAATACATGCCCTGGCATCCGGCCACGGATGAGGAAGTCGAAGCCGTGTTCCAGAAGGCCATGCGCGGCGAGACCATCACCATGGAAGAGCGTGATATCTACGAGACCGCGATCCTGGTGCATCTGGCCAAGACCTATCACCGTCTGGGCATTGCCATGGAGATCCACTACTCGGCCCTGCGCAACGTCAACACCCGCAAGTTCAAAACCCTGGGCCTGGACGTTGGCATCGACACCATCAACCAGGTCAGCTGCATCCGCGCGCTCGCTTCCTTCATGGGCATGCTGGATGAGGCCGGCGAACTGCCGAAGATGATCCTGTTCTCCTTAAATCCTTCTGAGAACATCCTGCTCGATGCCCTGGCCGGCTGCTTCCAGTCCGAAGAGATGCCCGGCAAGGTCCAGCACGGCGCCGCCTGGTGGTACAATGACACCAAGTCCGGCATGGAAGATCAGATGCGCAATCTGGCCAACGTGAGCCAGCTCGGCAACTTCATCGGCATGCTGACCGACTCCCGTTCCTTCCTGTCCTACCCGCGCCACAACTACTTCCGCCGCATCCTCTGCAACATGGTCGGCAACTGGGTCGAAAACGGCGAGTACCCGAACCGGGAAGAGAGCTTAAAGAAGATCGTTGAGGGCGTCTGCTTCTACAACGCCAAGCGGTATTTTGATCTGTAAAGAAGAAAGGATGATCATCATGGAACTTCGCGCTTTGAAAGAACTGTTAGCCGGCTCCGGCCTGTTCGTATATGAAAAGTCTGCCGACGAGGCGCAGAACACCTGCGTTGTCATGGTCCGGAACGGACTGGACAAGTGCCTGGCCGTCGCGGGCGAAAAGGCAGATCTGTTTGAGGGAAAAGAAGAGGGCGGTATCAAGTTCTGCCCCTTAAGCAATGAAAACGCCGCCGCGCTCGGCGTACTTTTCCCCTACACCAAGCCTGCCAGCCACAAGGGACACAAGTTCACCATGGGCTTTGGCGACAGACTCGGTCTGGCTACGGCCGGTCACGTCCGGGCGATCGCCGGCCACGATATTTATCCGGTCTTTGCCCAGCAGTCCATCCGGGAACTGAACCTGACCCACAGAACCTTTGCGGATATCATCGCGGCCGCGGCCTTCAACGTCTTCCAGGAAGGCTACAAGGGCGGCTACGGCGCCGACGGCGATCACTTAAAGACCAAAGAAGAGATCAAATATGCCCTGGGCGCCGGCTGCACCATGGTGACCCTGGACTGCTCCGAGCATATTGACCAGCAGGCGGCGGCTTATCCGCAGGAGAAGATCGACGTCATGTACGCCGAGCTGCCGGAAGCGACCCGCACGCACTATGAAGAACTGTATCTGAACAAAGAGCTGCCCATCATCGGCCGCTTAAGTGCAGATGACTTAAAGCGGATCGTTGTGGTCTTCCATGACGCCATCGAGCATGCCACCGACTGCTATCATTATATTGATGAGATCCGCACCGTGGATGTGGACTTTGAGCTTTCCATCGATGAGACCCTGACCATCACCACGCCGGCCGAGCACTTCGTGATCGGCAACGAGCTGCACCTGGCGCATATCGTACCCATCTCCGTGGCTCCGCACTTCTCCGGTGCCTTTGAAAAGGGCATCGAATATGCGGGCGACTTGAACGCCTTTGCCCGCGACTTCGTGGTGCATCAGGAGATCGCCGACTTCTTCGGCTACAAGCTCTCCCTGCATTCCGGCTCGGACAAATTTGCCGTTTTCTCCACCGTCGGCAAGGTCACGAAGGGCCACGTCCACGTCAAGACCGCTGGCACCAGCTGGCTGGAAGCCATGCGCGTTGTGGCCGAGGTCAATCCGGATCTGTACCGCCACGCTCACAAGTTCGCACTGGAGCACCGTCATGAAGCGGAGAAGTACTATCATGTCTCCACCGATGTGACGGAGATCCCGAACATCGACCTGCAGAACGATGCTTACCTGCCCGAGTACATGACCCTCGCCGCTTCCCGCCAGACCGTTCATATCACCTACGGTCTGCTGCTGGAGCAGCCCTGGTTCAGGGAAGAATTCTTCCGGACCATGGCCGAGCATGAGGAAGATTACTATGCGGCGCTGGTCCGCCACCTGGGCAAGCATGTGCGGATCCTGACAGCCGAAAACGGGATCTGAAGGAAAGCCCCGGAGCTGTCCGTTCATGGCTGAAAAGAGGGAAAACTTTTCCTGTTTTCCCTCTTTACAATGCCGCCGTCCTGTGCTACACTCCCTTTGACAAACAGGTTTTAAGTCGATACAGAGATGTCGGCAAGGCTCACACAGGATCATCCCTCCATAACAGGGTTTCCATAAACAAGGCCCCGCCGCATCCGGCAGGGCCTTTTGTTATGAAAAGCCGCAGCGAAGAAAGCGCGGGGCGAAGCACCGGGAAGTAAGGAAGGAAAGAATGGATCACTGCAAAGCCGTACTCATGAATGATGCCGCCGTGGCACGGGCCTTAAAACGGATCTCGCACGAGATCGTGGAGCGCAATAACGGCGCGGAGGACCTCTGTATCATCGGCATCCGGCGCCGGGGGGTCTCGCTGGCCAGGATCATAGCGGACAATATCGCGCAGATCGAAGGCAGCACGGTCCCCGTGGGAGCCCTGGACATTACCTTTTACCGGGATGACCTGCAGCTGACTTCTCCGAACCCGGTGATCCGGGAAAGCCGTCTGCCCTTTTCCGTGGACGGCAGAAATGTGGTCCTGGTGGACGACGTTCTCTACACCGGCCGTACGGCGTCCGCAGCCCTCGACGCCTTAAAGGACAACGGCCGCGCCGCAACGGTTCAGCTCGCGGTCCTGGTGGACAGAGGCCACAGAGAGCTGCCGATCCGCGGTGACTATGTGGGCAAAAATGTTCCCACCTCCCGCAGTGAGGTGGTCAAGGTAAAGATCCCTCCCTTCGAGGACTATACCGCCGTGGAACTCTTTGATCTGGCTTAAACGGGATCCCCGTTTGGCATAAACCCCGGAAGGGGAAGACGGGGAAGCCCGTCGCTCATATTTAATCGCGGCAGAGACCGCGAAATAGAGGAGGAAAACTCATGGGTAACAACAAAGACGGCGCTATTTACAACGCCAGAGAACTGGGCACCGGCAAGACCCTGGTGCTCGGCGTGCAGCACCTGTTTGCCATGTTCGGCGCCACCGTTCTGGTGCCGCTGCTGACCGGTCTGTCCGTATCCGCCACGCTCCTTTTCGCGGGACTGGCCACGCTGTTCTGCCATTTCGTCACCGGCTGGAAGGTCCCCGTATTCCTGGGCTCCTCCTTTGCCTTCCTGGGTGGCTATGCTGCCATTGCGCCCACGACCATCACACAGCCTGACGGCACAACCGTTGCCAATCCCGATCTGGCTACCCTGCTGCCCTATGCCTGCTTCGGCGTAGCCTGCGCCGGCCTTCTGTATCTGGTCCTGGCCGCTATCTGCAAGGCAGTCGGCAGCAAGAAGATCATGCAGTTCTTCCCGCCTGTTGTGACCGGCCCCATCATCATTGCCATCGGCATGAACCTGGCCCCTTCGGCCATCAATAACTGCTCCCAGAACTGGTGGATCGCCCTG
>CADBSR010000140.1 GCA_902797385.1 uncultured Lachnospiraceae bacterium
GCCATGCCCAGCACGTAGCCTCCGCCGTGGATCCAGAGTATGCCTGGCCCCTTCCCCTGGCTGTAGTTAAGGATCAGGAGCTTCAGTTTTCCGCCCGGTCCGTCTATGACCTTTTTCATTGCTTCTTTCCTGTCTTTCTTATTCGAGCGCCACATTCAGAGCTATCATCGGGTTCAAAGACAGGGGACGGTTCTCTGTCTTCGCTGTTTTTTTACCCCAAGACAGAGAACCGTCCCCTGTCTTCGCTGTTTTTCGGCCTCAAGACAGAGAACCGTCCCCTGTCTTTGATTCCCGGCCTTCCTTATCCGAGCGCCACGTCCAGGGCCATCATGAGGCTGAAGCCGACGGCAAAGAACAAAACGCCTATGTTGGAATGTTTGCCGGATGACATCTCCGGGATCAGCTCCTCCACGACCACATACAGCATGGCGCCGGCCGCGAACGAGAGCAGATAGGGCATGGCCGGAACGACCAGACTGGCGATGAGCACGGTGATCCCGCCAAAGAGAGGCTCCACGGCGCCCGAAAGGACCCCCAGCCAGAACGACTTCGGTTTGCTTTTCCCCTCCGCAAAGAGCGGCATGGAGATGATGGCGCCTTCCGGAAAGTTCTGGATGGCAATGCCCAATGCCAGCGCCAGCGCGCCGCCGGCCGTGATATTGGCCGAGCCGGCGACGAAGCCTGCGTATACCACGCCGACGGCCATCCCCTCGGCAATGTTGTGCAGCGTGACGGCGAGGATCATCATCAGCGTCCGGTTCAGCTTCACGCGCGGCCCTTCCGCCTGATCCATATGATCGATGCTCCTGTGCAGATGCGGGATCACATGGTCCAGAAGCAGCAGGAACAGGATCCCGAGCCAAAAGCCTATAAAGGCGGGAAGAAAGGCAAAGCGGCCCTTGTCTTCCGATTGCTCAATGGCGGGAACGATCAGGCTCCAGATGGACGCCGCCACCATAACGCCGGCCGCAAAACCGGTCAGAGCCCGCTGCAGGCTGCCCTTCAGGTCCTTTTTCAGAAAAAAGACGCAGGCCGCGCCGGCTGCCGTCCCAATAAATGGGATCAGAAGCCCCCAGATCACGGTTTTCATCGCCTCCCGAATAGTCCTTTCTTTTCATAAGGGGCCGATTCGATCCCCAGGCAGGTGTAGCCTGTTGCGTCTATGGCCGCTTTCAGGCTGTCGCGGTCCACCGCTTCCTCGGTCAGGAAGGTGGCTTCCTTTTTGCTTCTGGAAGCACTGACCTTCTTGGCAGACGGAACCGCCTTCCGGATTGTATCACAAATATGCGCTTCGCACATCCCGCACATCATACCATCGATCGTTAAAATTGTCTTGATCATCCTGCATCCTCCCGTGTTGCGGATTTACTCCTGTAAGTTAGCGATAACTAACCACGCACCTTATTATATCCTCTTTTTTGCAAAAATCAAGAGCGGAAACGACAGATGAAACCGCCTATAACCGCTCTGTGATCCTTCTTGGCTCTTTAATGCAGTGCCGGGAATTCCGCGACCATCTCGTTTTTTATGCATTGGCAAGCAGTCGTGCCTTTTCCTTTTGAGAAGACAGAGAACCGTCCCCTGTCCCCTGTCTTCGGTTTTCACAGGGCAGGCTGCGTTTGCAGTGCGGGAAAATTTTTCTCGTTTGCGTGGGCATGCAGGATGCGCCGGGGATGCAGGCGCAGCAATGTATCCCAGTCTGCCCGCAGAGCCCGATTGTCCTCGTATGCTTCGAGATACGCAAGAGGCTCCAGGTCACCCACGAGGAAGGTGCCGTCATCCAGGAGGACAGCGATGCTGTCCGCGCTGTGGCTTTTTAGGGGGATGATGCAGCCTGCGATGCCGAGCTTTGCCAGAAAGGCACGCGAGTTCTCAAAAGAAAGGATCTGCGCCCGATCCCCGTCGATCGGGCGATACCCGAGGAACGGATCTTTCGCAAATATTCTGTCGGAATCATGGATGGCGTCCTTCTGCGTTTCCATGACGAGCAGCTGAACGCCCTGCTCCATCAGCTCACTGATCAAGCCCATGTGATCGGGATGATAATGCGTCGCCAGAACATAGGTGATGTCCGACACTTTTATGCCGATGCTTTTTATCGCTTTGTAAAAAGCGGGCATCGTGCCGGCATAGTCCGTATCGACCAGCAGGGTCCCGCTGTCTCCCGTGATCAGGAAGGTATTTGTATTTCCGTATCGCAA
>CADBSR010000141.1 GCA_902797385.1 uncultured Lachnospiraceae bacterium
GGGACCATTGGCGCTTGGAGGTTTTTCTTATTCTAACGCAAAAATGTTGGGACGGATACTCCCACCCCAACATTTATTATAGAACCGCTTTTTTGATGGAAACAGGCCGGACAGAACGCCTGATTCTCATGATTTCCACAAATTGACCCCCAAAAATATCTTTCTCGGATCCGGGAAGTATGCTATAGTTATACAGTTGCTATCCGGTCTTTTCGGAGACCGATATCATCCGAGACTAGCTTTAAAGGAGCAGGCTTTTCATGCTGCAGTTAAATCATATCAGTAAAACATACAAAACCGGCGATCTGGTCCAGCGGGCTTTGGACGACGTCAGTCTGTCCCTGCGGGAAAATGAGTTCGTGGCGATCCTGGGACCGAGCGGTTCCGGAAAAACGACGCTGCTCAATGTCGTAGGCGGTCTGGACCGCTACGATTCCGGCGAAATGACGATCGACGGTGTTTCCACAAAGAATTACCGCGACCGCGACTGGGACACCTACCGCAATCATGTGATCGGGTTTGTGTTTCAAAGCTACAATCTGATCCCGCACCAGAGCGTGCTGTCCAATGTCGAACTGGCCCTGACCATCGGCGGGATCCCCAAGAAGGAAAGACGCCGCCGGGCGAAGGAGGCCTTGGCCGAGGTCGGCCTTTCCGATCATATCCATAAGAAGCCTTCGCAGCTCTCCGGCGGGCAGATGCAGCGCGTCGCCATCGCACGGGCCCTGGTCAACGATCCCCGGATCCTTCTGGCCGATGAGCCGACCGGTGCCCTGGATTCCGAGACCGGCGTGCAGGTCATGGAGCTTTTAAAGGAAGTGGCAAAAGATCGCCTGGTCGTGATGGTCACACACAATCCGGAGTTGGCGGAAGCCTACGCGACGCGCATCATCCGCCTGAAGGACGGCCATATCACGGACGATTCCGACCCCTTCGACGATGCGGAGCGGACCGTCGCCATTGCGGACGGCAGGAAAACAAAGAAAGCATCCATGAGCTGGATGACGTCGCTCGCGCTGTCCTTCAGCAACTTGAAAACCAAGCTGGGACGCACGCTCTTAACTGCTTTTGCGGGGTCCATCGGTATCATCGGCATCGCCCTCATCCTCTCGCTTTCGACAGGGGCGGACCAGTACATTCAGGATATTCAGCGCGACACCATGACTTCCTATCCCATTACGATCGAAGCAGAGACCTTTGATCTTTCGAGCCTCATGAAGATCGCCGAGGAGAGAAGAGAAGGCTATAACAAGGCGCCGGAACACGACCGGGATGCAGTCTGGTCGGACAATACCTGGCTCGAAGTGAATTCCAATGTTTCGACCAGTGTCACGGAAAACAACCTGACACGCTTTAAAACCTATCTGGACGATCCTGCTTCCCCGATCCGGGAACACCTGGGGGCAAACGGTGTGGTGTACAGCTACGATACCGCCTTCAATGTCTATACCTATGACAAGGACAGTACCTTTATCAATACTGACGATCTGTCCCTGGCGAAGGACAATCCCTTCATGAACGGATCCTTTACGGGCTTTGGCCGTCAGCAGGAAAACCAGACCTCGCATAACTTCTTCCGGGAGCTGCTTCCCGATCCGGAGACCGGTCTTGTGAGCCAGGTTCTGCAGGAGCGTGCCGAGCTGCTGGCAGGCGAGTGGCCGAAGGCCTACAACGAGGTCGTCCTGATTATCAATGAAGACAATGAGCTCTCGCTCCGGACCCTGTACGCCTTAGGATATCTGCCGGCCGCAGAGTATGACGAGATCTCCGAACGGCTGGAAAAAGGGGAGAAGGTGGAGATGGACCCGGTCCGGCTGGACTATGCGGAAATACTGCAGCGCAGCTTCTATCTGGTCCCGGCCTGTGAACTGTATGTCAAGCAGGCCACGGGCGGCTATCGGTTTATCGGTGAAGATCCGAAAGAGGCGGAGCTCGCGACCAAGCGCGGGGTCTGGCTCATCATCAGCGGGATCGTCAGAAGCGAGGACAATACGAATGCCATGCTGCTGCGCGGCCCCATCGGTTACACAAAGGCGCTGACCGATTACCTGATGGAATATACCGCCGGCCATGAGCTGGTGAAGGCACAGCAGGCGGATCCTCAGATCAATGTTCTGAACGGGCTGCGCTTTGAAGCGGCGACCGACGAGGAAAAAGCGGATGACGTGATCCGGTATATCAGCGGGCTGGGGATCTCCGAAAAAGCGACGCTGTATCTGATGTTAATGCGCGGAAACGGCCAGGAGATGACGCCCGAACAGCAGGCGGCGATCTCCATGATGGGCGAAGCGGACATGGCAGCCGCCCTGGATCAGATGTTGCTGGCGGGCCTTCCGGCGGAAACGATGTCTGCCCTGTATAAGAGTCTGATCCAGAACGGCAGTTACGATGACAATATGAAAGCCTTCGGTCTGGTCAGCGCGGATGCGCCGGCTTCCATCAGCCTGTACTGCGATACCTTTGAAGACAAGGAAAAGATCGCGGATGAGATCCAGGCTTACAATGAATCGGTGGAGGAAGCGGATCGGATCACCTATACGGACTACGTCGGCCTGCTCATGAGCTCGGTCACATCCATTATTGACGTGATCTCCGTGGTCCTGATCGCCTTCGTGGCGGTATCTTTGGTGGTTTCTTCCATCATGATCGGCATCATTACGTATATCTCTGTCCTGGAACGCACGAAGGAGATCGGTGTTCTGCGCGCCCTGGGCGCTTCCAAGCGCAATATCTCCGAGGTCTTCAATGCCGAGACGCTGATCATAGGCCTGGCCAGCGGACTGATGGGGATCGGCATTGCGGAACTGCTGCTGATCCCGGGCAATCAGGTGATCCATCATTTTGCCGGCGATGTGGATGTAAAGGCCTTCATCCGTCCGGAGCATGCTCTGATCCTGATCCTGCTCAGCACGGTCCTGACGCTGATCGGCGGCTTTATCCCTTCCAGGAAGGCAGCCAGACGCGATCCGGTCGCGGCCTTAAGGACGGAATAAGAACGAAAGACAGAATAAGAACGAAGAAGAGGACTGTGAAAAAGCCTGATCATGACTTTTTTACAGTCCTCTTCCTGAATATGCGCAGGGGGCTTACTTTAACACCTGCTTCCTGGCCGGTTCGGTGCAGGCAATGACCTCACCCTTCCGGACGGAGAGCGTGACAGGCGCGTTGTAGCTTAGCGCCTCATAATAATCCTTTGCATCCATGACCACGAAGCTGGCCGGATTGCCGGCTTTGATGCCATAGGCTTCGCCCAGATGCAGGACCTTCGCAGCATTGGTTGTCACGAAACGATAGCTGTTTAAGATATCCTCATAGCCCATCATCTGCGTCACATGGAGCCCTAAGTAGACGGTATCACGCATGGAGCCGCAGCCCATGGGATACCAGGGGTCGAAGAGGTCGTCATTGCCAAAGGCGACATTGATGCCGGCCTCGGTGAGCTCCTTGACACGCGTCACGCCGCGTCTTTTGGGATAGGTATCGGCCCGGCCTTCCAGGTGTGTATTGACTAACGGATTGGCTACAAAGTTGATCTCACTCATCTTTAAGAGGCGCATGAGCTTCAAGACGTAGGCGTTGCTGTAGGAGTGCATGGCGCAGGTGTGGGAAGCCGTGACTTTGTCCTTTAAGCCCAGCTCCAGGGCGCGGGTCGCCAGGGTCTCCAGACCGCGGGACTGGTCGTCGTCGGTTTCATCGCAGTGCACGTCCATTAACAGGCCGTTTTTGGCAGCCAGCTCACAGGCGAAGTTTAAGGATTCCACGCTGTACTCACGGGTAAATTCAAAGTGCGGGATCGCACCGATCACGTCCACCCCCAGACGGACGGCTTCCTCCATCAGTCCCTTCCCGTTCGGGAAGCTTAAGATCCCTTCCTGCGGGAAGGCAACGACCTGAATATCCGCTATATTGCGCAGCTCCTCCCGGACCTCCAGGATGGCCCGCAGGGCCACAAGCTCCGGATCGGTCACGTCCACGTGGGTCCGCAGATACTGTACGCCGTTGGAGGCATAGAGCCTGACGGCCCGGCGCACCCGGTCCTTGACGTCTTCCGCATTTAATTTATCTTTCCGTTTTGCCCAGCATTCGATGCCTTCAAAGAGCGTGCCGGACATGTTCCAGACGGGATCCCCGGCGGTTAAGGTCGCATCCAGATGGATATGCGGCTCAATAAACGGGGGCAGGACCAGGCGTCCGCCCAGATCACAGACTTCTTCGCCTTCGCGCGGCACCAGAGATGCGGCAATTTCCGAAAAACAGCCGTTCTCGACCCGGATATCCTGTGTTTCTTTCGCATTTTCAATGCGTGCGTTTTGATAAAGCATCAGCTTTCCTTTCCCTGTTCCGTCTGCGTCAAAGCAGGGCTTGAAGGACGCAGCGGACAGTCTGTGTCAGTTTTGAAAAAGAGAAGAGCAGCTCCCTGCAGGGGGAAGCTGCCCGTTTCGTGCGGATTTATTTCTTGATGACTTTCGTATACAGCAGGTAGCAAATGCTCGCGCAGACCATGGCGTTCACGGAAGCGATGCCCCACTTTACGAAGTTGCCGACCAGCGCGCCCGCCACGACGCCGAGCACGGCGCCCCAGTTGACGGCTTCCTTCTCCCGGTCCTCACCCTTGTACTTTTCACGGTTCAGGAAGAAGTCCAGCATGATGATGGCGCCGATGGGCGGCAGGGTCGCGTTCAGGAAGTTTAACCAGCTGATGAAGTTGTTGTAGAGCCAGATCGCGGTCACGGTCCCGATGATGCCGCTGACGATAACCATGGGCTTCTTGCGCACGCCCGTGATATTGGACAGGCCGGGACCGCCGGTATACAGGGCGTTGTCGTTGGTGGTCCAGATGTTGGCGCCGAGCACGATCAGAGCCGGCACGGTTAAGCCCTGAGCGATCATGACGTAGAAGATATCGTCCATCTCGGTGAAGGCGCCGCCGACGGCCCCGAAGGCGAACATTAAGGTGTTGCCGAGAAAGAAGGCGATCACGGTGGTGATGACGGCGATCTTGTTGGTCTTGGAGAAACGGGTGAAGTTCGGCGTCGCGGTGCCGCCGGAAACGAAGGAGCCGATAACCAGGCCGACCGCGTTAAAGAGCGTTAAGGAGCCGCTGTTCTGGGCAAAGATGGCGTTCAGGCCGCCGCCCTGAGAGGTGGCCAGGACCATGGAGTAGATGCCGAGGATGGCAATGAGCGGAACGGAGATATAGCTGATGATCTCCATGCCCTTGATGCCGAAGTAGGCCGAGGCAGTCATGCAGACACCGGCAATGATGACGAGAATGGTGGCATCGATCTTTAAGACTTCTGCGGCGGGGATCGCGAACATGGCGACACCGACACCGAACCAGCCGATCTGCGTTAAGGAGATCATGGCAGAGGGCAGGTAGGAACCGAAGCGGCCGAAAGAGCGGCGGGCCAGAAGGTCAAAGGACAGACCGGATTTGGAACCGATATAGCCGAGCGTACCGGTGTAGGCAGCCAGGATCAGGCCGCCGATCAGGACCGCCCAGATAAAGCCGGACAGATCCAGGCCGTTGCCGAGCTTGGCGCCCACAGACATGGAGGCGGAGAAGAAGGTAAAGCCCAGCATGATGAAGAACATGGGCAGGAAGCCTTTGCGGGCTTTCTTCGGGACGGCTTCAAAGGAGAAGTCAGCGTCTTGCATGGGTTTCTTGGTTTCGTTTGACATGGATGTGTCCTCCCAAATATGATTGGTGCGACATGGAGAGACCCGTAAAAAAGCGGCTCTCCCATCCAAGGAGAGCCGCGTATGGATTCAGAATGATCAAACGCTATGATACGCCTCGCGTACCGCAGTCCTTGGAGGTCTCTCGGGACCTGCCTTAAAGCACTGGAGGCATTATATCGGCAGAAGGGCGCCCCTGTCAATGACAAAATAAAACTTTTTTGTTCGCGTTTCATTTTTTGATAAATCTGTTCCGTGGGGGACGCCCTTCCTTTCACAGGCAAAATGTGGTAAAATAAGCGCACATTGAGAAATCTGCCGCAAAAGGAGCTGCCATGCCTTCCATCCCCGATGCCCTGGTTCCGGCTTTAAAGGACCGTATGCGAAAAATGAATCAGGTCCCGGAGGAGGATCCGGTCCAGTCCGAGCGGAAGATGATGGAATTTGCCGGGGAGATCATGGACCGGCTGATCCGGGGACATCTGAAGAAAGAGATCCTGCCGCTTGCAAACTGCCAGGCGGCGCTGCTGACCCCGCACCATCAGAAGGTCCCGGGCACGGTCCTGTATCTGCACGGCGGCGGATACTGCACCGGCGATCTGGAATATGCCTGCTGGTTCGGCAAGCTGATTGCTTCGGTGGTCAAGGCCAGGACCTTCTGTCCGGCCTACCGCCTGGCTCCGGAGCACCCCTTCCCGGCGGCCCTGGAAGATGCCCTGGACGCGTACCGCTTTCTTTTGGAAAGGTACCCGGACGAAAAGATCTGCGTGATCGGAGAGTCAGCGGGCGGCGGGCTGCTCTTTGCCTTAAGTTTAAAACTGAAGGAACTGGGGCTGCCGCAGCCGGCGGGGCTGGTGGCGCTCTCGCCGTGGACAGACCTAAGTCTTGGCGGCCGTTCCTACGAATACAACCGGGAGGCGGATCCTTCCATGACGAAGGAAAAGCTTTCGATTTTTGCCGCCGACTATACAGACGCGCCGCTGGATCCCCTCTGCTCCCCGCTGTTTGGAGACTTACAGGGCCTGCCGGAAAGCCTGCTCTTTGCCGGCGGCGATGAGATCATGCTGGACGATACCCTCAGGATGTATGATGCCTTGAAGGCGGCCGGCGTCAAGGTCCGGATGACCGTGGCAGAAGGCTTCTGGCATGCGTATATCTTTTACGGGATCAAATCCAGACGCGATGACAACAAGGTCATTTGCGAATTCTTAAGGAGTAAACTTTCATGAACCGGAAATGGATGAGACTCGACAACGCGGCGCTGATCTTTCCTGCGATCCGCAGCAGCCGATGGGTCAATACCTTTCGCCTTTCCGTCGATTTAACGGAAACGGTGGATCCGGCCCTGCTGCAGCAGGCGGTGGAAGATTTGATGCCCCGTTTTCCCTCCCTCTACGTCCGTCTGGGCCGGGGGATTTTCTGGTATTTCCTGGAGCAGGTGCGAACCGTGCCGAAGGTGCGGCCGGAGTATGCCTTCCCGTTAACCCATATGTCGGCCAAGGAGCAGCGGACCTGCTGCTTTCGGGTCCTGTATCATGAAAACCGCATCGCAGTGGAATTTTTCCATGTGCTGACGGACGGAAGCGGTGGGCTGGTTTATCTGAAAACGCTGACCTCCCGCTATCTGGAACTGAAATACGGGATCAATGTGACGCCGGAAAAAGGCGTTCTGGACTTTAAAGAAACGCCCAAAGACTGGGAACTGGAGGATGCTTTCCAGAAAACAAGCGGGAAGTATGCCATGAGCCGCAAGGAGGCCAATGCCTACCACCTGAGCGGGACCCTGGATGCAAGCGGAGAGCGGCATATCATCACCGGGATCGTCTCCACCAAAAGACTGGTGGAGGAGGCCAAGTCGCTCGGGACCACCGTGACCGGCTTCCTGTCGGCGCTGATGCTGGAGGCCCTGGCGGAAATGCAGGCCTCCCACGTGAAGGAAAAGAACTTTAAGCCGGTCAAGATCACCGTTCCCATCAATCTGCGGAAGATCCTGGAGACGGATACGCTTCGGAATTTTACCCTGGCCCTGAATATCGGTGTGGATCCGCGCCTAAAGACTTACACGGTGCCGGAGCTGTGCCGCGAATACAACTCTCAGATGGCGCTGGAGATGACGAAGGAGAAGATGGCAGCCCGCGTGGCGGCCAATGTGAATCTGCAGCGACTGATGGGCATCCGCCTGGTGCCGCTGTCGCTGAAAAACATCATTATGCGCGGCGTCTACAATAGTGTCGGAGAGAAGAAGGGCTGCATCAACATCTCCAATCTGGGCCGCGTGGAGCTGCCGGAGGAAATGCAGCCTTACGTAGAGCGGATCGATTTTGTGATCGGCGTGCAGTTCTCCTACCCGAATAACTGCTCGGTTGCGTCCTACGGCGACGTGACCTGCATCAATATGATCCGGAATATTCATGAAACAGAGATCGAGCGGCGCTTTTTTACCCGGCTCGTCAAAAGAGGGATCCCGGTCCTGATCGAAGAGGGCACAGAGGATCCTGGGGAGGCTTGATATGTATTGCGTACGATGCGGCGTAGAGCTGGAACAGGGCACAAAGGCCTGTCCTTTATGCGGAACACCGGTCTGGGATCCGGATCCGATCGAAAAGAATCCGCACTTTAATCCCGGCCTGTATCCGGTACGGGACCACAGCGGCAAATACTGGCTGCTGGCGGTGATTACATTTATCATGCTGAGCACGGGCATTGGCTGCATGACGGCCTGCCTGGTCTATTACGGAAGACTGGCCTGGTCGGCCTATGTGCTGGCGGGGCTGCTGTTTGTGTATATTGTTGCCTTCCTGCCGCTCTGGTTCAGGCGGTATTATCCGGTGATCTTTCTGCCGGTCAGCTTTGCGGCGCTGGAAGGCCTGACGCTGTTCCTGTGCCTTTATACCGGCGGCAGCTGGTTTTTATCCTTCGCATTTCCGGTCATCGGCCTGCTTTTTATCTTTACCTTCCTGGGGTACGGCCTCCAGGTCATAAAAATAAAGCCGCGCATAAAGCTGCGGCTTGTCGGGGTCTATATTTTCCTTCTGGGCGGCGCGACCATGCTGCTCGAGCTGTTCCTGCACATGACCTTTGAGCTGCCCATGTTCAACTGGTCGATCTACACCGCAGGTACCTTCGGGCTGTTCGGACTCTTTCTCTTTATTGCTTCGTTTATCCTGCGCCTGCGAAGGGCTATGTATAAGAAAACATTCTATTAAGAAAACCACCGCCCTGCGGCGCCGCAGGGGAGGGCGAGGGAGAGATCCCTCGCTTTTTTGGTGCCGGTGATCGGCAGGCCGACTTCATCTGCCTGAACCTGCCCGCCAAAGCGATCCTGAAGCTCCGTTTTTAAGAAATAGCTCAACACGCCCGGCTGCAGGCCGGTGGTATAGGCATTGATCAAAAAGAAGAGCGGATCCTCGCTTAAGATCCCGGTACAGGCTTTAATGAGCGGATGGATGGTCTCCTCCAGCTTCCAGAGCTCGCCGTTTGGGCCCCGGCCGTAGGAGGGCGGATCCATGATCACCGCATCATAGGTCTTGCCGCGCCTGGCTTCCCGCTCCACAAATTTCAGGCAGTCATCCACGATCCACCGGATGGGGGCGTCCGCAAGACCGCTGGAAGCGGCATTTTCCCTGGCCCAGTTGACCATGCCCTTGGAGGCGTCCACATGGGTCACCGAGGCACCGGCCCGGGCTGCTGCCAGCGTCGCACCGCCGGTATAGGCAAAGAGATTGAGAACTTTGATGGGCCGCCCCGCCTCCCGGATAAGCTTCGAAAACCACTCCCAGTTGACGGCCTGCTCCGGGAAGAGCCCGGTATGCTTGAATTTAAACGGTTTTAAGTGAAAATGCAGGTCCAGAGGCGCGTAGGTCAGCTCCCATTCATCCGGCAGGTCGAAAAACTCCCACTCGCCCCCGCCCTTTGCGGAGCGGTGATAGTGGGCATTGGGCTTTTTCCAGCCCGGCAGATTTGCGCTTTTCTCCCAGATCACCTGCGGATCCGGTCGGATCAGCGTATAGTTCCCCCAGCGCTCCAGCTTTTCCCCGGCGCCGGTATCCAGTACTTCGTATTCGGTCCATTGATTGGCAAGCAGCATAGCAACTCCTTATCGCAAACAGGGTTTAGCCGCTCATTCGGCGACTTTTTCTTTAAAATGCAGGGCTTCGGCACAGTGATCGAAGATATATTTGCTGATCTTGTATACGGAGTCCTTGGTCTGCCCGCCGGAATGCGGCGAGACAATAAACTGATCGCAGCCGATCAGCGGCGACGACATGGAAGCCCGCTGGCCCTCCAGCTCCTGCTCCATGACATCAGCCGCGTAGCCGCCTAACTGGCCGGAGATGAGCGCGGCATACATATCCTGCTCCACCACGATGCCTCCGCGGCTCATATTGATCACGAAGGCGCCGATCTTCATCCGTACGATCTCCTGCGCGGAGATAAGGCCCCGCGTCTCCTCGGTCAGCGGTGCGTGAATGGTGATAAAGTCCGAATTCCGCAGGATCCCTTCCAGGTCGGTGCCTGTTGCGCCGCGTTCGGTAAAGTATTCCGCAGAGCGGCCGTGCGGATTGTAGGCCAGGACCTGCATGCCGAAAACGCGGCAAAGCTCGCCGACCCGCTGTCCGATATTGCCGAACCCGATGATGCCGACGGTCTTCCCGTTTAACTCCGTCCCCAGATATTTGTACTTGTTCCACTGGCGGCGGTGCTGCACCTCATAGTTGGACTGGATGGTGCTGCGGGCGAGTTCCAGCATCTTGCAGATCGTGAGTTCCGCAACGCCGTTGGCATTCATGCCGGGCGCGTTCTGGATGACGATCCCCCTGCGTTTGGCGGCTTCCAGATCGATATGATTGAGGCCGGTGGAGCAGACCCCGATATAGCGCAGATTCTTTGCGGCTGCCAGGACTTCTTCATCGATTTCCGGGTCCACACGCATGATCAGGACTTCATAGGGCTCTATGATCTTCATAAGTGTCTGCTTTGTGGGCAGCATCATGAGATCGACATCCATATATTTCCGGAATTCCCGGAAGATCTCGTCATCAATATAGTCTATAACAAGGCATTTCATCCTGTTTTCTTTCCTCCTGTCAGGGCGTTATTCTTCGTTATACAGCCAGGTGCAGCCGGCGTTCACGCCGCCCGTGGCTCGGATCCTTTTCTTCTCTGGGAAAAGCAGGGGGCACGTGTTAAGTCTGCCCGTATGACTTTCACCTTTAGTGTAGCATGGAAATGCGAGGATGGCAAACGGCTTTTTCCTGCCGAGGGGAAAGACAATATGGCCTTCCGCTTGCGAAGCCCTGAAAAATATGCTTTACTAAATGCGGATAAAGAAAAGACCATTAAGCAGAAAGCCGGCCTGATCCGGGATCGCCTCAGCAGAGGGACGCTTAAGAAGAGACAGAAGGAAACAGGACAGAAAAATAATGAAGCTGAGAGAGTATAAAAGGAAAGATGCGCCATGCCGATCAGCACTTTGACCTGTTTGAAGATGGAGCTGCGAATAAGTGGCGGAAAATGCCGGGAAAAAGCTGAGAACGCCGAGAAACAGCTGATCTGCTGAAAACAGAAAGAAATCCTTGGAAATCCTTGAAAGCTTTTCCTTGAAAAATAAGTGCGGCCGCGCAACCGAAGCGGGTAAATTGCTGTTATAGAAAGTGAAGGCCTTCCCATGAACCATACGCCGAAAGGAGAAAGCATGACAGATGATTCCAGGATCGTGGACCTGTATTTGGCGCGCGATGAGTCTGCCATTGCCCTGACGGCGGAGAAATACGGTGCGCGGCTGCGCCGCCTGGCGAACGGGATTCTGCAGGACCCGCAGACTGCGGAGGAGTGCGAAAACGACACGTATCTGAAGGCGTGGCAGTCCATCCCGCCGCATGAGCCGCGGGAATATCTTTTCTCCTACCTGGGCGAGATCATCCGCAATCTGGCGATCAACGAATGTCAGAAGCGATCGCGCTTAAAGCGCCAGGCGGAGCTTTTCGAGCTGACGGAGGAGATGAAAGAGATTCTGCCGGGAAACGAAAGCGTCGAAAAGACGGTCGAAGAAACGCTTCTGGCCGAATGCATCAACCGCTTTCTGGATAAATGTACGCCGGAGCAGCGCGGCGTCTTCATCCGAAGATACTGGTTCTTTGAACCGGTCGAAGAGATCGCGGCACGTTATGATTTTTCTGCGAGCAAGGTGAAATCCATCCTGTATCGGCTGCGAAAGCGTCTGCGGGTTTATTTGGAAGAAGAGGGTTATGAGCTGTGAAAGATGTTGATTTACTGAAGGCGATGGGGAAGATCCGGCCGGAATATATTGAAGAGGCGGAGACGCCGAAGACAGGAAAGAAGACATTTTGGCAGAAGGCTGCCCGCTACGCAGCGCTGGCTGCCGGGCTGGCGCTGGCCGTGCTGCTGGGGACGAATGCGCTGAAGCTGTTTGGGCGAGTATCGTCAGAGGAGACGACTCCGGTACTCACCCTGCCGAACAGAACGGAGGTATCGTCGGACTCGACGGAAACGACCCTTCCGAAAGAGAATGCCGACCCGACTATGACGGCGGAAACGTCTGAGCAGATTGCGGCTTCAGATTCGGAGGGCCCGGGGAAAACTAACGAGGAAGCGGGAATTCATCTGGATCAGCCCGAGCTCACGTTTGTAGATACAATGGAACAGACATCTCAAGAAGATACTATAAAAGAAAGAGTCGTTTTGCATGAGGATTATCCGTGGTATGAGACGTTGACTGAATTAAAAGAAAAAGCCGACTTCATTATTGTCGGATCTGTTATAAAGAAATCATATGAATGGCGCTCAACGCTTCTCCAGACGGAAGGAGACAGCGAGGATCATAAGAGCCTTTTAACCGTCTATACGGTAGACGTGCAGGATTCGTATAAAGGAGAAGTGTCAAAAGGAGAACTGTTCAGCGTCCTGATGCGGGGCGGTATAATAGAAAATACATTATACTATACTGTAGAGGCTCCAACTATAGAGGAAGGCAATACATACCTGTTCTTCCTAAAGAATTCTGCGAAATGGGATCATACGGCATGGTTAATGTCAAACGGTGTACAATCCGTATATCTTCTGTCTGATGATGCTATTCATCCCTTGAATGATTGGGGCTTTTCTATATCACAAGAGTGGCTGAACAGCTTAAAGTCTGAAAAATCGAAGTCATTCTATGAGAGCACTTACGAATCAGCCGATGAAGAACAGAGAAAAGCGCTTGAAGCGCTGCATCCCGAGCTGGACAGGGAGCTCGTGAGTTGCTATGTCAGAGAAATACAGACCAGTATGGGAGTGCTGCCTTCCGGAGTCCCCCGTGCGACAAAAGAAAAGGCCGAACAGATCGCCGGGGAAGTTGACGCCTCTTATTTTAAAGATACGAAGGCTTTTGAGGATTATGCCTCACTCTGTTTTAAGGAA
>CADBSR010000142.1 GCA_902797385.1 uncultured Lachnospiraceae bacterium
CCTTCAGGGAACCGCCAAAGGAACCTACGGCGGTACGGCAGCAATTCACTACATAGAGGTCTTTCATTTTGTTCTCCTTTTATTGGTTATGGATTTGAGTTTCTTCTTGTACTGTTGCTTTCTTTTTCGTTTTTCCTTGAACGATTATACTGGATTTATCCGTACGGTTCAAGAGGAAAATTACGGGAATTAAGTGATTTTTTCAAAGTTTTTTCCGGTAGGGCACAGGATTCTGTTCTGATATTCACTTTTTCCCATCCTGTACGGCCGTCCCGGGCGTTTCATGCCGTCTTTGTCTTTTGGCTTCATACAAAAGCAGGGCACCGGCCACCGCGACGTTCAAGGACTCCGTCTTCCCTTCCATGGGGATCCGGATCAGGGCATCGGCCGTTCCGGAGATTTCTTCCGTCAGGCCGTTTCCCTCGTTGCCCAGCAAAAAGGCTGTTTTTTCCGGAAAGGCAGCTTCTCCATAAAGATCACGTCCCTTAAGATGCGCCGCAAAGACGGTATAGCCGGACGCCTTCAGCGTCCGGATGGCTTCCGGCAGATCCTCCGTCACGGCAAAGGGAAGGCGGAAAATGGCCCCCATCGTGGCGCGCAGGACTTTGGGGCTGTAAGGATCCGCGCAGCCTTCATTGAGCAGGATCCCGCCGGCGCCGGCCGCCTCGGCCGTGCGGAACAAAGTGCCTATATTCCCGGGGTCCTGTACATTTTCCAGGATCAACAGCGGTCCGGGGCCCCATCCGGCGAAGGACGCTGACTGCATGCGGACCACGGCCAGGATCCCCTGCGGCGTTTTGGTATCGGCCATCTTTTCCATGACCTCAGGGCTGACCTCTTCCGCCTTCAGGCGGCGGCACAGCGCCTCTCCCTCAGGGCTGGCGGCAAATTCCGCAGTTGCATACGCCTGCACCAGTCTGTCTGCGGGAATTTCCTCACAGAAACGCCGTCCTTCCACCGCAAAAAGGCCCTTCTCCTTCCGGAGAGCGGCCTTCTTCTGCAGCGCGGCCACATCCTTGACCTTGGGATTGGAGAGCGCTGTGATCATTTATTTCCCTTCGTAAATAATAAGACTTTCCACTTCATACGGCTTCAGAGCTTCGCGGCCCTTTAAGCCGGCCAGCTCCATGACAAAGCAGACTTTGACGATATCTCCGCCCAGCCGCTCCACCAGCTTGCAGATGGCTTTTACGGTGCCACCGGTTGCGATCAGATCGTCTACGATCACGACCTTCTGTCCCGGACGGATGGAATCCGTATGCATTTCGATTTCAGCCGTACCGTATTCCAGCTCATAAGACTGCGAAATGGTTTCGCGGGGAAGTTTCCCCTTCTTGCGGGCAGGTACAAAGGCTTTCTTCAGCTTATAAGCCAGTGCCGCGCCAAAAATAAACCCGCGGGATTCCGCTCCGACGACCACGTCAAAATCCACGTCCTTCAGGCGGTCCGCCATCTGATTCACGGCCATTCTGAAGCCTTCTGCATCCTGCAGGATCCCTGTGATGTCGCGGAACATAATGCCGGGTTCCGGAAAATCCGGTATCGTGATCACAAAATCTTCCAGTTTTTTCTTCATCGCTTCTTATGTCTCCTCTCGGGATGATCGCAGGCTAAGTGTACTCTTTTTTGTCAGGCTTGTCAACACGAAAAAAGGATGCTTCCGCATCCCTTCTTCGTGGTGGGTGTCGGGCTCGAACCGACGACCTCCACGTTGTCAACGTGGCGCTCATCCCAACTGAGCTAACTCACCGCCTTGCCTCATTTTGGCTGTCCTCTGTGAGGCGCCTTTCTTTTATAGCAGATTTCACAGCATCTGTCAACAACTAATTTTATTTATTTTTTTCTTCCCGCACCGGCTGGAAGTTCTGGATCTGAAACTGGATGCTGCGGCGGCCCTCGTATTCATGCAGCATGGGCTGATACGCGAGGGCGATCTTCACCTTGGTCTGGGCTCTTTCCAGCATGGTAAAAGCCTTCTCTCCGTAGTTTTCGTTCAGGAACGTCTCCCAGACCGACACGTCTCCGAACCAGATGCCTTCAAAGGCCTGACCGCTCTCCCCGGCGAACCGAAGCCGCAGGGCGTTGCGTTTGACGCCCAGGACCCGGATGCTCAGAAGGTCCAGATTGCTTCTGCCAAACAGCGGTCTGGCAAAACCCTTGCCAAAGGGCGCTAACGCGTCCCATTCCCGGATCCGTTCCGCCGTGGCATATTCCGGAGGCATGGCGGCATCCAGCCCTACAAGAGGAATGAGGTCCTCTTCCGTCAGGCCCGCCGTTTCATTGAGAGCCCGCCGAAGCGGCTCAATATTTTCCTCCGGCAGGGAGAAGCCGGCCGCCATGGCATGCCCGCCGAAGCGGGTAAAGAAGTCCCGGCAGGTCTCCATATGTTCAAACAGATTGAAGCCTTCCACCGAGCGCCCCGAGCCCTTGCAGGCATCGCCGCGGCCGGTGATGACGAGGGTCGGCCGGTGATATTTCTCCTTGATCCGGCCCGCCACGATACCGGCAACGCTTTCATGGACGTCCGGCAGATGAAGGACCAGAACAAGATCCGGCTTTCCTTCGGCCAGGATCGCTTCCGCCTGGGCCGTGCCTTCATTGGTCAGTTTCTGACGTTCCTGGTTGAGCGCGATCAGCTCGCGGGCGATGGTCTCCGCCTCCGCGCCCTTTGCTTCCAGAAGATGCTGCGCCGGTTCCACGGTTTCCAGCCGACCGGCCGCATTGAAGCAGGGGCCGAGCACAAATCCTATATGGTAAGCCGTGATGGTCTTCCCTTCCAGCCCCTGTTCACGGATCAGTGCCTTTAAGCCTTCATGATCCGTCCGGCTTAAGGCCTCAAGGCCCAGACGGACCAGGATCCGGTTTTCCTCCCGCAGATCCATGACGTCCGCCACCGTCGCGATCGCCGCGTACGGCAGCATCCGCTCCAGCAGCGCCTTTTCATCCCGTCCCAGACGCCGGTAGAGAAGCTGCATCAACTTTAAGGCCACAACCGCCCCGCAGATCCCGTCAAACGGATACGGGCAGTCCGGCTGCTTCGGGTCAATGACGGCATCCGCCTGCGGCAGTCCGCACGCCTGCGGCTCATGGTGATCCGTAACGATCACGCAAAAGCCCTTCTCTTTGGCATAGGCCACCTCGGCGGTGCTGGCGATCCCGTTGTCACAGGTAACGAGAACCGAGGCGCCGAACTCCAGCGCCTCATCCACGATGCGCCGGTTCAGGCCATAGCCCTCTTCCATCCGCTTCGGTGTAAAAACGCGGACCGGAAAGCCAAGATCCTGCAGGGCTTCCTTCAGGATCTGCCCGGCAAAGAGACCGTCCACGTCATAGTCGGACGCCACCGCCACCTTTTTGCCGCTCTCCAGCGCCTCTGCCAGGAGCCCGGCCCCTTTTTCCGCGTCCTTTAAGAGCGCCGGATCCGGCAGATTCTCCAGATCGCCCTTCAGATACAAACGTGCCTTCTCCACCGTATCTACGCCCCGGTTCGCCAGGATCCGGGCCGTAAGCGGATCGATCTCCAGCGCCCGGGCGATCGCATCGGTATCGGCCTTCTTATTATGTAAAACCCATTTTTCCTTCTGCATGGAGCACACTCCTTTATGATCCTATGAAAATGCTGCCTCGGTAAAATATTTGAATGCCGACGGCAGAGCATATCGCTGCCTTAGTTCTTCCTCATCTGCATATACAAAATCCGGCAGCGGTGTTTCTGTCTCGATCCGGTACGCATGCATATGCCATTCCACATGGGTAAAGACATGGACGGCCTCTCCCGCCGGACAGATCTGCGAACGGCCTGCCCCGTAGCTGTCCAGAAAGGCCCGGACGTCGGCCCGGTCCAGCGCTCCGTCCTGCATCGGGAAACCGTATAATCCTGCCAGCAGGCCCTTCTCCGGCCGTTTTTCCAGAGCGACCCGCCCGTTCCAGGTAAGAAGCAGAACGGTTTTCTTCTGGATCCTTCTGGGTTTCGGCACCCCCCGCAAAGGAAGATCCTCTTCCACGCCCCGGCGCAGCGCCTCACAGCTTTCCTTCCACGGGCAGCGGCGGCATAGCGGCCGGCCGCCCGGCAGACAGACGACCTCGCCCAGTTCCATCAGGGCTTCATTGAACAGACCGGGGTCCGGGATCTTTTCCAGGGCCTTACGCAGCAGCGCTGTCATTTCCTTCTTCACCGCCGTCTGCAGGATATCCCGCTCATCGGCCCAAAAACGCGCCAGGATCCGCAGGACGTTCCCGTCCACGGCAGGAACCGCCTCCCCAAAAGCCAGGGAAGCAACCGCGCCGGCGGTATATTCGCCCACCCCCGGCAGCTTCTGCAGCCCGGCTGCCGTTTCGGGCAGCCTTCCGTTATATTCAGCCGCGCAGACTTCGGCGGCTTTTTTTAAATTGCGCGCCCGGGAATAATACCCCAGGCCTTCCCAGGCCTTAAGGACCTCATCCTCGCCGGCCGCCGCCAGCGCTTTGATGTCTGGCCAGCGGCTGATAAACGGCTCATAATAGCGCAGCACGGTCTCGATCCTTGTTTGCTGCAGCATGGTTTCCGACACCAGGATCCGGTAAGGGTCCCGGCTTTCCCGCCAGGGCAGGGACCGGCCGTTTTGCCGGAACCATGCGATGAGAAGGCCGGCGGCCTCTTCCAGCTTCTGTATTCGTTTGTCACAGGATTCCTGTTCCATAGATTACCAGTCAAACTCCAGCAGTTCGCAGTTTTCGGCTCTTACGTGGCCCACGCTGCCGTTTTCATCCAGTCCCCGGAAATAGGCGCTCATCGCCCGGATCCAGGACCCGTGGGATACCAGCAGCAGATTCCGCTCCGGATAATACGCCTTGATCTCTTTCAGGAAAGACCAGCTTCTTTCGCAAAGCTCCCGGCAGGTCTCGATCCCGGCGACCCGGCCTTCAAAGCAGTAATTGTCATAATCACCCGAGGCGATATACGGGTGACTCCGTTTTTCTATATAGTCCAGGCCTTCCCACTCCCCAAAGAAACGCTCAAGCATTTCCTTCCGGTAAATGATCGGAGCCCCTATGACTTCATTCACGGCAGCCGCCGTATCCCGCGCCCGCCCGAGCGGCGAACACAGGATCAGGTCCACCATCCCCGGCCAGACCTTGTTTCTCGCATCCAGTGCCTGCTGACGGCCGACCGCATTCAGGGGGATATCGGTCTGACCCTGATACAGATGCTGCACATTCCAGTCCGTCTGGCCGTGACGCATAACATAAAGCTTCATGGATCTTTCCGCAGAGCCCGCATGAAGAAGCCCTGCGCCTTTCTTGTTGTGATTGTAGCAAGTTCGAGGCCCTTTTGTCAACTGAAGGCGCTGTATTTGCATCCCCGCCAATCTGTGATCGGATCCTGTTTTTTCTTGTCATCGCCGCATTTTTTATATATAATAATAAAGTTGGTTTTTTAATTTTCATGGAGGTCTTTATGAAAAGCAAAAGCGTCCTGATCCTTGTACTTCTTGTTTCTCTGGTCCTGTCCGCCTGCGGTGTAAATGTTCCCACCAAGAGCGCAGACGACAAGACAGCTTCAACAGACCCTTTCACCTTGCCTGTGACCAGCCAGCCGGCCGGTCAGACCAATCCCGCCGTCCAGCCGGATCCCGGAAAAGAGACCGCTCTTTTCCCCGGACTGAAGAGCAGCTACGATCCGGCCGATCTGCCGCAGAACAATTTAAGCTACAATACAACGAGCGGCCGCGTCGTTCACGCTTACGGGGGCACCTGGTTCGTTCAGAAGGGGCTGGAAAATGACGGCCGGGAAAACGGTTTTCCCTACAGTGACAACATCTACTTTTTAAGTGATGAACCCGGTTCGGAAGCCATCCTCGTCGGGTCGGTTCCCTCCGATGTGACCGACAATATCCAGCAGTTGACCGTCTTTTTCCTTGCGCCCGGGCCCGATACTCCGGAAGGACGCTTCCTTTACTTCACCGGAAGCAATGGAAGCAAATCGATCCTTCGGCGGATCGATTTGAAAACGAAGGAAGTGGAAACGCTTCCGTATCAGCTGGCATGGATCTGGGACTATAATTCCTTCTGCCGCGATGCGGATAAGCTGTATTTTTACGCCTATGAGGCAGGATTCACGCCGGGCGGGGATTCCTATCGGAGGCCTGACCTGATGGTGCTCGATCTGACAGATGGAACCATCGTAAAGGCTGACTTTTCCCTGCCTGTGAAAGAAGGCGAGATCGCGCGGACTTTTGCCATCGACAGCGGCTATGTTTATTATGTCAGGGCAAAAGATATTTCTTATGAGCCCTACGGCTTCTACCGCATGCGCTTAGGCAGCACCCAGGAAGAAGAAGTAGCGCCCGTCACCAGTGAAGAGATCGAATATGCCATGGTCGCAGGCCCTTACCTGATCTACCGGGATGATGAACGGGATGAAATGGTCTTCCTCTCCGTGGAAAGCGGCAAAGAAGTCCTGGGCGTGTCCGAAGATGTCGCCGATATTGACGACCTTCCCTGGACGATCTGTGAGGATGTCCTTTACTATTTTGAAGACGGCAATCTGAAAATGATCGATCTTTCAAGCGGAGAAATCTCCGTTTGCATTGAAGGAAAGGACCGCTATATCCTGCTTGTAACGTATACTGCCGATGCTATCTGGTTCATGGATGAAGATGACTACGGGATCTACAAGGTTTCAAAAACCGGACGTATCCTGCCGGCCAGCCCCATCGTTCCCGTACCGGACATGGATCTGTACAACCGCGAGAATAAACAGCGGGAAGGGGACTGGCTCTATGAAGCGCTTCCGCACTGCTCCGCCGTTGTGGCCTATACCGGTCAGGACAGCGACGTGACGATCCCGGTCACCTTAGGCGGAAAACCGGTCACGCTGGTCCGTCTGGATCTGCGGGACAATGAATCCGTTCAGAAGCTGACCATTCCGGAAGGCGTCATCTCCCTCATAGACCTTAGCTGCAACGATCATGTGAAAGAAGTCCTGCTCCCGAAGAGCCTGGAGTATATGACCGTCCGCGGCTTTGACTACACCCTGCACCTTGCCGCCGGGACCCTTGTGCAGTACGCCGGAACCATGGGCGAGTGGAATGACCTCTGCGAGAAAAACCGGGAACTCTACGACGTTGCCGTGGGCTCTCCCAAAAATCCGGTCGATGAGGTAAGCTGCTCCGACGGCGTCTGGATGCGGATCGACTAATCACACACCAGAGCGTTCACACGTTTGCGGCAGAGCCCCTGAAAAGCCCTGCCGCCTTTTTTATTTTACGAAAAACAGAACAAAATGCTAAGAAAGCGGAAAGAATGTGCTTGAATCCTTTCTTTCAATCCGTTATATTAATAGAGTATGCAAAAATTGCCGCTTCGGCAGCAGGTTTATCCATCCGATACAAAGTATAAAGAATGAGGACCCAGCTATGAAACACGTCCCTCTGCACCACAGAAAACACAGGTTACGGATCCGTCTGTTTGTGGCGGCCGTCGTTTTTTTGCTGGGCATCCTCTGTCTTCTCCTCTCGGAGACCATCCTTTTCAGTCTGCCTTATATCTTAAGCGGGCTGCTGTTTCTTCTCTCCGTTGACAATCTGTATGAGGCGCTTAAAAACCGCCGCTTCGACGAGCAGGATACCGATGAGATCGCAAACGCCATTATTTATCTGGCGCTTTCCATTGTTGTTCAGCTGCGGGCGGAGGATTCCGAGATCATCATCGGCGCCATCTGGGGGATCCTGGGTCTGTTCCTGGCTTCCCGCAATATCTCTCACGCGCTCTATTCCCTGATCAATAAAAAAGGCCGTGTCCCCGGCCACATTCTCCATCTGCTGCATGCCGGCCTCAGCATTGCCATTTCCCTGGCCCTGCTGCTGGATCCCGAAGAGCATCTGCATTTTCACGTTTATATCCTCGGGCTGGAGCTCGTGGACTATGCCGTCCGCATTGCCTTTAACGAGGTATAAGGATCCGACAGCCTCTGCAAGAAGGGCCTTTGCGGCCCTTTTTTGGTATAAAAAGTCCCGGATCAGGCTATGGCTCCCGACCCAGTGAAAGAAGGAATGATGAGGGCTTTGTTATTTTGCTTTTTTCTGCGTACTGCCTTTGTGGCATTGTCCGGCCATCGGACAGCCGCCGCAGCCACCGCCACAGGAGGCACAGCTGCCCCCACAGGTGGAACGACCTGCTTTTTTATCCCGGATCAGGCTCATAAGGCAGAGCGAAACCACCATAAGAACCGCCAGGATCAGTAAGATATTCACATAATTGGCTGCCAGCCAGCTGATCATAGTTTACCTCGCATTCAGCCCCTTGATAGCCGGGGAGGGGATTGCTCCCTTCCCCGGGAAGGTGCATTTTTATTTCACGCGCAGCTTCTGCGCTTCCTTATAAGGCTTAAACAGCTGCCAGATGAGAGCGGCCAGGGCGGCCAGCGCCACGATCAGGCCGGCGACATGGACATTGCCCACAAACAGGCTGCCAAGCTGCCATACGATCAGGGCGATCACATAGGCGAAGCAGCACTGATACCCGATGGCAAACCAGGTCCACTTGGGGCTGTTCATCTCCCGCTTGATGGCACCGATAGCCGCGAAGCACGGTGCGCAGAGCAGGTTGAAGAGCAGGAAGCTGTAGGCGGCGATCCGGCCGTGATTGCCGGAGAAATCGTTGAAGTCCTTGTTGACGTTGTCCCAGATCTGATCGCCGTTTTCTTCCAGTTCTTCCTCTCCGTCCTTATCATCGTAGTTGTAAAGGACGGCAAAGGTGCTGACGACTTCTTCCTTGGCGACCAGGCCGGTCACGGTTGCGACCGTAGGCTTCCAGTCACCAAAGCCCAGGGGCTTGAAGATGACGGAAACGGGCTGCGCCACACGGGCCAGGATCGAATCGTCCATGGGTTCCACTTCATCTTCGGGGATATTCATGCGCTTCGCCACTACTGCGACATACGCGTCATCGACCAGTTCTTCATCCTCGTAGAGTTCATCCACCATCCCGAAGCGGCTGTTTACCCAGCCGAAGCCGGACAGGAACCAGATCACGATGGAGCTTAAGACAATGACGGTACCGTCACGCTTGATGAAGGACCAGCCGCGTTCCCAGGTGCCCCGCAGAACATTCGTGACAGACGGAGCATGATAGGCCGGCAGTTCCATAACGAAGGGAGCCGGTTCACCTGCAAAGGGTTTCGTCTTCTTCAGCATGATCCCGGACACCACAATCGCGGCAATGCCGATAAAATAAGCGGATGTTGCGATCAGGGTACTCTGATTGAACAGCGCGCCGGCAATCAGTCCGATGATAGGCAGCTTGGCGCCGCAGGGCATGAAGGTTGTGGTCATAATGGTCATGCGGCGGTCACGTTCATTCTCAATCGTGCGGGAAGCCATGATACCGGGAATTCCGCAGCCGGTCGCCACTAG
>CADBSR010000143.1 GCA_902797385.1 uncultured Lachnospiraceae bacterium
CCGAATCAGACGCTGGAGCAGTACATCGCGGACGGCTGGCTCGTGCGGCCGATGGACGGAGACGTACTTGACGTGAGCGGCAGCGGTGTGCCGAACGTCGTAAGGGTCGCCTATCAGGGGACCCTGATGTTCCCGGGCCCGTATTATGAAGGAATCGCGGTCTATACGCCGGAAAGCAATCCTCAGGGGGCTGTATTAGGGAGCGCCGGTTCGGTAAGCTGGATCGAATTTGATCCGCAGACGGATGCTTACGTGCGGGGCCTCCGCTACGATCAGCTCTATTATGCTCCGAATCCCACCGGCGGCTACGACCTGCTGGGCGAGATCAGCTTCGGACAGAACTGGCACTGTGACCGGCTGCGGCTGACGGACGGAAACTGGCGGCTGATCTCGGGCAGTGATGAGGAACAGATGGCGTTCCAGAAGTCGGAAAGCGCCGCCACTTCTCTGCCGGGCCGGGACGGGGCGAGCGTCGAAGCACTGCAGGCGTTTGACACGCTGCGCGGTACCGCATCGTATCTGAACGCGGAAACGCTGCGGGCGTTCGAACTGTATTTCCGGGACGATTTTGTGCCGCACTTCCTTTTGAGCGAATATGAGGACGTTAGGGATATTTCCCTTGAGGAACTGTTCTTTGACGGTCCCTGCACCGGTTTTCTGGAAAGCCTGACCCGCCCGGGAGTGGAGCGGAACGGCGAGGAGGAGAACACCGTCTACGAGACGCTTTTTGCGGGCTGGGACGCCCGGCTGCAGCTGATCAAGACTCCGGTCGCGGAGATGGAAGCACTGCTGCAAAAATATACGGGCTACGGTCTTAAGGATATGCGGAGCGAAGAAATGCCCGGCGGCTATGTCGAGAAATACGACGCTTATTACGCCGCGCACGGCGACGGGATGATGACATACGTCCATATCGCGGACGGTGCGATCCTTTCGGACGGTTCCGTGATGCTGCTGTGGACGCAGAACTTCTTCACGGAAGAAAACCTGGGCGGCATCGTGCGTCTGATGCCCGGTGAAGACGGCTGGAAGATCCGCTCGAACCTGATCTTCAGGCCCCTTGCGGGGGGCGGGAAACGCTTCGCGCCGACAGACGGGATCTATGCCGTCGTCCAGGATAACTGGAAAAACATCTTCCCGATGCGTTCCCCGATGCTGCGGCAGGAGGACGGGGAGGAATCGCTGCTGTTTACAAACTGGACTCGTCAGATCATCGATTCTGTCGCCAGGTGGGATCTGCCGGCTCACCGTGTTTCGGCCGCAGAAGAAACGGATCAGAAGCCGGATTATACGGTCCGCCTGCATGAATATCTGGAGATCGCCGCCCTGCGGCGGGATCATTACAACGTCAATACGACCAGCCGCCTGAACGGCGGGCAGCGGGAGTATTACGGCTGGATCAACGGAGAGGCGTACTGGCTGCCGAAGGCTTTTATCGATACGGTAGAAAACTGGTATCAGATGCCGATGGAGGAGCAGCTGGAGAAACTGGGTCCGAGCCTGTATGAACGCGTGTATATGCAGGCAACGCCGGCGCAGCGGAAGGCCCTGGAAGCGCTGTATCCGGAGACCCGGAATCCGCAGAAAGTGAGTGAGTATCAACGGGAGATCCTGGTTGCAATGGGTCAGCTGGCCGCCGATACACCGCGTCTGACCCTGGAGCAGGCCAAGAAGATCTGTGAAGAAGTCGGACAGCCGGACGAGAATCATTCTGCCCAGGAACGGCTGGCTCAGATCTGTGAGCGTTTTGATGCTATTGCGGGTGCACCGGAATGGATCGGCGGCAGCGGGATGTTAAGAGCGGTCTATCGGCTTAATGAGGAAACAGAAGAAGTAGAGCAGGAAATCATCGTAAATCTGAGCCTCTGGTCAGTTGAATATTACAGTTATAGTAAAACCGTAAAATGCGTCTCGCTTGAAATACTCTGGCGCCCGGATCCACAGGAATAGAGCGTCAGGGCCATCGGGGACGATCTTTTTCGGCCTTGTCCCTGAGCCTGCCGAAGGGCACGTAAATTCTTGCAAAACCCTCTTGACAAATACCCCCAAGGGGTATATGATACTCCCTGACCGGATATACCGGCAGGGGGTATTTTTATGGCGAATTGCTGCGAGATGCGAAAAAAAGAGCGAAGTGAGAAAGAAAAGAAGGATCTCATGAACCGCTTGAAGCGGATCGAAGGGCAGGTCAGAGGACTGGAGAGCATGCTGGAGCAGGATGTGTATTGCCCGGATATTTTGGTGCAGGTCGCCGCGGTGCGGGAGGCCTTGAACGGATTCAATAAAGTGCTGCTGGCGGAGCATATCAAAAGCTGCGTGGCGGATGATATCCGCGCCGGCAAAGATGAGACCGTGGATGAGCTGGTGGAAACGCTGCGGAAGGTGATGAAATGACAGAAGAAAAGAAGATGTTAAAGACAGATCCTGAGCAGGCGGCCGGACAGACACAGACCTGCCAGTTTACCGTCACGGGCATGAGCTGCGCCGCCTGTAGCGCGCGCGTCGAAAAGGCGGTCTCCAAAGTGGACGGCGTTCAGTCGTGCACGGTCAGCCTGCTGACGAATTCCATGGCGGTGGAGGGCGCGGCCGCGCCGGCAGAGATCATAAAGGCCGTGGAAGCGGCCGGCTACGGCGCCGAGCTGCGGGGAGAGACGGCCGACCGCACGGCGGCGCAGGGACAAAAATCCGGCGGCCGGGCCTGGCAGGAGCGCCTGCGTCAGAACCGCGAAGCCCTGGAAGACAAGGAAACACCGAAGCTGAAGCGGCGGCTGATCGCCTCCGTCTGTGTGCTGCTCGTCCTTATGTATTTCTCCATGGGACATATGATGGCGCACTTCCCCGCCCCGAAAGCCTTTGACAACATGGTCTTTATGGGCCTTTTCCAGATGTGCCTGGCGCTGATCGTGATGGCCGTGAACCGGAAATTCTTTGTGAGCGGCTTTTCGTCACTGCGCCACGGGGCGCCGAACATGGATACGCTGGTCGCCATGGGCTCGGGGACGGCCTTTGCCTACTCGCTGGCGGAGCTCTTCCTGATGAGCCTGGCCCAGGGAAACGGCGATCACGAACGCGTCATGCAGCTGGGCATGAACCTGTATTTTGAAACGGCTGCCATGATCCCGACCCTGATCACGGTGGGCAAGCTCCTGGAAGCCCGCTCCAAGGGCAAAACGACCGATGCCCTGCGCGGCCTCATGGAAATGGCTCCGAAGAAAGCCGTACTGATCCGGGACGGACAGGAGGTATCTGTCGATATTGAGGAAGTCTGCAGCGGTGACCGCTTTGCCGTGCGGCCCGGGGAAAGCATTCCGGTGGACGGCGTGATAGAAGAAGGGATCAGTGCCGTCAACGAAGCGGCGCTGACCGGCGAGAGCATTCCGGTCGATAAAGCGCCCAGCGATACGGTCTCGGCCGCGACGGTCAACGGTCACGGCTATCTGATTTGCCGCGCGACGCGCGTCGGCGAGGATACCACGCTTTCGCAGATCATTCAGATGGTTTCGGATGCGGCGGCCACGAAGGCGCCGCTGGGGCGGATCGCGGACAAAGTTTCCGGCGTTTTTGTGCCGGTGGTGTTGGGCCTGGCGGTCCTGACCTGCGCAGGCTGGCTGATCGCGGGGAAAGATTTTTCCTTTGCCATTGCCCGGGGGATCGCGGTGATGGTCATCAGCTGCCCTTGTGCCCTGGGCCTGGCGACGCCGGTCGCCATTATGGCCGGCAGCGGCGTGGGCGCGAAAAACGGGATCCTGTTTAAGACGGCAGCCGCCCTGGAAGGGGTGGGCCGCATTCAGACGATCGTGATGGATAAAACGGGGACGCTCACGAAGGGCGAGCCGGTCGTGACGGAGCTGGTCCCGGCCGAAGGAACCAAGAGAAATGAACTGCTGCGGCTCGCGGCCGCCCTGGAGAAAAAGAGTGAACACCCCCTGGCGCTGGCTGTGCGGAAGAAAGCCGAAGAGGAAGGGATCACGATCCCCGAGGTGGAAAATTTTGAAGCGCTGCCGGGCAACGGCCTGCGGGCGGTGCAGGATGGTCGCACCCTGCTGGGCGGGAGCCTTACCTATATTTCTGGGATCCTCACGGTTCCGGAGCGCGTCAGGGCCGACGCACAGGCGCTGGCGGAGAAAGGCCGTACGCCGCTTCTCTTTGCCGAAGGAGAACGCCTCCTCGGGATCATTGCGGTGGCGGATGAATTAAAAGAAGACTCGGTCCGCGCGGTGGAAGAGATGCAGGGCATGGGCTTAAAGACCGTCATGCTGACAGGCGACAATGAACGGACCGCCCGGGCGATCGCGGGTGAAGCGGGGGTCTCGGACGTGGTGGCCGGCGTGCTGCCGCAGGGGAAGGAGGCGGAGATCAAGCGCCTGCAGGAAGGCGGAAAAGTCGCAATGGTGGGCGACGGGATCAACGATGCGCCGGCGCTGGTGCGGGCCGATATCGGCCTGGCGATCGGAGCCGGGACCGACGTAGCCCTGGATGCGGCGGACGTGGTGCTGGTCAAGAGCTCCCTCATGGATGCGGCGGCGGCGGTGAAACTCGGCCGCGCGACCATCCGGAACATCCATGAAAATCTTTTCTGGGCCTTTATTTACAATGCTATCTGCATTCCGCTGGCCATGGGCCTCTTCGGCCTGGAATTAAAGCCCATGTACGGGGCGGCGGCCATGAGTCTGTCCAGCTTCTGCGTGTGCATGAACGCCCTGCGCTTAAACCGCGTGAAGCTCTACCCGAAGCGGACGGAGGCAGTGAAGGAAGCGGCGCCTTCCGGAGAAGAAGACGTGAAAATGATAGAAACAAAGACTGAAAAGGAGGAAATCAGTATGAAAAAGACGTTAACGGTAGAAGGTATGATGTGCATGCACTGCGAAGCGCGGGTCAAGAAAGCCCTGGAAGCGGTGGACGGCGTGGTATCGGCCGTGGCCGATCATGAAGCCGGGACGGCTGTGGTGGAACTGTCCAGGGATGTTCCGAACGATGTCTTAAAGAACGCAGTCGAAGCGCAGGATTACACGGTCAAGGCCGTTGAATAAGACGCAGGCCGGTTGTTTGACAGCAGAGGCTGGCGGCGGCGCATCCTGACCGGGATGTGCGGCCCATGCGTTTTGGCAGCGACGGAAGAACCTTATTTTTGCGGCGGGAGCAGTTGACTTCCGCCGCCTTTTTTGCTATCCTGTTTTCGGGCGATGACGGAAATCTTTCCGGCGCGCTTTTTTTGTGCCGGAGAAAGGACTGCTATGTACAGTGAAGCCATTTGCATGGCCCTCTTCGGCATGGAGGGGGTCCTGATCCATGTGGAATGTGACTGCTCCAACGGTCTGCCGGAAATGGCCATGGTGGGCTACCTTGGCTCTGAGGTCCGGGAAGCCAAAGACCGGGTCCGCACCGCCATGAAAAATACAGGCTTTCAGCTGCCGCCGCGCCGGATCACCGTCAATCTCTCGCCGGCGGATCTGCGCAAGGAAGGGACCAGTTTTGATCTCGCCATAGCCGTGGCTATGCTCTGCGCGGCTGAAATCGTGGACCTCTCCGCCCTTTTGCCCAAAACGGTCTTTCTGGGCGAGCTGGGCCTGGACGGACGCCTGGTCCCGGTAGACGGGATCCTGCCCATGGTCGGCTCGGCGAAGGAAGCCGGGTATGCCCTCTGCGTAGTCCCGAAGGGCAATGCGGCGGAGGGGGCGTTGGTGGAGGGGATCCGGGTCATCGGCCTGGAATCCCTGGAGCAGCTGCCGCTTCTGGGACAGGGGAAACTGCCGGATGAACCCTGCCGCGTGTCCGACCTCATGAAGGAAGAGACGGCCCGGGATCAGGTGGATTTTTCGGAGGTGAACGGCCAGCTCGCCATGCGGCGGGCGGCGGAGGTGGCGGCGGCCGGCCGTCACAATCTTCTTTTCATCGGTTCGCCCGGCTCGGGCAAGACCATGATCGCGAGGCGGATCCCGACCATCCTGCCGCCGCTTACGCTTTCGGAAGCGCTGGAAGTGTCGCGCATCTACAGTATCTGCGGCTTGCTGTCGCAGGAAAAACCGCTGATCCTGAGCCGGCCGTTCCGCTCTCCGCATCATACGGTCTCGCCGTACGCCCTGGTGGGCGGCGGACGGGTCCCAAGACCCGGGGAAATCTCACTCGCGGACCATGGCGTCTTGTTCCTGGATGAGCTGCCGGAGTTCCAAAAATCCGCGCTGGAAGCGCTCCGCCAGCCCCTGGAGGACGAGGAAGTCTCCATCGCGCGGGTGCAGGGCTCGTTCCGCTTCCCTGCAGATGTGATGCTGGTGGCGGCCATGAATCCCTGCCGCTGCGGATATTATCCGGACCGGAACCGCTGCCACTGCTCGGATGCGGAAGTCAGTTCCTATCTCAGGCGGATCAGCCGCCCGCTCCTGGACCGGATGGATCTGTGCGTGGAAGCGCCGCCGCTTGGTTACAGCGATCTGGTCCGGCACGGGACCAATGAAAGCTCCGAAGCCATCCGGGCGCGCGTGGAAGAGGCCGGGAAACGGCAGGCCGAGCGCTTTCGGGGCACGGATATCCTTTTCAATGCCCGCATGAACGGCCGTGACGTCAAAAAATACTGCAAGGTCACAAAGGAACAGGAAGGCTTTCTGAAGAAGGTCTTTGAGCAGAAAGGCCTGTCCGCACGGGCGTATCACCGGATCCTGAAGGTGGCCCGGACCATTGCAGACCTGCGCGGGGCGGAGGAAATCTCCCTCTCGGATCTGGCGGAAGCCGTCGGCTACCGCGGGCCGGAAGAAAAATTCTGGAGGTAGGCATGGAAGAAAGAGACTATGGCTATCTGCTGGCCCATCTGGAAGATATCAGCCCGCTGCTGCTCAGACGTTTGCTGGCCCTTTACGGCAGTGCGTCACGGGTTTTTCGGGAAAGGCAGCTGCCCGTCGGCCCAAGACAGCAGGCGGTGTTTCAAAGAGTGAAAGAGGAGGCGGACCATCTGCTGCGCGAGCGGGATGCCTGGGAACTGGCGGGGATCCACTGGTGCTGGTGGGAGGATCCTGTGTTTCCGGCACGCTTAAAAACGCTGGCGGACAGCCCGGCGGGCCTGTTTTATAAAGGGACACTTCCCCGGGAGGAAGTCCCCACCGCAGGGATCGTGGGCGCCCGGAACTGCTCTCTCTACGGAAAAAACATGGCGGAGCGCTTCGGCGGAGAACTGGGAGAAAAGGGGATCGGGGTCATCAGCGGGATGGCCCGTGGCATTGACGGCGTGGCCCAGTCGGCCGCCCTGAAACGGGGCGGGATGTCCTTCGCGGTGCTGGGCTGCGGCGTGGATATCTGCTATCCGCAAAGCAACCGGAATCTGTACGAAGCCCTGGAAAAACAAGGCGGCATTCTCAGCGAATACAAGCCCGGGACACCGCCGCTGCCGTATCATTTTCCCATGCGGAACCGCCTGATCGCTGCCCTGTCCGATGTTTTGCTGGTGATCGAAGCCCGGGAAAAAAGCGGATCGCTCATCACCGTGGACCAGGCCCTGGAGCAGGGGCGGGAGGTCCTGGCGCTGCCCGGACGGGTGGACGATGCTCTCTCGGCCGGCTGCCATCAGCTGATCCGGCAGGGGGCAGGCCTTCTTTCCTGTTGCGGAGATGTCTATGAGGCGTTGGGCTTGCAGCGGAGCGAAGAAGAAAAGCGCACCGCAGCCGCCACCCTGAAAGCGCCGCTAAAAGAGATCTTTCTGCGGATCCAGGGAGAACCGAAGCATATTGAAGCCCTGCTGGAGGAAAGCGGGCTGGAACTGGGGGAATTGTCCCTGCGGCTGCTGGAACTGGAGGGGCTCGGATACATCCGCCAGGTGACGCCGGGACGGTACCTGCGGACCTGATTGCAAAAAATACTTGCATTCTGAAAAGTTTTCTTCTATTATAATCAAACTTGCATGAGCGTAACCGGATCCATGCCGGAAGCGGCTCATGGAAAACCATCACCACAGGAGCTTACAAAATGGCGGGACATCCTCTGATCATTGTGGAATCACCAACCAAGGAACATACCATCAAGCGTTTTCTGGGATCCAACTACACCGTGAAGGCGTCGGGCGGGCACTTGAGAGACCTTCCCAAGAGCCGCATGGGGGTGGACCTGGAGCACGATTATGAACCCGAATATATCGCGATCCGCGGAAAAGGATCGACCATCAAGGAATTAAAGGAAGAGGCGAAGAAGGCCACCAAAGTCTATCTGGCCACTGACCCGGACCGTGAAGGAGAAGCCATTGCCTGGCACCTGGCGACCCTGTTAAAGGACAGCAACGACAAGCTCTACCGCATCAGCTTCAATGAGATCACCAAGGATGCCGTCAAGCAGGCCATCGCCGCGCCGCGCGAGATCGACACCGCCCTGGTGGATGCCCAGCAGGCCCGCCGGGTCCTGGACCGTGTAGCCGGCTATTCCGTCAGCCCGCTGCTGTGGCGCAAAGTCAAGCGCGGCCTGTCCGCCGGACGCGTCCAGTCCTCCACGCTGAACATGATCGTGGAGCGGGACAAGGAAATCGATGCCTTCGTTCCCGAGGAATACTGGAACCTGGAAGCCTCTTTGCAGGTGGAGGGACGCAAGGCACGTCTTCTCCTGCAGTATGACAACAAGCCCGTGGAGCTGAAAACGGAAGAAGAGACCAATGCCCTCATCGACCGGCTGAGTGGGGAAACCTTCCGCATCACCTCGCTGGAAAGCACCCGGAAGACCGTGAAGGCACCCGCTCCGTTTACGACCAGTACGCTGCAGCAGGAGGCCTCGCGGATCCTCGGCTTTTCCCCTTCCAAAACCATGCGCATTGCGCAGACGCTGTATGAAGGCGTCAAGCTTTCCGAAGGGACCGTCGGCCTCATCACCTACCTCAGAACGGACTCCGTCCGGATCTCCGCCGAAGCGGACGCTGCAGCGAAAGCCTACATCAAAGCGTCCTATGGCGAAGAGTACGTCGGGAAGACCTTCGGCGTATCCAGGAAAAACGAGCGGATCCAGGACGCGCACGAAGCCATCCGTCCGACCGATATCGCCCGGACGCCCGTCAGGATCAAAGAGGAGCTCGGCCGTGACGAACTGCGCCTGTACCAGCTGATCTGGAACCGCTTCGCGGCCAGCCGCATGTCGGAATATGTCTATGAAGCCGTGCATCTGAGTGTTATGGCAGGAGACGCCCTCTTCAAGGCGACGGCCCAGAACCCGCTCTTTGACGGCTACCGCCTGCTTTACAATCACGAAGATTCCCAGAAAAAGGACAAAAACCTGGTCGGGATCACGAAGGACAGCGTTCTTTCGAATCCGGTCTTTGAAGGAAAGCAGCACTTTACGCAGCCGCCGGCCCACTACACGGAAGCCTCGCTCATCCAGAGCATGGAAAACTATGGCATCGGCCGTCCCAGTACCTATGCCCCTACGGTCTCTACCCTTATGGAGCGCCATTATATAAGCAAAAAGGGCCGGAATCTGATCTCCACGGATCTGGGACAGGCGGTGGATGATCTGATCCTGCGTTCGGTCCCCATGCTGGCGGACAAGGACTTCACCGCGCAGATGGAAACGCAGCTGGACAGCGTAGCGGAAGGCGGACAGGAATGGAAGAATGTGATCCGGACCTTCTATCCGCCGTTCAAGGAAAAGCTGGACACGGCCATGAACGAGATGGAGAAGGTCAAGTTAAAGGATGAAGAGTCCGACGTCATCTGTGAGCGGTGCGGCCGCCGCATGGTCATCAAATACGGCCGCACCGGCAAGTTCCTGGCGTGCCCGGGCTTCCCGGAATGCCGTAACACCAAGCCGTTCCTGGACTATGCCGACGTGCCCTGCCCGAAATGCGGAGGACGGCTGGTGATCCGCCGAACCAAGAAGGGCCGCCGCTTTTATGCCTGCGAAAATACGAAAACCTGCGACTACATCAGCTGGAATAAGCCGAAAAAATAATTATTCCGGGGATTTTGCAAAATAATATTCAAATAACTTGCAAAAAGCCATAGAAAAGGCTATTATATGTTCCGTAAAAAATAACGTCGCAGCTTTTTGACGAAAAAAGGAGAGCAGTATGAGCGTAGAGTTACTGGACAAGATGCGCCGGATTAACCGTCTGCTGCACTATGACAGCGGCAACGTGGTTTCCTTCGGTGATATTTGCAAGGTGATGAGCCTGGAGCTGGGAGCTTCTGTCGTGGTGATCAGTAGTAAAGGCAAGATCCTTGGCTTAAGTCAGGTAGAACCGAAATCGGGGGAAGACCTTTGGCCGGAGCTGAAGCTGGGCAGCTTTATCGATCCCAATCTGAATGAAAGACTCCTGAACATTCTTTCCACACAGGACAATGCCAGTCTGGAAGCTTTGGGCTTTTCCAGAGACGCCGCCCTTCGTTACCGGGCCATCATTTCACCGGTTGAGATCTCGCGGGTCCGCCTGGGCAGTATATTCATCTACCGGGAAGGAGAGTCCTTTGACGTGGATGAGATCATCCTGACGGAGCACGGAACCATGATCATTGGTCTGGAGATGCGCCGCTCGCTGAACGAAGAAAGTGCTGCCGAACTTCGTAAGAAACAGGTCGTTCAGTCGGCCATCAGCACCCTGTCGGCGTCCGAACTGGATGCGGTACGTTATATTCTCGAAGAGCTGGATGGAAATGAAGGCATCCTGGTCGCCAGCAAGGTGGCGGACCGTGTCGGTATCACCCGTTCCGTGATCGTCAATGCCCTGCGGAAGCTGGAAAGCGCGGAAGTCATTGAGTCCCGCTCCAGCGGCATGAAGGGAACCTATATCCGGATCATCAACGACCTGATCCTGGATGAGATCCGGAAGAAATGATCGCAAATTTGAACGGATACAAGCAATGAAAAGAGCCTGTGAAAAGAACGATCCTTTTCACAGGCTCTTTTCTTTATGCCTTCCGGCGTCATCCGGCTGCCGACACGGCAAGTGAGCCGGGACCGAAGGCAGGGATTCAGGAATGCTTGATGTCGTAGTACTCGCCTTCGCCTCGGTTCTTTACAGCCCGGGCATAAACATTTTCCGCAAAGATTCGGACGCAGTGCGGCGTGATGGGGGTATCATCCCAGACCATGCTGATAGGAGAGAAAACCTGAAGGCCGTCGATTCCCTTGCAGTACAGGCCCAGACTGATCTCCGGCTCTGCATCCAGGACGGAAGCCGGCAGATAGGCGATCCCGAAAGAATCCCGGACCAGACGCATCAGCGCGGACGCGTCCGCCCCGTAAGCGGTGACCTTCGGGGAAAAGCCGTTTCGGGCGCAGGCCCGCAGCAGATAGTCATTGTAGCTGCTGTGGTCACTGTGCTCCAACAGGCAGAACGGAACCCCGTGCAGCTGATCGATGGTGACGTAATGCCGCTCCGGGGCGGGATCCAGCGCGCCGTTTGTGATCAGGACCAGTTCGTCTGTCGCTAATTCGCAGGAGGCAAATTCCCGCGGGACCAGAACCGGGCTCCTGAGAAAGACCACATCCAGTTCTGCCTTGAAAAGCGCCTCCAGCAGTTCCTGCGGTATGCCGAAACGCAAATGGAGACGCACCTCCGGATAGGTGCGCCGGTAGGCGGCCACACATTCCTTGACAAGAGACTGGGTAGAATACAAAAGGCCGACCCGGAGTTGGCCGACGACCCCCCGGCCGATATCCTGCACACTGGTTTTCATGAGCTCCAGATTGGTCAGAATATAACGGCTCTGGCGATAAAACTTTTCGCCGGCCTCTGTTAACAGAACACCCTGATTCGTCCGCACGAACAGATTGACACCCAGTTCTTCTTCCAGCGCCGTCATCTGGCGGCTTAAAGCCGGTTGGGCTACGTGTGCTTCCCGGGCAGCAGCGGAGATGCTTCCCGTTTCTGCGACCGTCACATAATGACTCAGCTGCCTTAAATCCATCCTGACCTCCATCCTGCCAAATCTTCGGCAAACACAACGGGCCTTTTTCCCCTACACCGTGGTTATGCCAAAATAGTATATCGCTATGCATTTTTCTATAGTTTTCATTATAGCAGTCATCTGATACAATAACAATAGATATAGATACAGAAATTTGAAAAAGCTGTTTTATCATAAGAACTACTAATATTTTGAAAGGGAAATCCGCATGAAACTGCTTAAAGGAAAGCATAAATGGCTTTTTATTATCCTGTTGGTCCTGATGCATCTGATCACGTTTGCCATTATAGCGATCGTTGCAAAGGGCTCCAAGAAGGCACCGGAGAGTACCGCCGAGACGCAGGCAGCGTCGGCTGTTTTGACGGAGACAGCGCAGAAACCGGAAACTTCCGCTGTTTTGACGGAGACGGCACAGATGACGGAAACGTCTGTTGCTCCGGAGACTGAGCCGACGCTGCCCGATGAGACACTGCCGACGCTGCCGCCGGAGGCAGCACTGTTATCCGGGACTTACCTGATTGCGACCAAAGATACCGGCGGTCCCGTTGTCCGCATCCCGATTCTGGAGATCGATGCGGAAAACGCTTCTTTCCGGCTCTACACCTTAAGTGACCGAGAGTCCGACAAAGGCCACGGCCGCATCGGTTATGCGGACGGACTTTATACGCTGTTCTTTGACGGATCAGAGCGGACCACTGAGTTTTCCGCTGAAGGCCGGATTCTCACTTTCCTGTCCAAGCTGTATTTTGGGATCGCCGCCTATACTTACATGGACGAACAGGGAAATTTCCTGCCCTTTACGGCTGAACTTTTCGATCTGCCGCCGGTACAGGAAAGTACGGCGCATGAGATCTGCGAGCTGACGCTGGATAGCGGTGTGTATGCCGTGGATATTTCCCCGCTCGGCATTGAAAACGTTTCCAGCGCACCGAAAGACCTGCGTCTTTATATCGACGCGGCCGAAAACACCTTCCTGCTGTATGAAAAAGCCGACCCCTCTGAAATCAAGAACAGCGGCTTCGTGGTACCGGCGGAAAACGGAGGGTTTGAGCTTGTCTTCGACAAGACCGGCTTCGTCACTCCTTTTGAGTGGAAGGACGGTGTCATTTCCTTCACAAACTTCCTGTACTACGGAAGCAGCTATCTGAAAAACGAGAACTATGAATTCGTTCCGCATACCGCCGTATTAACGGAGGAAGAAGCCCCCGCCGGCGGCGCATAAAAAATATTTGAAAGCCGAAAGGAGAACTCTCATGAGAACTGCAGAATCATTTTTCAACTGGGCCTTCAAGACCCGTGCCAACACCGTAGCCCGTCTCTGCAACCACGAGGAGATGAGTCCGGAAAAGGTTTTCCTGAGCTTTTGCTCCCATGATCCGGCCTTTATTTCCCATGGGCCGGAAGGCTTGAATGCCAGCGTCAAGGGGATCGGCTTCATGCCGAAACGCCAGTATCTGGAGGAAACGCTGGAGGCCTATCAGAAGCATATTGCTTCTTATGTGCCCGGCGACAAGACCTATTCTCAGCGCGGCCTGGAACTGTTGATGAAATACATGTACGGTCCCGAGGTGCAGAACCGAGTGGATTTTACCTGCGTGGGCAGTCTGGAAATGGCTATGAATCACAGCTGGAAAAACTATCAGGCCAATCCGGAAGCAACGCTGCTGTTTTACCAGCCGCCGGCCATTTCCTACGAGCTGCGCGGAAAGATGGAGATCATTGACGGCCCTTCTGCCGGCGAGCGGGAGATTTACCAGCGCTTTATAAACGCCCAGCACGACGTATACCACTTCCCGAATCTTGACAAGCCTGTCCGTTATCCGGCTTATATCTTCCATATTGAGGAAGTTTACGACAACAGCGCAACGCCGGTCGGTTTTGGAACCAAGCTGGATTATCCGTACGAGAACATGTAAAAAGCTATGAAAAAAGTCTTCAGAAAAAGCTGCTTTATCCTCCTGCTGCTGGCCTTGTGTCTGCTGACGGCCGGCTGCCGGTCCAAGGGAAAAGAGCGGGAGGAAGACGACAGCGATACTCTTTACGTAGGCTATGTGGGAAGCTCTTTTCCCACTTCTTACATGCCCTGGCAGAGCCGGGACGGCATTGCTCCGACCGTCTGCAGCATGCTGTACAGCACCCTCTTTTCCTATAACGACGAAACCGGGGTCTTTGAACCCGGGCTGGCCGAAAGCTGGTGTTATATAGATAAAAAGGGCGAGCCGATCCTGACCGAAGACGGACGGGTGGACTATGCGCGCCTGGAAGAGGTGTACGGCAAATCCAAGTACATCCCGATCAAGCTGGTTTTAAACAAGGAGGCCCGCTGGAGCGATGGTCGGCCGGTCACGGCGGAGGATATCTATTTTACCTTTGACCTGTGCGCCAACAACGCCCTGTCCAACCATGCCGGCGCCCTGGCCTGGGTCACCGGTTCGCTCCGCCATACCTATGAACGCGGGAAGCTGATGGAGCAGGGGATCTTCACGGCCGCACATAACCCGTCTTATTCGAAATATACCTTTAGCGAAGACGAGACCGATACGACCGTCTATCTGCATCTGGAGCGCTCCCTTGGAGCGGTGACGACCCTGTTCACCACGATCCTGATCCTGCCGGAGCACATCTGGTCCCCCATTATCTCCGCCGAGAATCCCATCAACAGCACCAAGCCGAATGACGCGCTGCAGTATGCCTATACCCATCCGGTCGGCTGCGGACCGTTCAGTCTGGACCTGGATGCGACCAATGCCCAGGTGATCGTGCTGCAGCGCCGGGATGACTACCATCTGCGGGACAAAGCAGACCCTGCGCTTCCGTATTATAAGGTGGAGCGTATCAAATTCATTCTGTACCAGGAACAGAACGTTGCTATCTTTTCGATCCTGAAGGGTTATATTGACGTCCTTGCAACGTCCGTCAATCCGAATTACCGAACCCTTTTCGATAAGGAAGAGAATCTTCAGGTGATCGAATCGGAAAGCTCTTTCTGTCAGTGCCTGGTCCTGAACGTCAATCCTCAGTCGGGCCAGAATACGCCGCTCCGCTCGCTGTTCAGTCAGCCGGACTTCCGCCGGGCGATCGCGCTGGCCATCAACCAGGAAGATCTGATCGAAAAAGTAAAGGACGGCGCCGCCGTTCCCTTCAGCGCCGGTTTGATATCCAACAAACTGACGGAACTCTACAATCCGAAGGCCGATATCCTCTCCGGGGATTATGAAGCGCGTCTTGCGGAAGCCAATACGATCCTGGACGCTATCGTGCCTGAGAAGGACGCCGAAGGCTACCGCCTGCTGAATGGCCGGCGGATCCGCTATGAGATCCTGGGCAACCCCGCCGAGCAGGACCTGGTCAGCTTCCTGCAGGTGCAGTTCCAGAAGATCGGGATCGAGGTGGAATATGCGGCAGCCGGCTCCAGCCCCGAAAAGACCTTCCTTTACACGAGCAAATTCGACATGACCCTGCAGGGCGTCACCTTCTCCCTGACTACCGTGGATATCATGATGAAAGCGCATTTCGTGACACTCGGCACCTCCTCGAACTATGGACGCTATGAAGATCCTGCGCTGGAGGCCAAGATCAAGGAAATGACGAGCACCATCAACCTTGACCGTAAATATGAGCTGATCCGCGAAGTGCAGGAGATGATCGCCGAAACATATTATAAGATCCCGCTTTACAGCTCCAAGATCGTTTCCGTTGCCAGAACGGACCGCTGGCACGGTTGGAAAGCCGTCACGGACGCCAACGCCTTCAATACGGACAGCCTGATCAGCCTGGAGCGGGTGAAAGGAGAGAGCCGATGAAAAAGAGTTACGTCATCAAGCGAATTCTATATACGGTTATTCTCTTCTTCGTTGTGATGACACTGAATTTCATGATCCCCCGGATCGGCGTGGACGATCCGGCGGAACGCTATTACCCGCCTCAGGGCAGCATGAGCAACGACGCCTATGAGGCTGTCAAGGAACTGACCCGGAAGCAGTACGGCTTTGACGTGTCGACCTGGCAGCAGTATCTTCGCTATGTCAAGGGCCTTTTTCACGGCGACCTGGGAAACTCCTTCAAACCCGGCTCTCCGCGGGTGATCGATCTGATCCTGGAGCGTCTGCCGTGGACACTGGTCCTTTCGGTTTCAACGCTTGTAATCGGCGTCTGCTGCGGTGTTCTCTGCGGTGCTTTCTGCGCCTGGAGGCGCGGACGCTGGCCGGACCTTCTCCTCATGAACGCATCCACCTTCACCACGGCGCTGCCGTCTTTCTTCATTGCCCTGCTGCTGGTTCTGCTGCTGGGCTTCAACCTGGAGTGGTTCCCGGCCTACACCGATGCAGACATGGTTGCCAAATTCGACTGGTCCTGGGAAGCGATCGGCAACGTTTTCTACAACGCCGCTCTGCCGATCATCTCCATGTCGATCGGCAGCATCGTCAGCTATGCCCAGACAACCAGAAACAGTGTGATCGCCGTTTCTCAGGAAGAATTCGTCACGACAGCCCGGGC
>CADBSR010000144.1 GCA_902797385.1 uncultured Lachnospiraceae bacterium
ACCATCCGGCCTGGCAGAATGCCCTGCTGCGTTTATTCCTGGAGCTGGATCAGTTAAAAGAGCTGCGCCCCTATGCGGCCATAGAATATATCCGGAAGGAAATGGGATATGAAAAATATCTGACGGAATATGAGAAGGAGCGGGGACAAAGCCCTGCCAGACAGCTGGAGCTTCTGGACCGGCTGCAGGAGGAAAGCGCACTGTATGCGACCGCTGCAGAGTGGGAGAGCGCGCGATTTGAGCGAATGAGTGAAAATGCCTCCCCCGGCCAGGCTCCGAAGGACGGCGTCCGGCTGCTTACCATGCACGGGGCAAAAGGCTTGGAATTTGATGCGGTCTTCCTTCCGGGTTTAAATGAAGGAGTCTTACCCGGCCCAAAGATCCTGACCGAAGAGGCGCTGGAAGCCGAGCGACGTCTGCTTTATGTCGCCATGACGAGAGCCAGGCAGGTCCTCTGGATGAGCTACATTACCAAACACCGGGGCTCGAGACTGTACCCGTCCCGCTTCCTGAAGGAAACCGGCCTGGCGGCAGAGAGCGGGAGCGGAAACAAAAAAAGCAGCGGCCGCAGCCGCTGCTGAGAAAGACCTGTAAAAAGGCTTATGCTTCCGTGGTCGGGACCAGTTCGTCAAAGTCTTCTTCGTCACAGATCTCGTCAAAACGGTCACAGACCGCTTCGAATAAGTCATCATCTTCAATATCGCCCAGAATCGGCTGCTCGTCTTCATCCTCGCTGTACTCATACAGATAGATGTCGGCGTCATCCTCTTCAGCCTGCGAAACCGGCATCAACGCGATATACTGCTTTTCTTCCAGCGGGAAAATCGCCAGGACGATGCAGTCCTCCGTCGTACCGTCCTCCATTTCGAGCGTCAAAACAAGCTCGTCCTCATATTCGTCGGTGATGACCTCTTTTTCCTTAAGATCCTTGTTTTCACTCATCGTTTTCTCCTTCCCGCTTCTCAAAAGGAAGCAATTTCTCCTGTGATTAGTTAGTATATATCGTATTTCCCGGAAACTTGCAAGTATTTCTTTTGCATTTCCAAAGAAAAAACTGCTTTTGTCCTGCAATCGTTTCCAGGATCAAACGTTGAAGCGGAAGAGGACCACGTCCCCGTCCTGCATGACGTATTCCTTGCCTTCCACACGGACCTGTCCTTTTTCCTTGGCGGCCGCGTAGGAACCGGCCTCGAGCAGATCGCGGTAGTTGACGACTTCGGCACGAATGAAGCCGCGTTCGAAATCGGAATGGATCTTGCCGGCGGCCTGCGGTGCCTTGGTACCGATCCGGATCGTCCAGGCGCGGGTTTCTTTTTCACCGGCCGTCAGGAAACTCATAAGCCCCAGCAGGCGGTAGCTGGCAGCGATCAGCTTCTCCAGACCACCTTCCTGCAGGCCGAGATCTTCCAGGAACATCTGCCGGTCCTCATCCTCCAGCTCACTCATTTCCTCTTCCAGCTTGGCACTGATCACAAAGACTTCGCTGCCTTCCGCTACGGCAAATTCGCGGACCCTTGCTACGAAAGGATTGCCGGCGCCGTCGTCGGCCAGATCATCCTCGCTCACGTTGGCCGCATAGATGACAGGCTTGGCACTGAGCAGCCCCAGAGAATCAATGAAGGCGGCTTCGTCCTCGTCCTCCGGTTTGTATTCTTTGGCCTGGCGTCCTTCATTGAGGAGCGGCTGCAGCTTTTTCAGAACCTCCAGCTCCTTCCGGGCTTCTTTGTCATTCATGGCACTGCGGGCGGTCTTGGCAATGCGGCGCTCCAGCACTTCCAGATCGGCCAATACCAACTCCAGTTCAATGGTCTCAATATCCCGTACCGGATCGATGGACCCGTCCACATGGATCACATTGCTGTCTTCGAAGCAGCGGACCACATGGACGATGGCGTCGACCTCGCGGATCGCGCCCAGGAACTGATTGCCCAGCCCTTCCCCCTTGCTGGCTCCCTTGACGAGGCCCGCAATATCGACAAATTCGATCACCGCAGGGGTGATCTTTTTGCTCTGGTAGAAATCCCCCAGCAGCTTTAAACGCTTGTCCGGAACGGTGACAATGCCTACGTTCGGGTCGATGGTGCAGAAGGGATAATTGGCTGCTTCAGCACCGGCTTTGGTCAATGAGTTGAAAAGGGTGGATTTTCCGACATTCGGAAGGCCGACGATACCTAATTTCATATATTTTCAGATCTCCTTTGTTTTTCAAGGTTTTTGGATACTGGCATTGGTGGTTTACGCCATTTTTACGCCATTTCTTACGCCATTTGCCCTGAAACCGGCGTCCGGCATACTATGATATTCTACCATGCGGACCTTGTATTCTCAAGCGTTTCGGTTTCAGATTTGCATTGTGCGGCAAAAAAACTTGCGAAAACGGGAAACGGATGATATAGTAAAAAGAGAAAAACACCTCAGGACTGATCATAAAGGAGGACAGAGAATATGCAGTATGAGATCATCGGCGGTGCCTTTCCGGTTGTCGAATGCCGTGTTGCACAGGGTGAATCCATGATCACGGAAAAAGGCTCCATGGTCTGGATGTCTCCGAATATGGAGATGAAGACCAGTGGCGCCGGCGGACTTGGCAGAATGTTCTCGGGTGAGAGCATCTTCCAGAATATCTATACGTCACATAACGGGAACGGTCTGATTGCTTTCGGCTCCAGTTTCCCGGGCAAGATCATGCCGGTGGACGTGAGCCAGAGCGACTGGATCTTCCAGAAGAGTGCTTTCCTGGCATCCGAAGCCGGAGTCAAGCTGTCCATCGCGTTCAAGAAGAAGCTGGGGGCCGGCCTGTTCGGCGGCGAAGGTTTCATTATGCAGCGCTTAAGCGGAAACGGAATTGCCTTCGTGGAGATCGACGGCGACTTAAAAGAGGTCTATCTGGCTCCGGGGCAGCAGATCGTGGTGGATACGGGCAATGTAGCCGGTTATGAGGCCGGTGTCCAGATGGATATCCAGACTGTCAAAGGCGTGAAAAATGTTCTTTTTGGTGGCGAAGGCCTGTTTAATACCGTCCTGACCGGCCCCGGCCGTGTCTGGCTGCAGACCATGCCGATCTCGTCTTTGGCCGGTGCGATCCGGGCTTATATTCCGAGCGGCAACTAAACTATAACAGCCGGCTATTCCTGAAAGCGGGCTTCTGTTTTCTGACAGAAACCCGTTTTTTTGTGAATTCCATTGACCTGGGCTCCGATTTGCGGTATAACAGAGCGAAACTCACAGAAGGAAGATGACTATGGATCCGGTTTTTATCCTGAACAGTCTGGCCTTGGGCATCGGCTTGGCGATGGACGCCTTTTCGGTCTCACTCGCCAACGGCCTGCATGAAAGAAATATGAAACAGGGCAGAATGGCAATGATCGCCGGACTGTATGCGTTTTTTCAGTTTGCTATGCCGCTTATTGGCTGGATCAGTATTAGAGGGATCGAAAAAATCTTTTCGGCATTTGAAAAAATGGTGCCGTGGATCACGCTGATCCTGCTCCTCTTCCTTGGGATCCGGATGATCCGGGAGGGCGTGGAAGAGAAAAAAACAGGCAAAGCCCCTGAGGGTCCAGGTGGCGGTATCAGCTTTCGTCTTTTGCTGCTGCAGGCTTTCGCAACGTCCGTTGATGCGCTGTCCGCGGGCTTTACCCTGGCGGAATACCGCGCCGGTCAGGCTGTTCTGGCAGCCGGGCTCATCGGCGGGGTGACTTTCCTCATCTGTCTGGCGGGACTCCTGCTCGGAAGGAAAGTCGGAACCAAACTGTCCTGGGGCGCTTCGGTTCTGGGCGGCGTGATCCTGATCCTGATCGGGGTCAGAATCTTTCTTTCGCATTTATAAAAAACGGACAGGAAGCGGATTGACAAAGCAGGGGGTCCTGCGGTATCTTTACAGAAGAAGAAAGGAGCGCTTTTTATGCAGGTCGTGGCAGGCACAGCCAGAAGGATCCTATTAAAAACGATACCGGGAGAAGAAACGAGGCCGACCTCGAACCGGATCAAGGAGACGCTGTTCAATATTCTGCAGCCGCAGATCCAGGGCTGCCGTTTTCTGGACCTGTTTGCCGGGTCCGGTGCCATTGGCATTGAAGCCTTAAGCCGCGGCGCCAGGGAAGCGGTCTTTGTGGAAAAAAGCCGGTTAGCCAGCGCGTGCATCCTGGACAATCTGACGCGCACCCATTTAAAGGATCAGGCGCAGATTATGACCACCGATGTGCTGGCGGCCATCAAGCGTCTTTCTTCCGGCGGCAAGGCCTTCGATATCATCTTCCTGGATCCCCCTTATGATGCGGGATATGAGGAAGAGGTTTTACAGGAACTGGCCGCCTCCCCGCTGGTTACGGATGAAACGCTGATCATCTGCGAGATGCGGATCCGCCGGGAATTAAAGGATCTTTCAGAGAGCGGCCTCACCGTCGTTCGCGTCAAAGAATATAAAAACAATAAGCATGTATTCCTTCGGAAAGCAGGAGAAGAGAATGAGCAAGAATGAAAAAAGAGCGATCCTGTATCCGGGCAGCTTTGATCCGCTGACCCTGGGACATCTGGATCTGATCCGCCGCGCCGCGAAAATGTTCGACAAGGTTTATGTGGGTGTTTTGGTCAATCCGCATAAAAAATCATTGTTTTCTGTCGAAGAGCGTGTTATAATGATACGTCGTATAACAGAGGACATTCCGCAGGTGGAAGTCGTGGATTTCGATGGCCTTCTCATCGATTTCTGCCATAAGACAGGCATTCACTTCATTCTGCGGGGTCTGCGGGACGCCGGGGATTTCGAAGCCGAGATCAAGGTCGCGCAGGGATTGAAGGTACTGGATCCGGAAGTGGAGACGGTGTTTCTGGGAACGGATACCCGCTACAGCTATCTGAGCTCCAGTATGGTCCGGGAAGTGGCGGCCGGCGGCGGAGATGTAAGCGCCTTCCTGCCGGAAGGAGAAGCCCCGCTGGTAGCGGCAAAATACAAAGCATTATAACGAGAAACCTACACATAAATTCGGATGGGGGAGATTCACATGAGCAGGATTGAGCAGATCATTAACGAAATGGAAGAGTATTTGGACGGCTGCAAGTCCCAGACCTTCTCAAACAACAAGCGTATCGTGGTAGAAAAGGACGTCATGGATGATATGCTGGTGGAACTGAGAATGCGGACGCCCGAAGAAATCAAAAAATATCAGAAGATCATCGCAAATAAAGATGAGATCCTGACGGAAGCCCGCCGTCAGGCAGAAGATACCCTGGTGGAAGCCAACCGTTTAAAAGCCGAGATGGTCAGCCAGAGCGAGATCATGAAGACCGCTTCTGCCGATGCCCAGCAGCTGATGAGCGAGACCGAAGCCAAGGCCCAGCGCATGATCGATGAGGCCACGGTGGAGGCGGATGAGATCCGTCAGAGCGCGATGAGCTATACCGACTCGCTGCTGGCCGGCCTTCAGGATTTCCTGGGCCATTCCATGGATAGCCTGCAGAGCCGCTTCAACAGCTTCTACAATCAGATGCACGCCAGCTATCAGGTGGTGGCCTCCAACCGGCAGGAACTGCACAATCAGCAGGGGGCTGCGGAAGAACCCGCCGAACAAGAGGAACCGAAGCCCGCGGAAGAAAAGAAAGACTGAAAACAGGGGGACGGTTAGCCGTCCCCTTTTCTTTTTGGGAGCAAACGGATGAGAGATTATTTTACCAACCCCTTTTCCAAGGGGCAGTATGAGTATTTTGCTGCGCGAAAAAGGCAGCAGCTTTCCTTTACCCTGGTCTGTGCCTTTGTGGTGCTGGCCTTTGTGGGAGCGGGGCTGATCGCCTTCCATAATACCAAAAATGCGCTGACGATCCCCGGCGTTCTGATGGTGCTGCCCATGGCCAACTTTTTGGTGACCTATCTGGCCCTGCTCAAAGGCAGAGTACTGGGAGAGGAAAAGCGGGCGCAGGTGCGGATCTATGAAGACAACGGCCTGGCTCTGTTTCATCTGATGTACGTCGATGAAAAGGGAAAGCGCCATTTTCTGGACCACGTGGTCGTGTATCAGAATGCGATCGTTGCCTATGCGTCCGGGATCAAAGCGGAGGAACGCGTGCCGGTCGAATCGGACTGTATTCTGCGCCTGAAAAAGAAAGGGATCAATCTGCGCTTAAAGATCTATACGGACTGGGAGGAATACAAAGCCCGGCTGGAGGAGATCACGCCGGAAGTGCCGGAGGATCAGGTAAAACTGGTTGAAAAAGCCCAGGAGATCCTGCTCGGCCTGTGTCTGTAAAGGATTTTCCATGAAAAATCTTCCCATTGGTCCGGCGGATGCCGGCCAGAGACTGGACAAGTTTTTACTGCGGTATTTTAAGGAAGCTGAAAAAGGCTTCCTTTATCGGATGCTGCGGAAAAAGAATATCACGCTGAACGGCAGCAAGGCAGCCGGCAGTGAGATCGTAAAGGCGGGGGACAATATCGAGGTCTTTTTCTCAGACGAGACCTTTGAAAAGTTTCGGGGCAGCGGCCAGGCCGCTCCCCAGGCCGGACCTGTGGCCGACAGCCGCCTGATAAAAGAAAAAACTTCTGATAACGGCGAGCCCGCCCCGGCACTGGCTGTGATCTATGAAGATGACGCGGTCCTGTTTGTGAATAAACCGGCCGGCCTTCTCACACAAAAAGCCGGCCGGGAGGATGTGTGCCTGGCGGATCGGATCGCAGCCTATACGGCAGCCGAAGCGGCGGCGGATCCTCTCGCCGTGCGTTCTCTGGGCTTTACACCGGCGCCGGCACACCGCCTGGATCGCAATACCAGCGGTCTGGTCCTGGCGGGCAAGACGCTGCCGGGACAGCAGCTTTTATCTTTCCTGCTGCGGGAAAGAAATGTCAGAAAATATTACCTCTGCGTTGTAAAAGGGAACCTTGAGGGCCCGCTCCATTCGATCCTTTACTGGCAGAAGAACGCGGAAAGCAATACCGTCAGGATCCTGAAAGAGGAAGTTCCCGGTTCCGAACGGGTGGAACTGAAAGCCTGGACGGAAGAGAGCTTGCAGCAGGGCTTTTCCCTTCTTCGTGTGCAGCTGATCAGCGGTAAGTCCCACCAGATCCGGGCCCAGCTTTCGCATCTGGGACTGCCGATCGCCGGAGACTCCAAATACGGCGATCCGGAGGTCAACCGGACGCTGGGGAGTCTTTTGGGCGCCCAGCCGCGGGTCCAGCTGCTGCACAGCTATGAGGTCATTTTCCCGGAGGCTCTGCCCGAAAAAGCAGCCCTTTCCGCGCAGGCGCAGGAAGCCTTTGCCGCGCTGGCAGGACGCAGATTCCGGGCTCCGCTGCCGCCGTTCTTCGGAAGGGTCATCCGGACACTGGGAGGAAACAGCGATGGCAAATAATCACGGGCTGCGGGGGTCGACCCTTGAAGCCATGGTCAATCTGACCATAGAGCGTTACCGGGAGGACGGTCTCGCAGTGATCCAGAAGATCCCGACACCGATCACGCCCATCAATATCGATAAAGAATCCCGGCATATCACGCTGGCATACTTTGACGCCAAGAGCACGGTGGATTATATCGGGACCGTTCAGGGGATCCCGGTCTGCTTTGACGCCAAGGAATGCAAGGTGGATACCTTCCCGCTTCAGAATATTCATGAGCATCAGTATCTTTTTATGCGGGATTTTGAAGCGCAGGACGGCATTGCCTTCCTCCTGCTGTTTTTCACCGGCCGGGATGAGATGATCTACCTGCCGTTCCGGGATCTGAAACATTTCTGGGAGCGGGCCGAAAAGGGCGGCCGGAAGAGCTTTATTTATGCAGAGCTGGACAAAGATTATATTGTTCGGGACGGTGACGGAACGCCGGCCCATTTTCTGCCACTGCTGCAGAAGGATCTGAATGAAAGAGAATAAAACGGCGGCTGACGGAACAATAACAAACATGGCGAATGGCGCCTGATCTTTCGCCGAAAAAAACGATTGCGGATGGATGTATGCGAAAACTGGCATTGACAGAAGAAATCTTAAATAAGATAGAAAAGCCGGCCCGCTATGTGGGCGGAGAGTTGAATACGGTCATGAAGGATGCGGGATCGGTGGATCTTCGCTTTGCGTTTTGCTTTCCGGATGTGTATGAGATCGGCATGGGCAATCTGGGCGTAGCGATCCTCTACGATCAGTTTAACCGCCGCCCGGATGTCTGGTGCGAGCGGTTATATTCCCCCTGGCCGGATCTGGACAGGATCATGCGGGAAGAGAAGATCCCGCTTTTTGCGCTGGAATCGCAGGATCCGGTCAAGGACTTCGATTTTCTGGGCATTACCCTGCAATATGAGATGTGCTACAGCAATGTGCTGCAAGTACTGGATCTGTCCGGGATCCCGATCTGGGCAAAAGACAGAACGGCGGCGGATCCGATCGTAATAGGCGGCGGCCCCTGTACGTACAATCCGGAACCCATCGCGCCCTTTTTTGATCTGATCTATATCGGAGAGGGAGAAGTGTCCTACGACGAACTCTTCGATCTGTATATCCGCATGAAGAAAGAAGGCGCTTCGCGGGAAGCTTTCCTGCGGGCGGCGGCCGGTGTGGAAGGCATTTATGTCCCTTCGCTGTATGAGCCGATCTATCATCCGGACGGGACACTGGCCGACTTTCAGCCGGTCGCGGACGACATCCCGAAAAAGGTAAAGCGGGTGATCGTAAATGCGATGGATGAAGTCCCGTATCCGGTCCGGCCGATCGTGCCGTACCTGCGTCCTTTCCAGGACCGTGTGACGCTGGAGATCATGCGGGGCTGCATCCGCGGCTGCCGTTTCTGTCAGGCCGGCATGGTTTACCGGCCGGTCAGGGAGAGAAGTCTGGAGGAATTAAAGCAGATCGCCCTGAAGGCACTTGCCGCCAGTGGCTATGATGAGATCTCCTTAAGCTCCTTAAGCTCCAGCGACTACAGTCATCTGGAGGGGCTGGTCACCTATCTGATGGATGAATGTGCCGCAAGACATGTCAACATTTCCCTGCCGTCCCTGCGGATCGACAACTTCTCTCTGGATGTCATGAGCAAGGTGCAGGATATCAAAAAAAGCTCACTGACCTTTGCCGCGGAGGCCGGCACACAGCGCCTGCGCGACGTGATCAACAAAGGCCTTACGGAAGAGGATATCATGCGCGGCTCCAAAGAAGCCTTTCACGGCGGCTGGACCAAGGTGAAGTTTTATTTCATGCTGGGTCTGCCGACGGAAACCGAGGAAGACGAGAGGGGGATCCCGGAACTGTGCGAGCGCGTCTCGGAACTTTTCTATGAGGAGATCCCGAAGGAAGAGCGGCGGGGCAAGATCCAGATCACAGCCAGTTCCTCTTTCTTTGTCCCCAAGCCGTTTACCCCTTTTGAGTGGGCGAAGATGGAGACGAAGGAAGAATATTTACGGCGGGCGTATTTTGTAAAAGATACGTTCCGGGCCCAGAAGAACAACCGGGCTATGCATTATGAATACCATGACGCAGATGTGACGGTCCTCGAAGGCGTTTTTGCCCGCGGCGACAGAAGGGTGGCACCCGTGATCCGCCGGGCGTATGAGCTGGGCTGCCTGTTTGATGCCTGGTCGGAGCAGTTCGATGATGCGAAATGGCAGCAGGCTTTTGCGGACTGCGGCGTGGATCCGGATTTTTATACGCTTCGGGAAAGACCCGGGGATGAACTCTTCCCCTGGGATTTCATTGATATCGGTGTCACAAAACAGTTCCTGCGGCGGGAGTGGGATCGCGCCATGAAGGGCGTGGTAACGCCGAACTGCCTGGAACAGTGCAGCGGGTGCGGCGCCGGATCTTACGGCTGCGGACTGTGCCCGACGAATAAAAACCCGCAGGAGCAGGCCGCCAGAGGCTTTCGCGGGGCCGCTTTCAAGCCGCTCCCGGATCCGTCTGCGGACGGCGCGGAGAAGGAACCTAAAGGAAGGGAGGCAGGCGCATGATCATTCGGGTACGATTCGGAAAAGAAGGCGCACTGCGCTTTATCGGTCATTTGGATGTGCTAAGGACCTTCCAGAAAATATTCCGCCGCGCCGGGATCCCCATGGCCTACTCTCAGGGGTTTAGCCCGCACCCCATCATGAGCTTTGCGCTGCCGCTCGGGCTCGGCCTTTCTTCGGAAGGAGAATATCTGGATGCCGAGATCGGGGACGGAATGGGGACGGAGGAAGTATTCACCCGCCTGCAGGCGGCTACTTCGCCGGAACTGCCGGTCTATGCGGTCCGTGAGCTGCCGGAAAAAAGCGGCAATGCCATGGCCAGCGTGGGCAGAGCCTCTTATCGGCTGACGATTCCGTGGGAGAGCGCGGACGCGATTGACGCTGCCTGCGTCAAGCTCCTGGCGGAAACAAGTCATGTCATAGAGAAAAAGACCAAAACACAGACCGTTTCCTTTGATCTTCGTCCCTGCCTGTATGAACTGCGTGTGGAGAAAGACGCCTTGACAGGAGGGGCGCAAGGAGAGAACCCGGCATGCCTTCTTATGACCCTCTCCGCCGGAAGCAAGGCGAACGTCAAGCCGGAGGCGGTCTGGAAAGAACTGTTAAAAACAGCCGGTCTGCCGGAAACCATTATACCGATGGCGGTCCGCCGTCTGGATCTTTTGACAGAAGACGGAACCCCGCTCGGCTGCGTTTTATAAGGAGATAAGATGAATAAGCTTATCATAGCCAATACGGAAAAAGGTCTGACCAGCGTCCTTTTGGAAGAGGAAAATTCCCATGCCCGGGCGGTGCGTTTTTCCGTGGCCGGGGACGAAGAATCCTTCGGCTTCGGCGACATTTTCCGTGTCCGTGTAAGAAATGTCACCAAAGGGCTTGCCGGTGCGTTTGCCGAGCTCGGGAACGGCCGGATGGCCTATATGAATCTGAACCGGCCCGGCGTTAAACCCGGTACGGAGCTGACCGTGCAGATCTCACAGGAAGCATTTGGAACCAAACTGCCGACCGTTTCCGAGGAAATCAGTCTCCCGGGCGAATATCTGGTCGTGACGAATGAGCCGGGAAGCATTGCCTTTTCCCGCCGGGCGGACTTTTCCGGAGAACGGCGCGAGCAGATCCATGCATGTCTGCTGCCGTACATGACACACTGCGGCTTCATCCTTCGGACCGCGGCAGAAAATGTTTCCGAAGACGATCTGGCAAAAGAAGCGAAGAAACTGACGGAGGAATTTGAACGGATTCTTGTCAAGGCAGCGCATGCCCCGGCTCCGATCAGACTCCAAAGCGGACAGAGCATTTACCTGGAATGGCTGCAGGGGCTGGATAAGAAGACGTTGCAGGAAGTTATAACGGATGATGCCGCCAGCTATGAAACGCTTCGGGCCTATTTTGAACAAGCCGGTCTTCCGGCCGAAAAGCTTCGCTTTTATGAGGATCCGACGCTCCCCTTAAAAAACCTCTATTCGCTGGAAAAAATCAGGGAAGAAGCTGCCGGACGCCGCGTATGGCTGAAGTCCGGCGCGTATCTCGTCATTGACCGTACCGAGGCCATGACGGTGATCGATGTGAACAGCGGAAAAGATGAGAAGGACGCGCAGTCGCCGCAGGCGGCGGAGACCATCAACCGGGAAGCCGCGAAAGAGGTCGCCCGGCAGCTGCAGCTGCGCAATCTTAGTGGGATGGTGATGATCGATTTCATCAACATGAAGCGTCCCGGGGCGCAGGAGGAGCTGCTTTCCTTCATGCGGAAGGAGACCGAAAAGGACCCGGTCTATACGAAGGTCCTGGACATTACCCAGCTCGGGATCATGGAACTGACCCGCCGCCGGATCCGCCGGCCGTTTCTCTGAAGGAGAGGACAGTTCTATGATACTGACCACCGAAAGACTCCTGCTGCGTCCTTTTGAGGACGGCGACGCGGAAAGCGTGTTTGAATATGCGAAGGATCCGG
>CADBSR010000145.1 GCA_902797385.1 uncultured Lachnospiraceae bacterium
CCCGAAAAAGGCGTTTAACCGGTCCCCACTCCGGAGAGGAAGAACATTAATAGCTGGCCCAACTGGTGGACGATATCCGGGAACAGGATCTGTCCCTTGATGGCCGCCTGATATGTGCCTTCGATGTAGACCATGAGGATCATGAAGATGCCGATAGCCGGCAGGTACTGATCAAAGGCGGGGCGCCGGGGCGTACGGGTGTAGGAAAAGAGCAGCACGATGGGGATCATGCGGAGCAGGGAGGTCGCGCCGCCCAGCCCGGAGGCATAGATGCTGCGGGCAATGACGGGCGCCGAGTCTATGGAGCCGCTGCTTTGAACGGCCAGCACGACGGCGGCGAACAGCATGATGACGATGTCCAAAAAAGCTGCAATGAGGAAAACAACGGCGGCATGCAGGGAAAAGTGCCAGGAGTTACGTTTTGTTTTCAGGAACTGCCGGTAGTCCTCGTGACTCATGCCGTTCTTTAAAAATTTCCTTTCACGGCGTTTGATGAAGAGCGCCAGAACCATGAAAACGATGAACATCATGGGCGGCTTGGTGGTGAGGAAGGGAAAACTCCACGGCGGCAGAACGATGCGTCCCATGCCGGCCGAGATCTTGAGCAGGATACAGGCCACTTCATAGGCGATGGGCAGCAGGACGCCCAGCCGCAGGATGAGGACCCGCTTTCCGGTGAAGAACTTCCGGGGCCGGGCCATCAGGAAGAACATAAAGAGAGCGCAGAGAAACAGGTCGAGGAAGAGGTTGAAGGTAAAAAAGCGGCTGCCGAACAGGAGTGAGGCAATCTTTTCCAGCAGGCGCTCCGCATCCTGCGGATTCCCCATGAGCAGGGTGGTGATGCCGATAAAATACCGCTGATAGATCAAAAGATAGAAAATGATCACAGCTGCGCTCAGACCGCCGAAGCGGATGAGCTGTCGGTGGTAGCTGTCACGGTGGCTCAGAATGGTGGAAAAGTTGGCCAAGAGGAATAGCGGCAGGATCAGGTCCGAGAAAGAGCGCAGAAACTCCGGGGTATCGCCGTAGGCCGGCGCACCGGCCGGGTCAATACGCATATCCAGGCGGATCAGAAGGGCGATCTGGGTAAAAATCACGAAGATCCAGGCAAGGATCCGGAGGCCCCGGTAGGAGAGAGGGCCCCGGTAGCGGATATCTTTTTCGTGCTCGTGAAGCTTTTTCCAGAATTTCTTTCGGGCTGTTTTCGGCGCGGCACTGTCAGCAGCCGGCATAGGGGTCGGAGCAGGAGCAGGAGCCGGAGCAGGAGCAGCTTCCGCTTCAGCCGGTTGGGGCGCTTCCTGGACCGCAGGGGCAGCCTCCTCGTTCACAGGCAGGGGCGCTGCTTTTTCGGCGGGTGCTTCTTCCTTTATATTGGCAGCATTTGAGATTTCGCTCATGGGGCGGGGCATCCTTTCTTATTCGAAGCTGGGGAATCCCGGCAGGTAAGCGCGGGTGGCATCGATCATATCCTTCACAAGGCGGCGGACGGCGGTTTCATCGGTGGTCTTGGCGCACACGTTCGGATCGTGCAGGAAAGCCTGTACGACTTCTTCGGGGTCGCAGGTCAGAGCCGCCTTCAGGATCCGTTCATGGTTTTGAATATGCGGCAGGGTCAGCTGGCGGATGTTTTCCGGCAGAGAGCCGGCCAGGACGGGCCGGACATGATCTTTGGAGAAGACCGCATTGGTCTCCACAATGCTTCCCAGGGGGAGATTGGCGATCTGCCCGCGGTTGGGGAGGTTGACGTTGCTTACGGTGCGCGTCATGCCGCAGAGAGCCTTCATGAGCAGGATCCCTTCCTCGCCGGAAGGCTCCAGATCCGGGGCATTTTCTCCCGAGACCATCGCGGCGCTGCGGCGTCTGCGCTCTGCCAGATCGGCTTTACGCCAGGAGACCGGGGTCAGACCGAATTTCCAGCGCTTGACCGTTTCCGGATCCGCCAGATATTCGTCGCCGGGCATGAATTCGGCCAGGTGTCTGTCGCCGGCAGCGGCGATCAGGCCGAAGCGGCGGAACAAATCGAACTTGACACGGTGCATGCAGTCGAAGGGCGTCTTTGTCCAGTCGCTGCCGGGCATCGCATAGCCGCTTTCGTAGTGGCGCTGCACCAGATCGCGGTACACGGGGAAGAGATCCAGCCCCTCATAGGAGGCGGTATCGAACCAGGTGAAATGGTTGATGCCGAGCACGTTCACGTGGATCTTCCGGCGGTCGGGCACGGGGATCTGCAAGGCCTCAGCGGCGGCTTGCGCCAGGACCATCTGGGTGTTGAAGACCTCATGACAGCAGCCGAAGGCTTTGATCTGCGGGAAGACGTGGTACAGTGTTTTGACGCAGAGAGACATGGGGTTGGTATAATTGATCACCCAGGCATCCGGGCAGAACCGGCGGACGTCTTCGGCAATGGGGACCAGCATGGGAAGCGTGCGCAGCGCGCGGATATAGCCGCCCGGGCCGGCGGTATCGCCCACAGACTGCCAGATGCCAAGGCGCTCGGGCAGGTGGACGTCGGCCTCCATCTCGTCAAAAGTGCCGGGCAGGATCGAGATCACCACAAAGTCGGCGCCGGTGAGGGCTTCCTCGCGGGTGGCGGCCACAAAGTAGTGCCAGCGGCCGACGCTGGAGGGCAGGGCCGCGATCTTGTTGCCGATCACCCGGTTGGCCTCGGCCGCTTCGCGGTCGATATCGTATAGGACAACTTCTCCGCCCAGGGAAGGCTCGAGGGCCAGATCGGACATGAATTTCCAGGCCCATCCGCGGGAGCCTCCGCCAATATAGGCGAGGCGGATCTGTGAGACGGTATGATCAGAATAGAGCATAAAAACGTCCTTCCTCCCTGTGGGCCGTGCGGCCGCTCGGGATGAATCCATCATAGCATAAAATCCCGCGCTGTGCTTGCTTTTTTTCGCCCGAGGACCTATACTGCTGCAGGGATCATTTCGTCTTGCGGCAGAAACAAAAAAAGATCCCGGAGGATCCGATGACAAAAGAACAGGCAGAGAAATTGACCGAGTGGCTGAGCCGCTGTCCCTACGATTCCGCGAACGGGATCAGGGCGCTCCGTGTGACGGAAGGCCGTGCGGAGATCGGGATCGAGCTGCGTCCCGAACATAAGAATATCTGGAATATCCCCCACGGCGGGATCGTTTATTCGGTCGCGGACGTCGCGTGCGGCGTGGCGGCGGACAGCGTCCATGAAGGGGCGCATATCGTGACGGCCGGCAGCAGCTTCAATTTCCTCTTTGCCAGTCCGGAGGCGAAGCGCCTGCGGGCTGTGGGGCAGGTGATAAAGCCCGGCCATACGCTGGCGATCGTGCAGGTGGACGTGTATGACGATCTGGAAAACCACCTGGCAACCGGCCAGTTCACCATGCATGTTTCCAAGGACGCATAAGGCGCTTTTTGCAGGCGCATAAGCCCTTTTCCTGTCGCGTCAAGGCGATACAGCAGACTCAGTAAAGACAGCCGGCCCGTAGTGGCACAGGCTGTTTTTTTCATAGAAGACGGCGTACAAGCCCTCTTCGCTTAAGGTCTTCGCCTCGGCAGCGTCGAATTCTTCCCGGATCATGAGCCGGCAGGCGGCCAGGAGAAGCTGCGCGCAGGAGGCGCGGTCGCTGTAGAGCAGGAGTTCCGGAACGGCGCTTTTGTAGAAGCCGTCCGCCGGATCGATATAAGCCGTTGCGAAATTATCGGAAGAGTAGGCAAAGTAGTAGTCGTCGTAGACAGTATCCGCGGTGTAGTTCTTGAGGCAGATGATCCCGGCCGGGCCCGTATAGTGCATGAGGGCTTCCGCGTGCGCGGCGCCGGGAGAGGCCGGCAGCTTGTAATCGTAGCCGTCGCCCGAATCGTCCAGGCACAGCACCCAGCCTTCCTGGCTGACCAGATAGCCTTTGGTGTAGCCGTCCGCGCGGATGCGGTCCCCGATCAGATCCAGGAAGAACGCATTTTTCATCCAGTAGAAATCCAGAAAGACCGAGATGCCGTTTTCTGCGGCAAAGCGGCGGTAGGCCTCGGACAGGTGCAGCACGACCTTGTTATCGCCCAGCAGCTCCAGGCGGATATGGGCCGGGTCCTTAAGAAACGTCAGAAGCTCCGCAAAATAGGCGGCCGTGTCCGGATCGTAGTAGGGGTCGTACTGTTTGGCCAGAAGATCGTCCGAAGAGAGGAAAAGGTTATCATAAACCGCATAGACCGGCGCCAGGTACAGGGCTCTGGAGGAAGACTCTTCCATGAGGCGGAAGGCTTCGTAGAGCTCGGGCTCCACCTTCAGGGTCTCGCCCGGGGCGGCATTGACTGCATACAGACCGGTTATGCCCTCGTGGGCCGCCAGCGTGTCGAACAGGGCGTAGGCGCGCACGGCGGCCTCGGTATAGGTCCGGGTGACGCTCCGGAAATCTTTCCCGCCGTACTGCGACTGGACCTGAAAATAAAAACGCAAAGAAGAAGCGGCAGAGAGCGGCGTTCCGGGACTCACAGTGACTTCCCGCCAGCCAGGATCGGTGCGCAGGGCGTGAAGCAGGACCCCGATCGCGATCGCGGATACAACGGTCAGGATCGCAATGATGATGTACAGCCGGTTCCTGGTTTTTGTTTTCTCTTCGTTTGGATTCATGAGCGTTTGCAAAGCTCCTGGATGAATTGGTGGTGAAAGAAAGCCGTGCGCCGGATTCCGGCACACGGCTTTGCCGTTTGGTACAGCAGGTCAGGTCACGGCTGCAATGAGCAGCAATATCAGGAAGATCAGGATGACCGCCCCGAGCAGCCCCAGACAGATCAGGGCTCCTTTCTTGCAGACCTTGTAGTTGCGGATATAGTTCTTCCGCTTAAAGATCCCGGCCGCAATGAGGCCGAATATCGGCAGCAGGAAGGAAAGAATGCCGAGCCAGATATTTCCGGTATCGTGGATCGGACGGTCAAGGATAAAGTTGCTGCCGACGGTGGTCGGATCTTTCTCCTTTTCCTTTTCCTCCGCTTCCTTCCTGGCCTTTTCTTCCGGGTTCATGATATGCACGGTCCGGAGCGGTTCATTTTTGGCACGCAGCGCCTTGTATTCCTCGATCTCTTTCTTGTTGCCGTAGACGAAGTGGCCGTTTCCGATATCCACCAGCTCGGGTTTGTCCGTGCTGTAGTCGTGGATGGACGGATCGTAGGTGTACAGGGCCTTGTTCTTCTCCAGCTGCGGATCCGGGATGGGGATCGCGGAGATCAGAGAATGCGTATAGGGGTGCATGGGGTAGTTGAAGAGCTCTTCCGTGGTGGCCACCTCTACGATATCGCCCTTGTAAATGACGCCGATCCGGTCCGAAATATAGCGGACGATGGACAGGTCGTGAGCGATAAAGAGATAGGAGACGCCGCGCTCCTTCTGGAACTTGGTCAGAAGGTTTAAGATCTGGGCGCGGATGGACACGTCCAGCGCGGAAATGGGCTCGTCGGCAATGACGAACTCCGGCTCCATGACCATGGCACGGGCGACGCCGATACGCTGGCGCTGTCCGCCGGAGAATTCGTGCGGGTAGCGGGTCAGGTGCTCGGGCAGAAGACCGACTTCCTCGATCATGGTCTCGACCTTTTTGACACGGTCCTCCTCGTTCTTGTAGAGGTGGAAGTTGTAGAGGCCTTCGGAGATGATGTAATCCACGGTCGCGCGTTCATTTAAGGACGCCGCGGGATCCTGGAAGATCATCTGGATATTGCGGATCACGTCACGGTCCAGGGAGTGCGGGATCTTGCCGGAGATTTTGACCCCCTTGTAGTAGATCTCGCCGGCGGCGCAGGGGTTGACCCGGATCACCGCCCGGCCGACGGTCGTCTTGCCGGAGCCGGATTCGCCGACCAGGGAGAAGGTTTCTCCCTTATAGACCTTGAAGCTGGCATTTTTGACGGCGCGGACGGCGTTGTCGCCCTTGCCGAAGGTGATGTCCACATTGCGCACGTCCAGCAGAAGCTCGCGGCCCTGTTCGTCAATGGGACCGTGCTCGGGAAGGTGAGCCACTCTGTGTTCGGTTTCGGAATTCATGCAGCTGCCCTCCTTTCAGATGTTATAAGCCTGGCAGAGCTTTTCATGGATGTTTTGAATGGTTTCGGGCTTTTCGATCTTCGGCGCCCGGGGATCCATGAGCCAGGTCTTGGCGTAGTGGGTCTCGTTCACTTTAAACATGGGCGGTTCTTCCAGCGTGTCGATCTTCAGGCAGTACGGATTGCGGGGGGCGAAAGCATCTCCCACGATCCGGTTGTACAGCGAAGGCGGCGTACCGGTGATGGAGTAGAGCTTAACGCCCTTCTGCGCCAGCTGCGGCAGACTGGAAAGCAGAGCCCAGGTATAAGGATGACGGGGATCGTAGAACACGTCCTCGACCGTTCCGAGCTCCACGATCTGGCCGCCATAAAGCACCGCGACACGGTCCGCGATATTGGCGACGACACCCAGGTCATGCGTAATGAAAACGATGGTGTAGTTGTATTCCTTCTGCAGATCCTTCAAGAGCTGCAGGATCTGCGCCTGAATGGTCACATCCAGCGCCGTGGTCGGCTCGTCGCAGATCAGGATCTTCGGCTGGCAGGAGAGGGCGATGGCGATAACGATACGCTGACGCATACCGCCGGAGTACTGGAAGGGATAGTCGTCGAAGCGGTTCTCCGCGTTCGGGATCCCGACCTGCTTCATGAGCTTGATGGCCCGGCTCCGTGCCTCGGCCTCGGAGCAGTCCTGATGTTTCAGGATGATGCTCGTGATCTGCTTGCCGATGGTGATGATGGGGTTTAAGGAGGTCATGGGATCCTGGAAGACCGTGGCGATCTTGCTGCCGCGGATCTTGGTCCAGTCCTTGGGATACTTGATCTTGGCCATGTCCAGGATGCAGTAGCCGTGCAGCTGCTCGGGCGTTTCGTCGGTCAGCTTGACACGCAGGGCGATATCGCCGTAGACGGCGTCGCGGACTTCATCCTTGCTCACGTCCTCGCCCAGCGTCATGGCGTTTTTGAAGGCCTTGATCAGCTGGTTGGAAACGCTTAAGCGCTTGGCAGCGGAGAAACGTCCGATGGAAAGATAGATCTCCTTGGCCAGGGTCAGGTTGCGCTCGGACAGGGCGGAGGCATCCCCCTGGATCTCCTTGTCGTAGCGCGCCTGAAGGGCGGCAAGCTTTTCGCTGTATTCCTTTAAGTATGCACTGTCGGCGGCGAGTGCCTTCTTGTGAGAGGCGATCAGATTCTCGCGCTTTTTGTCCAGATCCTTGATGGCCTGCTCGTAGTGCCGGATCTTTTCATTTGTCTCAGCGAGCTTGTCCTTTTCGGTGTGGCGGTCGAGGGTCTGCTTTAAGTTCCGGGCTTCCGTGAGCTGGAAGTTTAACTCCTTCCGCTCGTTGTTAATGGCTTCGTCATCGGCGTCGGAAAGGGTTTCCTTGGTCTTCTTCTCCGCTTTCAGGGCCAGGATCTCGCGGTAGGTGCCGGAGCCGAGCTCCAACGCAGAGTACTTGTTAAGCGCCTTGTGGAAGCGCCCGATCATCTGATGCGCCGCCGGGGTGAGCCTGACCTTGGTGTCGGCCAGCTCCTCGTCGTTAAAGACGACGCTGCCGCGGTCAATAAAGCCGTTGGTATCCAGCATGCCCGCAAAGGTCTTGGTAAAGACGGATTTGCCGGAGCCGGATTCGCCTACGATCGCAATAGATTCATTTTCGTAAATATCCAGAGAGATCCCGCGGATCGCGGTCAGGATACGGCCGCGCACCCGGAATTTGACATCCAGATCCTTGACGGAAAGCAATACTTTCTTTTCTTCCATCTGCCGCCTCCTTACATATGGGTCCGGGGATCGGAGGCATCGCCGAGGTTCTGCCCCACCACGAACAGGACAATGGACAGGATCGCGGAGACCGCCACAGGGCTCCAGAATTCAAAGCCCCATCCGGGGACGAGCATCGCGCTCTGGGATTCACTGATCATGCGGCCGAGCGTGAGGTCGGACAGGCCCATGCCGATATAGGAGAGGAACACCTCAAAACCGATATAGCTGGGGATCTCCAGGGCGGCATAGGTCACGATCACGCTGGTCATGAAGGGCAGGATGTTCTTGGTGGCGATCCGGCCGATGGGGGTTCCGAGGCAGCGGGAAGCCAGATTGTATTCCCGGTCGCGGATGATAATGACCTGCGTTCGGATAAAGTAGGCCACGCCCAGCCAGCCGGTGACGGTCAGGGCAAAGACCATGGTCCAGAAACCGCGGTTCAAAACCAGGACCAGCACGGCGATCAGCAGTTCATACGGAACGTTGGCAATGATATTTCTCACCTCCGTCATGACCAGGTCGAGTTTCTTGGAGAAGCCCCAGAAGGCTCCGATCAGGACCCCCAGGAACATGTTGATGAGGGCGCAGACGATGGCCAGCGAGAGGGAAATGCGGGAGCCGAACCACATGGCATCAAAGGTGGCCTCGCCCGAAGCGCCGGTCCCCAGGATATGGTGGATGGTGTAGCCGTATTTCTGCATGGCGGCCGAAGGCGTTAAATGCTTGGAGGTCTCGTCGCGGACGTTGGCAAAGCGGTCAAAGCTCACGCACATCGGATAGATGTAGGTGAAAGCCAGAAGGACCAGCAGGATGCCCAGAACGATCCAGTTGATCTTCTTGCGGAAGAAAACCCTGAACACGCTGCGCCAGTAGCTGTAGCGGGGCGCGGTGATCTTTTCGGATTCCGTCTCATCGTGCTTGATAACGGTAAAAAGTTCTTCGTCGGAGAGATCGTATTTGGACAGATCGATCGTATTTTCCATCTCTTTTTACCTCGCTTTCGTAGAGAAGGTGATCCGGGGATCCACCATGCTCATGAGCACGTCGCCCAGGATGACCGAAATAACGGACAGGATCGCGTAGAAGAGGGTCACGCCGACGATGACGGCATTGTCATACGCATTGATGGCGTTGATCAGCAGGCCGCCGACACCGGGAACGACGTACACACGCTCGGTGATCAGAGCGCCGGTCAGAGAGAAGAGCACGGCGCCGGGGATCCCGTGAATGATCGGGATGGCAGCATTTTTGAAGATGTGCTCGGTAAAGATCTCCCGCTCGGACAGACCGCCGGACCGGGCGAACTTGACGTAGTCCGCGTTCTGCTGGTCCACCATGTAGCGGCGCAGCCAGCGCATCTGCGACCCGATGGGACGCAGGGCCAGGGAAATGATGGGCAGTACGCACATCGCAAAGGTATACTTTTCAATATTGAAAGTCGTAGGAAGTCCGATCCTGTCGCCGATCGCCTTGACCAGGAAAATGTACGCCAGAGACGGCATGGCCGTAATGAATACGACGTAGACGGAGCCGATCTTGTCAACGGCCTTGTCTTTTTTCTGGGCCATCCAGATGGCCATGGGAATGCCGATCAGATAGGAGAGCGCCACGGAAATGATACCGATCATGAAGGAGTAGCCCATGCGGGACATGCCGCTGCGGAACAGCGAGACGTTGGTGTAGTCGTCCGTGAAACGGCTGCTGTAGAGGACGCTGCTCTCGCGGGATCCTGCCTGATAGGTGGCGGTATGCAGATCGTCCGCACTCATTTCGGTCAGTCCGGTGGGATAGGTGACTTCACTCAAGACATAGGAGCCCTGACGCTTGCCCATGGTCGAGGTGATCTCGGCACCGCGCTCAATGGAATAGGAGGTTCCCATGTTGATGGACAAAAGATTCTGGTGAATGTAAGGAAAAACATTGTCACAGTACAGAAGGTACTTGTGATAGGTGCCGCTCCCGATAATGGCAGGAGAGAATTTCTGCCCGCCGTAGAGCGGATCATAAAGGGTAAAGGTCAGGCCGCGTTCGCCCGGGTAATCCTTCACGCTGCCGACGGAGTCGACTTGGAAGAAATGACCAAAATAGGACACAAGACGGCTTAAAACCGGTTTGTCCTTGGCTGCAAAAAGCTGGGGCTCGCCGCCGTTGGCCCGCTTCTTGCCGGCCAGAACGGTATTGAGGCGCGTCACGGTATACCCCTGACTTTCATAATAATCGGTGAATTTTTTGACGTATTCCGCCACCGCTTCACTGTCGGATTCGGCATCCTTGCCCAGATTGACGACCTTGGAACGGACCGCCTCTTCGAGCTCACCGGCGGCGACCTGTGCGGTCAGCCATTCGGTGTAATTGACATAGTCCAGATAGCCGTATTCTTCCCAGCGCTCATGCTTGTATGTGATTTTGCGGTTGGCGGATACTTTATTGAACAGCGGGTCCATAGCAAAGACCTGTTCCCGGTTCATCAGGGAATATACCAGGATCATAACGATCCCGACGACCACGATGACAGAGAACAGACCATGTATGAGGCGCTTCAGGATGTATTTAGCCATAAAAGCCTACCACCTTGTTTCGTATAGTTGGGGAGGGTCCGGATTGCAGAGCGGGAGAATGGATTCATGATCCATTCTCCCGCCGCAGTATTACGTTTTCCCGTAATACAGTTTATTCAGCCGTCGGTTTACTGACCGAACATACCGAGGTTGGCGAGCATATAACCATCTTCGTCAATGACCATGGTTGCCAGGTAGGTCTGAGGATCGCCGTAGTCGGGGCCCCAGCCGGAACCGGTGTTGAAGTCGGTGTTCTGCTCATAACCATAGGTGGTGTTGTAGGAGGTGTCTCTGTACTCGTCACGGTTGGCCGTTTCGACCAGGTTGACAAGGATCATGCCGTCGGAAGCTTCCTCGATAGACTGCTTGACAGCATTCCCTATCAGCTGACCAACCGGGTCATAGGACTGGTACGGATAGTCAACGTAGATCGGATTCTCTTTGCTGAGCGGGATCCCTGACGCAGCCAGATCGGCAGCAGCCAGAGCGAGCTCGGACTTGCAGTATTCCGGATTGAACCAGCCGTCGAAGCCGTCGCCGGAAGCCTTTTCGTCATCCCAGACCTTGATCTGAACACCGTTGGCATCCAGGACCGCCTGCATGATCTGGCCATAGAAGGTACCGGCCGGGAAGGTGGTGGCGGTGCCGTTGATATCAATGGTGACTTCCTCGCTTAAGGAGACGAAGGTGGCAGGGGTGTAGCTGTTGCGCAGAGCGTTCAGCTTCAGCTCTTCACCAACACGCTGTGCATTGTAGGAAGCGTGATCGAAAGCAGCGACCACGGCACGGCGGAAGTGGACGTTCTGCATGGCAGCGACGGTATCTTCAGCCTGGGTCACAGTCTTCGGGGACGGGCAGTTGGTGCTGTTGTAGTTGGTGTAGATCTTGCGGTTGACGTTGATCCAGCCGCAGAAGGTGGTGGAGTCGGTCTCGGACAGGGAGACGTACTTCTCGAACATGTCGCCGTCAGCCTTGCAGGTGGTGATGGCTTCGGAGTTTAAGCCGCAGGCATCCACAACACCGGCCTTGGTGTCATTGTAGGATTTTAACTTGTCCTGTCCGTCGTTGTACAGCCAGGTGATGGTGTGTACGTTCAGGGCATCCGGATCATAGTAGGATTCGTTGGCCTTGTAAACGATGGTGTTGTTCTTGGTCCAGGCCGTTACGATCATGGGACCGCAGTAAGCGATATGGTCGGGATCGGAGCCGTAGGTATAGTCAGCGGCCGTGCCGTCGAATTCGGCACCGAACTTACCACCCTGAGAGGTGAAGTAGCTGCGGTTTAACGGCAGGAACAGGTTGTAAGCCATCATGGACATGAAGTAAGGAACATCCTGCTCCAGGGTGTACTCGACGGTGTAGTCGTCAACAGCCTTGACACCGACATCTTCGATATTGGTGGTCACACCGTTGATGTAGTCTTCCGCACCCTTGATTACACCGACCAGCAGGCCACGAGGGCTGGACTGGCTGTCAAGCAGGTGCTGCATGCCGGCGACGAAGTCGTCAGCGGTCAGATCCGCAACCTTACGGCCCTGAGAGTCGACCCAGGTCACGTCGTTGCGAAGCTTGAAGGTGTAGGTCAGGCCGTCATCGGAAACCGTATAGGAAGTCGCGATAGCGGGGACCAGCTGATTTTCCTGGTTGTACTGATACAGGCCGTCAACGGTCGGAGCCAGAGGCTCGCCGACGATCTGACGGGAGGAGGATAAGGTATCCCAGGTATCAGGATCAGCGGTGTAGATGTAGTTGTAGCTGTCCTTTAAGGTGTAGCCCTTGTCGGTCAGGAACTTCTTGGCTTCTGCCGAGAAGGTGCCGGTGCCGGCCTTTTCAGCCCACAGAGCCTTTAAGGCGTTGTAATCTTCCGCGGTGATCAGTTCTTCCGTGGTAATGACCGTGTGGTAGCGATATTCGTTGTTGCCCCACATGGTGGTGTTGATGGACTTCGGAACGACGCGGCCCAGACGGTAGTTGCCGCCATTGGTCGTCAGCGGAATGAAAACGGCGCTGGCGTACATGATGGCTTCGGCGGCTGCCTGATACGCATAACGCTCGGACAGGTTCTTGGCCGTCTTGACCTTGGCATAAGCTTCCAGGAAGTCGCCTAAGATCTCTTCATACAGAGCCTCGGATTCGGCATTCCAGTCGGCGGGGTCGTAAGCGTTGCCGAACACTTCGGCAGCCAGACGGTTGTCGACTTCACGTGCCGGTGCGGCAGGGGTCGTTGCGGGATCCGTAGGGGCGGGGCCGGGTTCAGCCGTGGAGCCGGCAGGGACAGGAGCCTGGGTGGCAGCAGGTGTCGTGGTATCTGTCTGAGTACCGCAGGCACTTACGACCATGATGACCGCCAGAAGCAGGGCAACGAGTTTTGTAGTCTTCTTCATAAGTCTTTCTCCTTCTTATGATTTTTTTCTGAAAAAGCTCTATGTCTCCGCGCCGATTGGCTTTTGCTGTCAGCCGCATCTCTGGGAGGCGGGAGACATCCTGTTAACTCATACCAACAGGGAGAAAGGGCTTTTCAGATTGCACATTATTTTAATATGAAAAAAAGCATATTGCAAGGGGGTTTCGCAATAAATCGGAAGATTTTTCAAGAAAAGCAGGAGAATCTGCAAAAATAAAGTGAATAAAATACAATTAATATGCAGGCTTTCGTTTCGAAAGAAAGCAAAGCCTGCAAAAACACGAGAAAGTGTGCACCTACAGCCGGGAGAGACTTAACGGAAGTTCCATGCGATGGGCTTCCAGAAGCGCTTTGTCGCGCAGGATGACCCCGGCCGGACCGTCGGCGGCGATCCGCCCGTCCGAAAGCAGGATCACCCGCGTGCAGCAATCCAGGATCATGTCCAGATCATGAGAGGTAATGATTCTGGTCTGCGGCAGGGAGCCGATGGTGTTGATCACGATCCGCCGGTTAAAGGGGTCCAGGTTGGAGGTGGGTTCATCCATGAGCAGGACGTCCGGCTCCATGGCCAGGACCGTGGCGATGGCAGCCATACGCTTTTCACCGCCGGAGAGACGGTGATTCTGCCGTCCGGCCAGATCCGAAAGCGAAAGGCGCGCCAGAACGGCGGCGGCTTTTTCTTCTGCTTCGGCGCGGCTTAAGCCGTAGTTCATGGGACCGAAAACCATGTCGTCCAATACGGTGGGCATGAACATCTGGTCATCCGAGTCCTGCAGGACGTAGCCCAGGCGGCGCCGGATGGCGGGGAGATTGGCTTTTTCCACCGCCATGCCGTCCACCAGGATGCGCCCCGTGGCCGGAAGCAGGCCGAGCAGGGCCTTCATGAGTGTGGATTTGCCGGCGCCGTTCGCGCCGATCAGGCCGACGGACTCGCCTTTATTTATATGGAAGGAAAGATCCTTTATGACCGGTTTGCCTTTTTCATAGGAAACGGAAACATTCTGAAGATCCAGCATTCTCTCACCTCACGAGCAGACTGCCCAGCATCGAAGCGACAGGGACGAAACGAAGCAGCAGCAAAACAGCGGCGCCGAGCAGAAGCACCAGCAGGTCGCGGACAGAAAAACGGGGCGGTGCGGCGTAGGGGAAGTCCCCGTTAAAGCCGCGCAGACGCATACTGTTGTAGAGATCCTCGGCGCGGTCCATGGTGCGCAGCAGGAGCTGTCCCAGAAAAGAACCCCAGGCGCTGATATGGATGCCTTTCTGACCGGGCGCGCGCAGATGGTAGGCCTCGCTCATCACGGCGACTTCTTCTGTCAGCAGACCGACGTAGCGGAAGGTCAGCAGGAGAAGCGTTACGAGCAGGGACGGTACGTGGAGCTTGCGGAGCGCGCTGCAAAGGGAATCCAGACGGGTGGTGGCCATGAGCAGGAAGGAGGCCATGAGGGAAAGGATGCCCTTGGCCATGAGCGTGATCATGGAAACCACGCCGCCGCTTATCTTTACCTGTCCGATGGCCAACAGCGGGGCTTTATCAAAGAAGGGATTGAAGATCCCTACGGCCAGGACCAGCGGCAGCACATAGCGGAGCTTAAAGAAACAGGTGCGGACCGGGATCCCGCTGAGCTGATACAGGAGCACGGGAACAAGCAGCATCGCGATGATGCCGCTTATGTCGTACTTCCCGAAGGAAACCACGAGAACGATATAAAGCACCGTGAGCACCAGCTTGGGCAGCGGATGTAGACGGTGAACGGGAGAGTCACCGGCGGCCAGTTCATCCATCTGGGCCAGCTCCCGGAGCGCGGTTTCAGTCTTGCTCATACACGTCCCTTCTATACGGAAGGAGGGAGCCTGAGGGCTCCCTCCGGGGTGTCAGTTCAACAAAGATCTCAGATCGCTTTCTTCCTCTTTCTGAAAAAGCCGCCGGCCAGGCAGATCAAAACGGCAACGCCGGCTACCATGGCGGATCCGACCAGACCGGAAACGCTGGTTCCGGCGGGGCTGTCCGAATTCGGGAAGGCATAGTCCGGCAGGAAGGAAGTCGCCTCCTGGATCTTTCCGGCGGTATCGGCAGCCTGGCCGGAGATCCCGAATGATTCTTCATCCAGACCCATATTTTCCGCGTAGCCTTCTTCGGCATTGCCGAACAGGGCCCACTCAAGACCGTCCGGATGGGAGCTGGCAAGGAGCGAGAGACCGCCGCCGACCATGACGACCACCGCGGAGAGGATCACCAG
>CADBSR010000146.1 GCA_902797385.1 uncultured Lachnospiraceae bacterium
TTCCGAGATGTTTTTGAAGATCCTGAATGCCTATGACTGGGATTTCTGCCAGATCCAGTACAACTATCTGGACGAGGTCTCGCAGGCGGGAAAGATAGGCCTGAAGGCGGCGGCAGAAAAAGGAATTCCCGTGATCATTATGGAACCGCTTAGGGGCGGGCGCCTGGTGAACGCTCTGCCGGAGATCGCCAAAAAACGCATGGCGGGGGACTCTCATGGCTGGAGTCCGGCGGAATGGGGACTCAGATGGCTGTATAATCAGCCTGAAGTCACCTGCGTCCTGTCCGGCATGAACTCCGTGGAAATGGTCCGGGAGAACTGCCGGGTCGCATCCGATGCCGAGGCCGGCAGTTGGGGTCAGGCGGAATATGCCCTGATTGAAAGAGTCAAAAAAGAGATCCTGGCTAAGGAAAAAGTCGGCTGCACCGGCTGCCGCTACTGCATGCCTTGCCCGAAGGGCGTGGATATTCCCGGTGCCTTCCGCTGCTGGAACGCCATGTATGTGGAGTCAAAATCCAAGGGCCGGTATCAGTATGCCCAGACCGTGGGACTGACCAGAGAGCCGGCATTTGCGAGCCAGTGCATTGAATGCGGCAAGTGCGAGAAGCACTGCCCGCAGAGCCTTCCGATCCGGGCGCTCTTAAAGCAGGCGGACAAGGATCTGCGGCCGCTGCCGTATAAAGTCGGCATCAATGTCGTGCGCAAGTTCATGTTCCGGGGCGTTAAAAAGGCGAAATAACGGGCAATCAATGGAATCGTTATTGTTATATGAATAATATGCAAAAATAATTTCAATATATGCAATATTTTTTTCAAAAACCGGTTGACAACCGGTTTTTTTGCGAGTAGAATGCAAAACAATTCGATTTATCAACGCATTTATGCGGGAAAGGACCTCATGCTTACATTCGGACTGGAACTGGTTAGCGGCATCGTACTGGGCGGCATTGTACTGGCGCTCGTTATTCTGCGTGATCTGCTGGTAGGAAAACCGGTACCGAAGGCCTGAAAGTGAGAGCATAGCAAGCGTTAAAAAACGGCTCCGCTTATAAGGCAGAGCCGTTTTTTATATATCTTCTTAAATGAGAAACAGGAGGAGAAGAGAAATGAAGAAAGTATTGGCACTTATGTTAGCAGCCGTGATGGCCCTTGGCCTTTGCGCCTGCGGATCCGGCAGCGATGAAAAAGCGAACGAGATCAAGATCGGCGGTATCGGTCCCCTGACGGGTCAGTATGCCAACTACGGCCTGTCGGTCCAGCACGGGGCTGAAATAGCCATCAAGGAAATCAACGAAGCGGGCGGCATGAACGGCATGCAGATCGTTTTCAGCATGCAGGATTCCCAGGGAGACCCGGAAGCGGCTGTCAGTGCCTACGGAAAACTGATCGACTGGGGCATGAATGCATCCATCGGGACCGTTCTTTCCGGTGAGATGGCATCTGTCGTGAATGCCAGTGCGAACGATAACATGTTCATGATCTCTGCCTCCGCCTCTGCGGACAAGTGTCTGGAAGGCAGCAGCAATGCGTTCCGCATTTGTTTCTATGACTCCTATCAGGGGATCGCGGCCGCCAACTATGTAGCGGAAAATCTTCCGGGCAAGAAGGTCGCCGTGTTCTATCAGAGCGACCTGGACTATTCGGCCGGCCTGTATGAATCCTTTGCGGCAGAATGCAAAGTAAAGGGAATCGAGATCGTGGACGTACAGAGCTTCCTGTCCACGGATACGGACTATACGGCACAGATCAACGCGCTGGTCGATTCGCAGGCTGAGATCATTTTCCTGCCGATCTATGCGGCAGAGGCTTCCGTTTTCCTGACGCAGGCCAAGAACGGCACGGCGAGCGCAGTCTTCGCCGAAGGCACCTATTTCTTCGGGGCGGACGGCCTGGACGGGATCCTGACGAAGGTATCGAATGCGTCTGAAGCCAACAACGTGCTGATGCTGACCCCGTTCGCCGGCGAAAGCAGCTCCGATGCCAAGGTATCCGGCTTTGTAAAGAAGTACAAAGAAGCCTACGGAGCGGCCCCGGACCAGTTCGCGGCCGATGGGTATGATGCGATCTACGCCATTAAGGCGGCTGTCGAAAAGGCCGGTTATACCAAAGCGGCCGATATCAAGGGCGAAGGCCTTTCCGCCGCCCTGGTTCAGGTCAGCCTGGAAGGCGTGACCGGCGATATGAAGTGGCAGGCGAACGGCAATACCGACAAGAGCGCCATGGCGATCATTTACAAGGACGGGAACGGAACGGTGTTCGGCGAATAAAGCCGGCTGCAAACGACAAAAGGAGAGCGTATGTCGATTTTCTTACGGACATTTATCAGCGGTCTGAATCTGGGCAGCATCTATGCCCTGATCGCACTGGGATATTCCATGGTGTACGGGATCGCGAAAATGCTGAACTTCGCGCACGGAGATATCATTATGATCGGGGCGTACACCGGGATCGTGGCGGTCATGAACCTCCACCTGCCGCCGGTCGTGGCGCTGATCGTAAGCGTGATCGTCTGCGCGGGTCTGGGGATGCTCATAGAGACACTGGCGTATAAACCGCTGCGGCAGGCTCCGTCTCTGTCGGTCCTGATCACGGCGATCGGTGTCAGCTATTTTCTGCAGAACCTGGCGCTGTTGATCTTCGGCTCCGAACAGAAAGCTTATCCGCAGATGAGCGGTCTGGGCAGTTTTACGATCCTGGATGTCAAGGTGGACGGGATCACGGTGATGACGTTGGCCGTCACGGCGGTGATCATGATCGGACTGACGCTCTTTATTAACGGGACCCGCATGGGAAAAGCCATGCGGGCCGTTTCCGAGGACAGAGGCGCGGCCGAGCTGATGGGGATCAGCGTCAATAAAACCATTCTGATCACCTTTGCCATCGGCTCCGGCCTGGCGGCCATTGCCAGCGCCTTTTACGGCATGACCTATGTGTATATCAAGCCGACGACCGGCTCCATGCCGGGCATCAAGGCCTTTACGGCCGCGGTTTTCGGCGGGATCGGTTCGCTGCCCGGCGCCATGCTGGGCGGGATCCTGCTGGGGCTGATCGAGCAGTTCGCCAAGGCGTATATCTCCACGCAGTGGTCGGATGCGATCGTGTTCGCCGTTTTGATCCTGGTGCTGATCGTACGGCCGACAGGGCTTCTTGGCAAAAAGAGTACGGAGAAGGTGTGATCATGGCGAAAAAGCTGAAAACAGTCCATAAAGATCTTCTGACTCTGGCTATCCTGGCGGCGCTGTATGCGGTCCTGGCGGTCCTTCTTTACAGCGGCGCCATGAGCCGCCAGCTGATGAACATGCTGATCCCGGTCTCCATGTATGTGGTCATGGCAGTTTCCTTAAATCTGGTCGTGGGCCTGTTGGGGGAACTGTCGCTGGGCCATGCGGGCTTTATGTCGCTCGGCCTGTTTTCGGGCTGTCTGCTCTCACTCTTTTTGAATGGACAGGTCCCGGAGATCGTCCGGATCCCGCTGTCCATGCTGGCAGGCGGTCTGGTGGCCGCCATAGGCGGACTGATCGTCGGCCTTCCGGCCTTGCGGCTGCGCGGCGACTATCTAGCCATCGTTACCCTGGCCTGCTGCGAGATCATCAAATCCGTCATTACGAATCTGAATTTTACCGGCGGGGCCCTGGGGTTAAATACAGCGCCCGTTTATACGAACGCGAAGCATCTTCTGCCGTACGCCGCCGTGCTGGTCCTGATCACAGCGCTTGTGATGATGAATTTAAAGCGCTCCAAGCAGGGGCGGGCGATCATGTCGATCCGGGACAACCGGATCGCGGCGGAGTCCGTGGGGATCAATGTGACCTATTACAAGCTGGCGGTTTTTGTGCTGGCGGCCTTTTTCGCGGGCGCGGCCGGCGCACTTTACGGACACTGCTTCGCCAATGTCAAGGCGGTGTCGTTTGACTACAATGTTTCCATTGAGATCCTCGTGATCGTGGTGCTGGGCGGCATGGGCTCCATCGGCGGCTCGGTCGTGGCGGCCATCGTTCTGCGGACCCTGCCTGAAATGCTCCGTGAATTCCAGAATTTCAGAATGCTGGTCTATGCCATTGTTCTGATCCTGGTCATGCTGGCCACGAACAACCCGCGCTTAAAGCAGTTCTTTGCAGGACTGCACCCCGGCACGCTGTGGAAAAAATGGAAGGCAGGGCGGATAAAAGAGAAGGAGGCAGGGAGCCATGAGTGAGAAAAACAGACTGGTCGATGCGCCTTCCCACGTCAAACTGCTGGAGAGGGATCTGGACAAGCGGCCGATCCTGGAATGTATGCATCTGGGCATCGATTTCGGCGGCCTGCATGCGGTGGAAGACCTGAATATCACGATCGGCCCCACCGAGATCAGCGGCCTGATCGGCCCCAACGGCGCCGGCAAAACAACGGTTTTCAACCTGCTTACCAAGGTCTATGAGCCTACGGGCGGTGTGATTATGATCGACGGGGTGGATACCCGCGGCAAGAGCACCGCGCAGATCTCGCATATGGGCGTGGCGCGGACCTTCCAGAATATCCGCCTGTTCAACCATATGAGCGTACTGGAAAATGTAACGGCAGCCATGGATGCGCGCTTAAAGTACGGTTTCGGCAGCAGCATTTTCCGTCTGCCGGCTTACTGGCGGGAAGAAAAAAGAGCCAGGGAAGAAGCCAGAGAGCTTCTGAACGCGTTCGGGATGTCCAAGGAGGAGGAGACGCCGGCGGGGAGCCTGCCCTACGGCGAGCAGCGGCGCCTGGAGATCGTAAGAGCCCTGGCGACCAAACCCAGGATCCTGCTGCTGGATGAACCGGCTGCCGGCATGAATCCGTCCGAGACCCGGGAGCTGATGGAGAATATCCGCTGGATCCGGGAGACCTTCAACACCGCCATTTTCCTGATCGAGCACGATATGAAGCTGGTCATGGAGGTCTGCGACGGGATCATGGTGCTCAATTTCGGCCGGGTGATCGCCAAGGGGACGCCGAAGGATATCCAGAACGACCCCCAGGTGATCGAGGCCTATCTGGGCCGGAAAAAGGAGGCGCAGCATGGCTGATCTTCTTTCCCTGGAAAATATCAATGTGTACTACGGCAATATTCATGCCATCAAAAACGTCTCGTTCCATGTGCAGGAAGGGGAGATCGTGACGCTGATCGGCGCGAACGGCGCCGGTAAATCCACGACGCTGGCGACGATCGCCGGCCTGATGCGCAGCCGCACGGGCAGTATCGTCTTTGGCGGCGAAAACATTTCCCGTCTGCCGGCCAGCCAGATGATCCGGCGCGGGCTGTCCCTGGTGCCGGAAGGCAGAAGGATCTTCCAGCAGATGAGCGTGGAGGAGAATCTGGACATGGGCGCATTTACCCTGGATCGGAGTGAGGTCGCGGCGCATGAGGAACGGGTGTATTCCCTCTTCCCCCGCCTGAAGGAGCGGCGCCGCCAGGTGGCGGGAACGCTCTCCGGCGGGGAGCAGCAGATGCTGGCCATGGGCCGCGCCATGATGAGCGCCCCGCGGCTTTTAATGCTGGACGAACCCTCCATGGGCCTGGCACCGATCCTGGTGGAGCAGATCTTCGGGATCATCCGGGAGCTGCATGAGAGCGGCGTTACGATCCTGCTTGTGGAGCAGAACGCGCAGGCGGCGCTTTCGGTTGCGAACCGGGCGTATGTGATGGAGACCGGCCGCGTTGTGATGGAAGGGCCGGGCGAGGAACTTCTGCATTCCGAAAAGGTCAGACAGGCCTACCTGGGAGAGGGGTGAAACAAATGAAAGAAGGAAGAGAGAGACTGGGAAGCCGGATCGGCTTTATCCTTTTGAGCGCCGGCTGCGCCATCGGCTGTGGAAACGTCTGGAAATTCCCCTGGATGACAGGACAGTTCGGCGGAGGCGGTTTCGTTCTGATCTATGCGATCTGCCTGCTTTTGCTGGGCCTTCCGGCCATGACCATGGAGTTTGCCATAGGCAGAGCGGCCCAGGCGAGCCCGGTCAGGATGTATCAGAAGCTGGAAAAGAAGGGGCAGAAATGGCACCTGCACGGGTATCTGGCTTTAGCCGGCAATCTGGCCCTTATGGCGTTCTACACGGTCGTGACGGGCTGGATGATCTATTATTTCGTCCGCTTTCTGACGGGCAAAACGGAAGGTCTGGGCTTTGGCGCCATGATCGGGGATCCGGCCGTCAACGTTATCTACCTTTTTATTGCTGTGGCGCTCGGTTTCGGTGTCTTAAGCATAGGCATTCAGAAAGGACTGGAGCGCGTTACGAAATATATGATGCTGCTGCTTTTCCTGCTCATGCTGGTGCTGGTCCTTCACAGTGCGTTTTTGCCCGGTGCGGAAGAGGGGCTGCGTTTCTATCTGGTTCCGGATCTTTCCAAAATCAACGGTGAGGTGGTCGTAGCGGCCATGAATCAGGCCTTCTTCACCTTAAGCATCGGCATCGGATCCATGGCGATCTTCGGCAGCTATATCGGCCGGGAACGAACGCTTATGGGAGAATCGGTGCATATCATTCTCCTGGACACGCTGGTCGCCGTGATGGCGGGCTTTATTATGTTCCCCGCCTGCTTTACCTACGGGGTCAAAGTAACCGCGGGACCTTCCCTGCTCTTCGATACCATGGCGAAGGTCTTTACGAATATGAGCGGCGGCCGGATATGGGGCAGTCTGTTCTTCCTCTTTATGGTTTTTGCGGCTTTTTCCACCGAGCTGGCCGTGTTTGAAAATATCCTGGCCTGTGTGCGGGAGTTGACCGGCTGGAGTCGGCCGAAAGGCTGCCTGATCTGCGGGATCGGGATCTTCCTCCTCGCACTGACGACGGCGCTGGGATACAGCGTGATCCATTTTGTGCCCTTTGCAGAAGGGTCGGCGTGGCTGGATTTCTGGGATTTTATTGTCAGCACGAACCTGCTTCCGCTCGGCGCCTTTGTTTTTTCGATCTTCTGCTGCTATAAGATCGGCTGGGGCTGGGACAATTTTGTCCGGGAGGCCAATGCCGGCAAGGGCTTAAAAGTCAAAAAATGGATGAAGCCCATCTTCCGCTTTGTGGTTCCGGGCATCATCCTGGTACTGTATATTTACGGTCTTGTGACGTTTAAGTGGAAATAAAAGTGCCTTGCTTCTGCTTCCAGATAGTTCTGCATTTCAGGAAGCGAGGTCTTCAGTACTTGCTAATGGAAAAAGTCTTTGCAAATCTGAAATAAGAGTAATTTTTCGGCGGGATTATGCTATAATACAAGACATAGAAAAGGATTGGTTAATTATCTTGTAGTCTTTTACAACTGAAAGAAGCTTTGTAGCAGCCTGAGTTACATGAGCCCGGTAACTTATAGGATGACGAAGCAGGGGCAAAGAGCTGGATAGGCAGTGAGTATGTATATGGCATAGAAGCCCACTACAAAACAGACTACCAGTCCATTACCCGCCTGTTCAAGTTTCTGTAAGGAAAAAGAACCTGCATCCGCCCCAAAAGGACGGAGAGAGGAAAGTAATATGGAAAAACTGATCGTACCGGCCGGAGTCGGGTATCTGGATGAAGTGACAGACTTCGTGGAAGCCCTCCTGGAGGAGCAGGGCTGCCCCATGAAAACGCAGCTTCAGATCCGTCTGGCCGTGGAAGAGGTCTTTGTCAATATCGCGAGCTATGCCTATCCGGACGGACCCGGAGAGGCGGAAGTGTGCTGCGAGATCCTGCCGGACCCTGCGCGGATCCGGATCCGCTTTACCGACAGCGGGATCCCGTTTGATCCCCTGGCAAGGGAAGACGCAGACACGTCCGAAGAAGGGCTCATGGGCCGGGAAGGGGGCCTGGGGATCCTCCTGGTCAAAAAAACGATGGATGAGGTCGTCTATGGGCGGACGGAAGGGAAAAACATCCTGACCATGACAAAACAACTCTAGGAAAACGAATGGCAGCCCCGGTCTTTGGATCGGGGTTTTCTTAAAGAAAGGCAGGCGGTCTGGAAGAATCAGAACCTGCAGATGTAGATAAAAACGGCCAAAAGGGCGCAAAAACCCTTAAAACCTTGACAAAAAAACATAACAGCGGTATTCTTTAAGAAAATCAATGCTTCTGGGAGGAGTAATTATGAAATCCAATCTTGGTCTTCACATCGGGTTTTTTGCCTGCCTGTGCTTCCTGATCGCGCAGTTCGGGGGTATCGTTCCCCTGGTTCTGGTGGTCGGCTATGTCCTGATCTGCGAACAGAATGACTTCCTGCGGATGTCCGCTGTCAAAGCCTTCCTGATCGTTCTTGTGACCAGCGTCCTGACCTTCCTGATCGGCGTGATCCCGGATATCCTTTTCGGTCTCTTTGACAAGATATCCCGAATCTTCAACGCGGAAACGGCCTTCAACAACTTAAAGGCGGTTTCCAAGATCAATCAGGTCTTCAGCTTCTTCAGCTGGATCGTAACGACCTGCAAGACCGTCCTGCTCCTGCTGTTAGCCTTCCTGGCCTGCCGGATCAAGACCATCCAGATCCCGGTCGTGGACAAGCTGATCGACAA
>CADBSR010000147.1 GCA_902797385.1 uncultured Lachnospiraceae bacterium
GAGGAAGCTCCAATCCTTGAAGGGGTTATTCTCTGCGTTGCTGCCGATACCACCTTCCGCCACGAAGTCCTGCCCCGTCATATTCGTCGCATAGAACGTATTTCCGCCTTCCGAGGTTTCCGGCGTGATGCTCACGCCGCCGCCGAAGAAATAGACGATAACCTTGTTCTCGGCGCCTTTTTTGAAGATTCCGTGCCACTCGCTGCCGTCAGAGGACTGCGTGCCATCTACCTTGACTTCATACCATTTCCCGATCTCCGGCTCGCCCGTCAGCTTCGGGAAGCTTTTAAGAAAGGTCATTTTCAGCAGCACAAACACACCGAGCGCAATTATGACAATGACGCAGGCGAGAATGAGCAGAACCTTTTTCGCTTTTTTGTGTTTTTTCTTTTCCATTGGTCCTTCTCCTTTATATTCCCATGGTAACCTGAACGCTTGCTTTTGACCGGCCGTTCAGGATCCTTTCTGTCAGAAGCGGCCCGTTCTTCAGATCGATTTTTACACCATCAACCCGCATTTCTTTGATCCCGTGCTGGACGTGATCGGGATTCTCCACCTGAATCGTCAGTCTGCAGTCCCGGTAGGTGCGCTCCACAGTGAAGCCGTCCCACTCGGCAGGGACCGACGGATTGATCAGCAGACCTTTCAGCGTGGGGCGGATCCCCAGCAGATACTGGGTCGCCACCACGTCCATCCACGCTGCCGTACCGGTAACCTGGGAAACACAGCCCCAGAAGGACTTCTGCCATGATGGCCCAGCAGTTGGCCTGGCAGAACACACCGCCGTTTTCCGAATACCCGGCGGGCAGGCCGTTGACTATGGCCGCCTCCTTGCTGGGCCAGCCCGGATAGCCGGGGGGGGGTTGAGCAGCAGGCCCATGCCGGTATCCAGCTCCCGGGCGGCGCTGTCCATGGCCTCGAGCTGGTGTTCCCTACAGGCGTCCGCGATCACCATCCAGCTCTGGACATTCAGCCAAATCCGGGCGTGCTCCTGGGTGTAGGTGCCGATGGGCTGTACCTCGTCATCCAGCCCTCGTAAGAACCATTTGCCGTCCCAGGCGAATTGCTCCAGCGCCGTTTCCTGTTTCTCAATGAGTTTTTCGAAAGACTCTGCGGATGTATGATCCCTGCGCGCTTCAGCCAGGCCGGAAAGCTGACGCAGGGCGTAGATATGCTGCCCTGGGCCGTATCCCTAAAGCCGATGCCTTGCACGCCGGAGGCGTCCGAGCTGATGGAGCGGGAATAGCGGGCAGTCTGGACGCTCTGCAGCGGGTTCCAGGTGTTGAGCATACGCTGGGCGTCCTTGCCGGGAAGATCACACTGATACACGGCAAGGTGCTCGTCCTACCAGCTTTGCAGCTTTATAAACTGCCGATCTGCCGCTCCGTCTTCTCGGAGGGCAGTCAGCGTTTCAGGTGATCGCCTGCAGGTCCTCATCGAACACTGCGCGGGTGTTCCACTTGAGATAGTAGCCAAGGATATTTTCCTCCCGCGCGAGAAACTGGCTGAGCTCCACATAGGCAAAGACGTCGCTGGATATCTCTTCGCCGCACTCGTTCGCGAGCTTGAGAGCCCACACCCGGGTATCATACATAGTCCTGGGCCATGAAGAGCTTCAGCGTCGCAGTCAGACTGCTCTTTTTCGCGGTAAAGGTAGAAAAACCCGGTGCATGAGCAGCCTCGCGAAAGTCCACCGGCGTTTCGCAAGGGCGGAAAGCCGGCGACCAGACCGTGCAGTCCTCCATGCGAATAAACACATAGAAACCCGGCGAGTCGATGGGCATATTGTAAAAACGGTAGCGCGTCAGCCGGAACATCATCGGGGACAGCCACCAGGTCATGCCGCCGCCCGCCTGAGAGACGAAGGCGTGCATCCTGCCGTTTGACAGATAGTTGATCCACGGCGCGGGCAGATCAAAGCGGTCAAAGCGGATCTCCCGCCGATCATCGTGAAACAGATAAGGCAGCTTATCTATGGAATTCTCCTTCAAAGCAATAGTTTCCGGCGCTTAGCGTCTTCGCGCTGCCATCCGGCAGAGTCAGATGGGCAATCGTCCCTTCCGGAACCGTGCAGGTATAGGCAAAGCGCGTTCCCTCACGCTCCCAGCGGGATCGGATTGTGCCGTACCGGGTCTTGTAGCTGCCCTCCGCCCAAGTAAGGCTCCCGCCGATGACTGGCCGCAGCTCTAATTCTTTGAATCCCGGCGCATCGAAGGTCGGGCGGATGCCCGCCGCATATTCAAACAGGAACTGGCAGACTGCGCCGAAGCTGTAATGATTGAAGCTGTCCCGGAACACGTCCATGCCGTTCCAGTTTTCAAGCATCGTCGTTGCGCCGAGGGTGATCGGGTGCAGCCA
>CADBSR010000148.1 GCA_902797385.1 uncultured Lachnospiraceae bacterium
ATCAAAGGCAACTTTGCCATGGTCGGTATCCTGGAGAAGGGCATGGGAGATCTGATCATCTCGGCCCGCTCGAACGGCGGTCATTCCAGCTATCCCAAGAAGAACTCTCCCATCGCCAGACTGGCCTCCTTTGTCTGCGATATTGAAAAGCACAACCCCATGCGGACCTGGATCAGCCCGCAGTTAAAGACCATGCTGGAGAAGCTGGGGCCGTACGGACCGTTCCACTACCGTCTGCTTTTCGGAAATCTCTGGCTGTTCGGGCCGCTGCTCACCAAACTTCTTCCGGTCTTTTCCGCTCAGGCTGCCGCGCTCGCACGCACGACCATTGCCTTCACCATGCAGAGCGGTTCCGACGGCTGCAACGTCATGCCCCAGGAAGCCACACTCACGGTCAATATGCGCTTCATCCCGCACCAGGACTGCGAGGAAAGCATCGCGATCATGCGGAAACTGGCAGCCAAGTACGATCTGGAGGTCCGGATCCTGGACGCCTACGGTGCCTGCAAGCCCATTGATACGCAAAGCCCGGCCTTTGGCCTGGTCGAGGAGACCATCCATGAGATCTTCCCGGGTCTGCCGGTGGTCCCGTATATCATGACCGGCGGCACCGATGCCCGCTATTATGAAGAGATCTGCGATGCCTGCGTGCGCTTTGCCCCGGTCATCTACGGGCCGGAGCAGATGAAGGGCATGCACGGCCTGAACGAAAACATCGAAACCGTCAGCCTGCCCGGCGCGGTGGACTTCTATAAGGCCCTGATCCGGAATATGAAAAAGATTTCATGATTCCAAGTTGTATATTTTTATGAGAAGCGGTCATGGCGCTGATCCGGCGAACGAAAAACAGCACCGCAGCGAAAAGAATACAAATTTCCCGGCAAAAAAATAACGGCGAAGCAAAGACAGGGGACGGTTCTGTGTCTTCAAGACACAGAACCGTCCCCTGTCTTTCCCTGTTTATTGTCTGCTATACCGTCGCGATGATCACGTGGCAGATGCCGAAGAGCAAGGCAAGCAGTGCGGACAGGACGCCGCCCGCCCAGACCGAGCCGGTCTTTTTGTACATCACCCGGTTGATGACGGCGCATACCGGCGTGATGATGACGGCGGACAGGAGCTCCAGCGTTGAGAAGTTCGTCGAGAGGTCCTTCCAGCCGCTGTTTTCGATCGTCAGATGCCCTGTCGCGTACAGGCCGGTATACTGGACCGCCAGCAGAATGATGATCGCCAGGCTCGACCCCAGGATGATCAGCAGGTAGTTGACCCACTCCTTCGCGTTGTTCACGCGGGTGACCGAGTTGAAAACCACGGCGTTCACCAGATGCGCCAGCAGCCAGAACGGCAGGTATTTTAAGAAGCTGATCCAGTGAACGTGGTTCATCGGGGTAATGTCAAACTGCATGAAGGACACGAAAGTCCCCGTCAGATCGTAGAACAGGCAGAGCACCAGATACGCGATGCCGAAAGTCGTCAGCGCCAGCAGGACCGCCTTCCCGATCTGTCTGCCGGGAATGTTGAAGCCCAGGTTATCCAGCGTGGCGCCTCTCTTTTTTCCGATGAGGAAGTAGACCAGTACGACCACCAGGATCAGGATCGCGGAGGTGATCAGGTTCATGACGACCGTCGGATTCAGGCCCGGCGCCGAAAAGTACGGCCCGTGCGGCAGCAGCTGCCATGTCTTGTATATGCCCGGCCAGCCGCTGACTTTAAAGTATAGAAGGAGCATCGGCAGCTGCAGGCACAGGAATAAAAGCGCAAAGATCCCGGCCTCCTTCCCGTTATGGATCTCATTCATGCTGGCCGGCTGCGGGCGCCTGATACTCGCGAAGAAGCGGGTATCCGCCAGCGACAGCGCCAGGGAGATCACGAAGAGGAAGAAGCCGGCAAAGCCGAAGAACAGGAAGATCTGTCGCAGGGACCAGATCTGGTCGTCCCGTTCCAGCGTTGCTTCGCCGCCCCGCAGCGTAATGTCCATGAATTCGATCATGTCCCCGATCGGCTTATTGTTATAGGCCGCCAGGATATGGATGTTCGGATAGGTGAACGCCGCGCGCAGCTTGCCGATACCCGCGATGGCCAGGGCTGCGTTCCGCTCCAGGGGCGTCTTGTTGCCGTACATGAAATAGATATCCATGTCCAGATCCCGGACGCCGGCGCCGGCCACGAACTGCGGCGAGTGGGTAAAGTTAAAATTATCCAGATCCGTGTTCCAGACGGTCTTGCCGAACTCATCTTTGGCCCCGAAGATCACGGCGGCATTGACCGGGTAGGCGTTCAGGGCGTAGCCGTACGTGCCGTTCGGCAGCTTTTCGATCGGGTTGAAGGAGAAGGAAGCAATGACCAGCGAGCGCGGGACCGTGACGGACGGGTCGGTATCGTGCGCCTTCCAGGCGGTCGCCGCCGCGTTCTGGTTCCACATGTTGCCGCGGGAGTGGCCGATCATGCCGATGCGGTTTCTGTCCACCTGCGGCAGAGATCCCAGGTACTGCAGCACCGCGTAGGCGCCGTCGTCCCATTCCGGATAGACAGACGGGTCGTTCACGTCAGAATATCCCATGGCATAGGCGTCAAAGGCGATCACGATATAGCCGCGGCGGGCAAATTCCAGCGCGATTCCGGTCATGCTGCTGTAGTGGTTGGAATAGCCGTGCGCCAACACGACGGCCGGTTTCCTGTTTTCCGGAGAAGCCTCCTTCGGCATCCACAGCTTCGCATAAACGGACAGGTTCTGTTCGCTCATGATCCTGACTTCGCTGACCTTCACCTTCCCCCAGCCGGAGCTGACGCAGGCGGCCAGGAT
>CADBSR010000149.1 GCA_902797385.1 uncultured Lachnospiraceae bacterium
CGCCCACACGGGCGAACAGCGCCATGAAGGAAGCGCCCATGCCGTTCATGACCATGATATTGCCCAGCTGGACAGGATCGGTCACATGGAAAGCATACCGCAGCAGGAAAAACCAGATGGTGATGTCCAGCATGCCGAGACCCACCACGGTGAAGCCCATGACGGAGCCGGAAGAGAAGGCCACGCGCAGGCCCTTGTTCAGGCTCTCGGAGGCGGCCTGGGCGGTGAGGGCGTTGGAGCTGGTGGCGAGCTTCATGCCGATGAGGTCGGCCAGCATGGACCAGATACAGCCGGTGACAAAAGCGAACGGGGTGTACTTGGAAAGCATTTTTCCGCCGGAACCAAACGCGATGGCCAGAAGAATGACAAACACCACGGCAAATACTTTCAGCACGGTGGTGTACTGCCGCTTCAGGTACGCATTGGCGCCCTCGCGGATGGAGGCTGCAATTTTCTGCATTCTGTCATTGCCTTCCGAGAAAGACATGACTTTCTTTGCCTGCATGATGGCAAAGAGACCGGCGATGACGGCACCGACAAAGCCGATCCAAAACAGGTTGTCCAATGAATTCACTCCTCTTGATTTTCTTTGGGTTTCTGCGGGTGTTTCTTTATTTTAATCGTTTCCCCTTTTTTTTGCAATAACAAATTCCGAAAAAAATATACTTATTTTTCATTAAAAAGGAATGTTTCATTTATTTTCTAAATATAAATTATATATTTGAAAAAAGATTTGCCCTTACGTTCCTGTAAGGGCGAAGCGTCTATTTCCCGCAGAGATCTGTATGCTTTCTGCATAGTTGATCCACACCGGCAAAATCAACATATGGCCGGTAAACCGCTTCCAACTCGTCGTGGTAAGTTTTTGCCTGTCTCAGCGCTCCTTCCGCCTCGCGGAGCAGACCGGCGCGCAGCATTCCGCAGGCACGAAAGCGGTCAAAACACTCTTTTGATGGCTGCTTATCCATCAAAGTATCCAGACGGATGCGCCTCCACGGGGAGACGGGAAAAGAACGCCCCCCGGGCGAGGAAACAAACGCGATCGATTTTTCCGGAACGAGGATCGCTTCCGGCTTTTCCGGGGTGATGGGATCGGGACAGAGGATGACCGGACAGCCCAGCTCTTTACAATGATCCAGGATCCGTTGAAGAAATACATCCGAAAGACCATATGCGCTCTCCACCGCACAGATTCGTCCCGCGGCTAAAGCCGATTCCTCCCAAAACAGATGTCCCTGGCAGGTCAGCGCGGAGAGAAACCGCCGGCGGACGGAAAAACCGCTTCCGGAGCCAAGTTCCTTTTTGACGATCGCGTCAGCCTCGTCTCTGACTCTTCCATGGCTGCCATCGTTCAGAATGCCCGGCGTTTTTTCCGGAGCGCACAGCTCCGCCGCGTGGAGCAGCTCATAGCTTCGCTCATACTGTTCCCGGTAGAGAGCGTAAAGCCTTTGGATCTCCTCGGACCGGTTCTCCAGCCCCGGCAGATAGAAGGCGCTGAGGTCCAGATACCGACCGGAGGCTCCCGGAAGAACAGGCTCCCGGACGTGGGGAGAGGTGGCGTCTACATAGGCGGTTTTATCCTCCTGGATGTAGATCCCGTCCAGGGAATCCGGATCCCCGGAACAGGGAAAGGTATCCACGGCCTTTCCCGCTTTCTCCGCCGCTGCGGCCACACGGTGCATGAAAGTGGATTTACCGTTGCCCGGTCCGCCCTTGATATACCAGACCTTGTCACCGGCCAGAGGATCGGCAAGCTCATCATACAGGGAGTAAAACCCTCTGGCAGTGTTGGCCCCCAGAAAAAAGCGGAGGGTCCTTGTTTGTTTCATGGTCGTTTCACCTCACAATAATCCTTATACAGGATATGATGGACAGATGGGAAAAGGAACAAAACACCTCTTGATTATTTTTTTTCGGTAAAGTATAATACCAGCGCGGTCTTTGGCAAGGCTGCACTAGTCGGGGAGCTAGCGGTGCCCTGTTACCTGCAATCCGCTGCAGCAGGGATGAATTCCCGTTTTAGGGTATGCGATGTGCTGTCAGACGGCAGTAAGCGACATTGACGGTTTGGTCTCGCGCAACACAGCCCCGTGAACCATGTCAGGCGGGGAACCGAGCAGCATTAAGCGGAAAGCTGTGTGTGC
>CADBSR010000150.1 GCA_902797385.1 uncultured Lachnospiraceae bacterium
CACCGTCTGATTTTTTACATTCTCTTGACAAGGATTCCGGCATATACTACTATATCGAATAAGAACACAGAAAAGCTTATGACCGAGCGGGAGGAGCCTATGTCAAGTTATACCTATGAGGCATTCATCAGCTATCGGCATCTTCAGCTGGATAAAGCGGTCGCCAAGCGGCTGCACAGTCTGATAGAAACCTATCACATCCCGAAAAGTGTACAGAAAATAAGCGGGAAAAAGAAGATGGGCAAGGTTTTTCGCGACGAAGAAGAGCTTCCGTTGGCGACAAGCCTGAGCGATAACATTAAGGCCGCGCTGGAGGCGTCCCGGTGGCTTATCGTTGTCTGCACGCCCGCGCTGCTGGAGTCGCGCTGGTGTATGTTTGAAATCGAGTATTTTATCTCGCTCGGCCGGCGGGACCGGATCTTGCTGGTCTTGGCTGACGGAACGGCTGAAACCAGCTTCCCCGCTTCGCTTTGCGTGCGGGTTGTGGACGGGAAAACGGAGCCTGTCGAGCCGCTGGCGGCGAATATTGTGGCGGAAAGCACCGCCGGGAGCCTGCGGCTGCTGAAGAAAGAAAAGCTGCGGATCCTGGCTCCGATGCTGGGCGTTGGCTTTGATGATCTGCGCCGGCGGGCCAGACGGCGCAGGATCCGTCTGGCGGCAGCGGCTGTGGCAGCTTCGCTGGCGGTCGGCGCGGGGGTCGGCGTTTACGTCACCATCAACCGGCAGCGCGAGGAGGCGCTGAAGCGGGAGGCACAGGAGCAGGCCCGGCTGGCCGAAGAAGCCAGCCGTCAGGCAGAGGAAGAAAAATCCCGGGCCGAAGAAGAAAAGATCCGCGCGGAATCGGAACGTGTCCGGGCCGAAGAAGAAAGCCGGAAAAAAGAAGAGGAACGGAAAAAAGCCGTTTTCAACGACCTCGGGGAGCGAATGGAACGCGCCCAGGCGTTTCTGGAAAAGGGAGAAAAGCGCAGCGCCGCCAGTACGCTTCTGACAGCGCTCGCATTAAGTGACGAGAACGAAGGCATGCGGCATGAAGAGCTGATCCGGCTGTTAAAACGGGCAGTTTATATTGAACCGTTTACGGTCGTATCCGGCTTCAACAATCAGAACGTCCGTGTGAACAGCATCGCGCTGTCGCCTTCGGCGGACCGGGCCATCGGGATCGTCAACAGCAATTCGGTGGCCATGATCGACTTAAACGCCAATGAGATCCTCTACCAGGTCTCGGTCGGCAACGCCATGATCGCGGACCTTTCCTTTTCGGCCGACGGTTCGCGCTTTATGGCGCTGTGTGACAAAGGCCGGCTGGTAACGGTATGGAATACAGAGGACGGTTCCGAGGCCTTCCGCTACGTCAGCAAAAAGAATGAACAGTATCAGATCGCGAACGCGTTTTTCTGGACGGATGAAAAGACCCTGTTTGTTCAGGACATGAATGAGTTTTATCTGGTCCGGGAGGATGGAACGCGGACGCTGTTCTACACGCTGGGCGGGCAGATGGAGGGCTATTCCCCGGACAATAACCTCATATCCCGTGTGATCGGGCGGCCGATCGGTGAAGTGCTGACGATCACGGCGGAGGATTATTCCGGCATGGAGGTCAAGCTTTCCCCTGATCGCAGCCGGGTCCTGATCGCTGGGATGGACGGCAGTACCGCGATGACGGTGCTGGATGCGGAGGGCAAAAAAATCAGTCTGCTCGGTGTTCCCGCGGATGATGCCTGCTACATGCCCGGGGTATTGACCGAACGGTGGACGCTCTCTCCGGATGGGAAAACCGCCGTCTGCAGTTCCTATTTTGGCTTTGTGGGCGGCTGGGATACGGAGTCGGGCGCGCTTTTGTTCCTGGACGGATTTGACGTAAACGACGGCTTCGAACACAGTTCGGTCGCTTTTTCCGCAGATTCTTCCCGCATTGCCTATACGGCGGAAAACATGCTTTATGTGGCCGATGCAAGGACCGGCAAGTGGCTGGTAAAGGCCGAGATCGACAGCACCTCCTTCGTCCCGGAGCTGGCTTTTACCGGTGACGGGAAATATCTGCTGATGACAAATCAGAGTATGTTTATCATCAATGCCGGGGACTGGTCTCTGGAACTTTTGGAAAATGCGGAAAGCGGGGCACAGTACAACAATATCATCCCCTTAAAGGACAGCTTTTTGATCACCCGCTATGACGGGACCGCTTCCTTCTACAGTATGCCGTCGCTGGCATCGGTGGAAAAAAGAGACGCGTTTGAGGGAGAGCTGTCAGATCCGCCGCCCGCGTGGGGGCCGATCGAAGCGCCCTTAAAAGGGGAGCATGAGCTGACGGAGGGCTATATGCAGTCCATGGGCATTACCAACCCGGCTCCGTCCATGTATTTCTCGCGGGATCTGAAAACAGTGGCCTTGGGGTATGCGGACGGTGTCATAGAGCTCTTCGACGCAGACGGTGACGGAACGGTGAAGGCGATGGTCGGAGAACTCAGTTCCCGCCTGGAGGCCGTGGCCATGTCAGAGCGGTATCTGATCGCCTCCGATCAGTCACGACGTCTTTTGATTTACGACTTATTGACCCTTGAGACAAAGGCGATCGTCAATGCAGGCGTATGCTATGCGGCCTTTGCTTTCTCCGGGGACGGCAGTCTGTTTATGGCGATGTATCCGGAAAGAGACCGGATCGATGTTTACGAAGTGGAAAGCGGAACACGGCTCTTTGGTCTTCCCACCGGTGAAGGGACGTTTGCCGACATGGCATTTTCCCGGGACGGAGCGTACGCCGTCGGCTTGCTGAAGGAGGGCGGCGCCGTGTGCGGCACACTTTTTGCGGATGAGAATGAACTGATCCGGCAGGCAAAACGGCTGACAAAGCTGGAATAAGGCGGACAACGAGAAGAGGATGAAAACGGAAAAAATACCATTGATCATCGGGGTAACGGGACACAGACAGATCCGGCAGGAAGACCGGCCCGTGCTGCTTCAGAGGGTCTGCACGGAGCTGGAGAAGTTAAAGGAACTGTGCCCGCACACGGAACTTGCGGTCATGAGCTGTCTGGCTGAGGGCGCGGATCAGCTCTGCGCCGAGGCGGCGGCGCAGCTGTCGATCCCTCTGATCGCAGCGCTGCCAATGGCGCAGGCTGTTTATGAAGAGGACTTTTCGGAAGACGCCCTCGGGCGCTTCCGGGCAGGGCTGAAGGCTGCACAGAAAAGCTTTGTGGTTCCGCCTGCAGAAAAAGAACCGGCCGGGGCAGACCGGGATTTTGCCTACCGGCAGGCAGGGATCTATGTGGCGGAACATTCACAGCTGCTCCTGGCCCTCTGGGACGGTGAGGCAGGCCGCTCAGGCTGCGGCACGGCCGAGACGGTAAGCTTTGCGCTTCAGGGCGCTTTTTGTCCGGCTGAGGGCGTTTCCATAAAGAAGAACGGCTTTGTACTGCATATTCAGACACCGCGGGCAGGCGGAGACGGTGCCATGCAGACCGGAACGGTCCGCTTTCTTGGAGACGAGGCGGCCTTCCGGGAGATCCTGGCCAGAACGGACGAGTGGAATGAACTGGCGGAGGGGTTAACAGGAGAAAACAAGCCTCTTCTGCCGGCGGATCGGAAAGCGGAGCCGGTGCTGGACCGGATGGAGAGACTGTACTTTCAGGCAGACGAGCTGTCGCTCCGTTTCGCCCGGAGGTACCGCCGAACACTTGCGGCCCTGGCGGTGATCAGTACCGTGATCACCGTTGCTTTCCTTCTCTATGACGAAGCGGAACTCCATGCGATGATCCTGCTTTGCGGCCTTATGTTTTTGGCCGCCTGGCTTACCCAGCACCTGGCAAAAAAGAGCGCCTCTCACCGCCGCTACCTGGAATATCGGACACTGGCAGAGGTGCTTCGCGTTCAAAGCTTCCTGCTCTATGCCGGAAGCCGTACGCAGGTCTCATCGATCCTGCCCTGGTCGGTGCAGATGGAAACCGGCTGGGTGGCGGCCGCATTGCAGGCGCTGACCGTCGGAGCCAAGCCGCAGGCAGGCGGCTCCATCCGGGAATGCTGGGTGGAGGATCAGCGGTGCTATCATGAAAAGGCGCTGGAAAAGGCCCGGCACACCCGTGGAGGAAGTGACAGGATCGTTCGCGCCGCTTTTACCGTCAGTATCGTTCTGTATCTGGCCACACTGGTCTTTGAGCTTTTCTGGGGCGGACTCCTGCCTTCATCAGGCCTCTATGCAAGGGCGGAGACGGTTCGTGCGATCGTAAAGCTGCTTCTGGGCAGTGCCTCTGCGGCAACGCTTTTTATGGCCAATTATTTCGGCAAGCTTTCGCTGTCCCGTTCGGTGAGCGATCATGAAAAAATGGCGCAGTTTTACCTGGCAGTCCGGGCGTGGCTGGACCGGGAGGGCCAGACGGAAGCGCTGCTTCGCAGTCTGGCGCGGGAAGAGCTGATCGAAAATGCAAACTGGTGCTCCTACCAGCGCGACAATGGAGCAGACTTCAGTTTATAGACAGGAGTCTGCATTTTTTTACGGGGGGATCTCTCCGGCGCTTCCGGGTACACTCCGTTCCCTGAAATGCCCTTGCGCCTTATCCCCCGTCTGTGTTATAATCATACAACAACTTTATGAGAACGTTTGCCTTTTGGCAAAGGAGACCGCTTATGCAAAGGATCAACAACGATTGGGAGTATACGCCTCAGTGGTCTGAGGATTTTATGCGCTTCGAAGGACGTGCCGAAGCCGTGCGCCTGCCCCACAACGTCGGGACGCTGCCGCTTCACTATGCTTCTCCGGCGTGCTATGCAGGCCTGTGCGGCTACCGGAAAAAGCTGTTTGTACCGGCCGAGGCAGCCGGAAAACGCCTGTTCCTGCAGTTTGACGGAGCGGCGCACATTGCCACCGTGTACTGCAACAAGCAGGCCGTTGCGCAGCATAACTGCGGGTATACCGCATTCCGGGCAGAGATCACGTCCCTGGTCAGGATCGGGGAGGAAAATGAGATCGTGGTCAAGCTGGACACCTCGGAAAATGAAGCGGTGCCGCCTTTCGGCTTTGTGATCGATTACCTGACCTACGGCGGTCTGTACCGGGACGTGTGGCTGGATGTGCGGCCGCAGAGCTATATGGAAGATATCTTTATTTACACGCCGGAGACAGACAAGGCCCATGTGGAACTGGACGTGGACGGCGAGGCGAACGGCGCGTATATCCGTATCAATGACGCGGAAGGCGTTACCGCTTACCAACTTTCGGGCCCCGGCACGGTCTTTGATTTGACCCTTCAGGATGCACATCCCTGGTCGGTTGAGGATCCTTATCTGTATACCTGCCAGGTCTCGCTTTTAAACGCGGACGGGACCCTTGGTGACACCAAGGAAGTCACCTTCGGCTTCCGGACGGCCGTCTTCAACCAGGATGGATTTTACTTAAACGGGGAAAAGACCTTCCTGCGGGGCCTGAACCGCCATCAGAGCTACCCGTATATCGGCTATGCGGCGCCGGAGCACCTGCAGCGGGAAGACGCCAGGATCCTGAAAGAAGAGCTGGGCTGCACCGCCGTCAGGACCTCGCACTATCCGCAGAGTCAGTATTTTATTGATGAATGCGACCGGTTAGGCCTTCTGGTCTTTACAGAGATCCCCGGCTGGCAGCATATCGGCGATGAGGGCTGGAAGGAGCAGGCGATCGAAAATACCAGAGAGATGGTCCTGCAGTACCGGAACCATCCGAGCATCGTCCTGTGGGGCGTCCGCATCAATGAAAGCCAGGACGACGACGACCTGTACCGGCGGACCAACAAGGAAGCCCATGCCCTGGATCCGTCCCGCCAGACCAGCGGCGTTCGGTTTATTGAAAACAGTCATCTGCTGGAAGATGTCTATGCCTACAATGACTTCTCGCACAACGGAAAAACACCGCCTGTCAAAGAGAAAAAGGCTGTGACAAAAGAAATCGAAAAAGGCTTCCTGATCAGTGAACATAACGGACACATGTTCCCGACCAAGCCCTATGACACCTGGGAAAAACGCCAGGAGCATGCCCTGCGGCACGCGAGAGTGCAGGGGGCGGCCTTTACGAGCGGCGAGCATGCCGGATGCTTCGGCTGGTGCATGTTCGACTACGCGACCCACGCCGAATTCGGCTCGGGGGATCGGATCTGCTACCACGGGGTCATGGATTCCTTCCGCAACCCGAAGCTGGCGGCGGCGGTCTACGCCGCACAGGGAAAAGCGCCGGTGCTGGAAGTTTCTTCCTGCATGGATATCGGCGACTACCCCGGCGGCCAGATCGGCAGCTTCTACCTCTTTACCAATGCGGATGAAGTGGATATTTACCGCAACGACGCCTTCGTAGGGACGGTCAAGGCGAAGGAAATGTTCGGCCTGCCGCACGAACCGATCCTGGTGGAGGATACCATCGGCCAGCTCCTGGAGAGCGAAGAAGGCTTCTCGCAGGGCAAGGCCAAACAGGTCAGAACGGCCCTGAACGCCATGGCCAAATACGGTGTCAATGCGATCCCGCTTAAAGAAAAGCTGCGGCTCGGCTGGTGCATGCTGCGCTACCGCTTAAGCTATGCGGACGGCGTGAGACTGTACGGCAAGTACGTCGGCGGCTGGGGCGGTGCCATGAGCAAGTGGCGCTTTGAAGGCAAGAAGGACGGAGTGGTGGTCTCCCGCGTGGAAAAGGGACCGAGCCACGAGCTGCATATCCGTGCGATCCCGAGCAAGCGGGTCCTGGAGGAGGGCGACGGGTACGATATGGCCGCCGTCCGGATCCGGATCGAGGATTCGCTCGGAAATCCGGCGGTTTACGCACAGCTGCCGCTGGAGGCGACGACAGAGGGCCCGCTGGAGATTGCCGGTCCTTCCCTCATGACCGCAGAAGGCGGCATGAGCGGTGTCTATGTAAAGACGACAGGGGAGAAAGGCGAGGCGACGCTGAAGCTGTCCGCCCCGGGCCTTGATCCGGTTCAGATATCGTTTGCGATAAAATAAGACGGAAAGGAAAGCTATATCATGCCGAAATTGTATTATACGATCACAGGAGAAGGAAAAGACGGTCCCGTTTCCGTGGCAGGTGCGGCGGAAGGCGTCTGGGAGATCCCCGGCGGGGAAAAGGACGGATACCGTTTTATGCTCTTAAAAGCGGAGCCGGAGCTGCCGGCCTGTACGCTGGAGACAGTTACGGCAGAGCTGCCGATCCAGATGCAGGAGGACGAATTCCTCTTTATGAACGGCTGGCAGGCCTGGAGCTACTGCCCCGAACAGACCAAAACAGGAAAGACCCGCGGCTTAAACGGTCTGCCGGGCCCCCTGGTTAAGTATTTCGGCCTGGATCGCTACGCGGATTATCATTATACGGCCTACCCCAATAAAACCGGCCTGATGCAGGGCGTTTCCTATCTGTATTTCCGGGACGGGGAAACCTACCGCCTGATCGCTTCGCTGGATGAAGAACCCGGCTATACGCATTTTACCTACAATGCCAAACTGAATAAACTGACCATCAGACGCGACTGCGCCGGCTTTAAGACAGAGGGAAAGTACAAGGCCCTGGATCTGTATTTCGGCGTGGGCAGTGAAAAGGAAGTCTTTGACGGCTGGTTTGACGCCATGGATATTTCGCCGCGCACGAAGGAACCCATCACCGGGTATTCGAGCTGGTACAACCGCTACGAGAATATTTCGCAGGAGACGATCCTTTCGGATCTGGAAGGGGCGGCCGGACTCTTAAAGCCGGGCGACGTGTTCCAGATCGATGATGGCTGGGAGCCGGCGGTCGGCGACTGGCTGGAGGCGGATCCGGTCAAGTTCCCGGACGGCATGAAAGCCATGGCGGACGTGATCCATGAAAAAGGCTTTAAAGCCGGCCTGTGGCTCGCGCCTTTTGCCGCCTGCAAAAAATCCGCTCTGTATGAGGAACACCCGCAGTGGTTCTACTTCCACAAGCATGAACCCTGGTACGCGGGCATCAACTGGGGCGGTTTTTATGCCCTGGACTTCGACCATCCGGAGGTACAGGCGTATATCAAAGAGACTTTCCGCAAGGTCTTCGATGAATGGGGCTTCGACCTGGTCAAGCTGGATTTCCTGTATGCGGCGGCGCCTTACGGCAATGCGAAAGAAACAAGAGCCGGCCGCATGATCCGGGCCATGCGCTTCATCCGCGAGGTCTGCGGCGACAAGCTGATCATCGGCTGCGGCGTGCCGCTCATGCCGGTCTTCGGCCTGGTGGATTACTGCCGTATCAGCTGCGATGTGGGTCTGGACTGGAACGACAACGCCCTGATGCAGAAGATCCACCGGGAGAGAGTCTCCACCAAGCAGGCGATCGAAAACGCCATCTACCGCCGCCAGCTGGACGGTCGCGCCTTCGGCGCCGATCCGGACGTCTTCTATCTGCGGGATGAGAATATCAAGCTGACCACGGAAGAAAAGAAGCTCCTCGCCATCAACTGCGCCCTCTTCGGGACAGTCCATCTGTGCTCGGACGATATGGGGACCTTTAACGATGCCAAGCGTGACGCCTGGAACCGCCTGCGCCTGATCGCGGAGGAAGCGAAGGATATCCGCGTGGAGCATACGCTCGATAAAAAAGGGAAAGAAAAACTGACGGTGAATTACCGTCTGGACGAGACCGAATACACGTACGAAGTCCCGTTAGGATAAAACCGTCATTTAGGAGAACAACATATGATTTTGGAGGATATGCCTCTCAACCCGCCTCAGCAAGAGGCAGTTTTAACCACGGAAGGACCGGTCCTGATCCTGGCCGGCGCCGGCTCCGGAAAGACCCGTACCTTAACGGCACGGGTCGCTTACCTTCTGGAACAGGGGGTAAGACCCTGGAATATCCTGGCCATCACCTTCACCAACAAAGCGGCGGAGGAAATGAAAAACCGCGTGGCCGAATCGTCGCCGGAAGGCGAAAAAGTCTGGGTCGCCACCTTCCACAGCACCTGTCTCAGGATCCTTCGGAGCGGGGCGGACCGGCTTGGCTATGAGAAAGATTTCAGCATCTACGATACCGATGACTCGCGCGTGGTGTTAAGACGGCTTATAAAGGACCTGGATTACGATCCCAAGCAGTACCGTGAGCGGGAAATGCAGCGCGTGATCTCGGGACTGAAAAATAAAATGGTTTCCGTGGAGGAAAACGAAAAGGCGGCCGGACAGTTCCGCGACAAGCGGATCGCCCGGATCTACGGGGAGTATCAGAAGCGCCTGATGGCAGCGAATGCCATGGATTTCGACGATCTTCTTCTGAATGCCGTCAAGTTGTTCGAGGAGAATCCGGACGTTCTGGATTTCTGGCGGCACCGCTTCCGCTATGTGCTTGTCGATGAGTATCAGGACACGAACCCGGCCCAGTTCCGTTTTGTGGAGCTGCTGGCAAAGGAACACAGAAATCTCTGCGTGGTGGGCGATGACGATCAGTCTATTTACCGCTTCCGCGGTGCCGAGATCCGCAATATCCTGGACTTTGAATCCGTTTTCCCGGAGGCCAAGGTGATCCGCCTGGAGCAGAACTACCGCTCCACCAAAAACATCCTGGCGGCGGCCAATGCGGTGATCGCTCACAATAAAGAAAGAAAGGTCAAGACGCTCTGGACGGCAAAAGAGGAAGGGGAGAAGCTGATCTTCCGGGAATACGAGGAAGCCAGAGAGGAAGCGCGGGGGATCGTGCGTGATATCATGAAGGAGCGGGACAAATTCCCTTACGGGGACTGCGCCATCCTTTACCGTACGAACGCCCAGTCGCGTCTTCTGGAAGAATCGCTGGTGGCTTCCAATGTGCCTTACCGCCTGATTGGCGGCATCAATTTCTATGAACGCAAGGAAGTCAAAGACTGCCTGAGTTATCTGCGCCTCATTGCCAATCCCCGGGATGACGTTTCCTTTAGACGCATCATCAATGTGCCCCGGCGCGGGATCGGAGATACGACTGTAGAGAAGCTGGCGGCCTTCGCTGCCGCGCGGGAGCTCTCCATGCTGGAAGCCATCGAGGAGGCGGAGCATTCGGAAGAGCTGTACCGCTCGGGGGCCAAGCTGCGGCGTTTTATGGACCTGATCATCGGTCTGAGGACGGAAGCGCTTTCTTTAAGTGTGGAAGCGCTGATCGAGCGGACGCTGCGTGAGAGCGGATACCTGGATGCCCTGGAAGAAGAGGGCCCGATCGAAGCGGAAGCCCGCCGCGAAAACCTGGATGAGCTCATTAACAAAGCGGCAGACTTTGGAGGTGAAGTGGGGCTGGAACCTCTTTCTCAGTTCCTTTCTGAAGCTTCTTTGGTGGCAGACGTTGATGAACTGGACGAAAAAGACGGGAAAGTGGTGCTGATGACGCTTCACAGCGCGAAAGGCCTGGAGTTCCCGAAGGTCTATATGGCCGGTATGGAACAGCAGCTCTTCCCGGGGGACAAGGCGCTGTATTCCGGCGATGCCACCGATATGGAAGAGGAAAGACGGCTGTGCTACGTCGGTATCACGCGGGCCATGAAAAAGCTGGTCCTGACAGCCGCCGGCAGACGGATGATCAACGGCCAGTTTGTAACGCATCTGATCAGTCAGTTTGTGGAAGAGATCCCGGCGGAATATATGAAGCGCGAGAACAACGGGATCATGATGTCCCGCGGACAAATGCAGGAACGCCGCGAGCGGGATGAATATTTAAGCGGCACGGGTGCTTTCAGAAAACGGGGCGGTAGCTATAACGACTCTCCTTTCCCGGACTATGAAGGACCGGAGGAAACGGTGCAGCGCAGCTTCGGGCGGCCGGAGCCGAAACCTTCTTTCAGCTATTATACCGATGCGGTATACACCGGGACCACCCGCCGCATGGCTGCCTATGACCGGGGCCAGCGTGTAGCGGCCCCGGAGGAAACGAAAGCCGGCGGAACAAAAGAAGGTTTGACGGATTTCCTGGAGAAGGCCGCCGCGAAAAAGCAGCCGGACGATCAGGCGATATTAACGGAATTCTCGATCGGCGACCGGGTGGTGAACCGCCGTTTCGGCGCCGGCACGGTTGCGAAAGTAGAGCAAGGGAAGAAAGACCTGCTGGTAACGGTAGATTTTGACAAGTACGGGCGCAAGGTCATGATGGCGCAGTTCGCCGGGTTTACCAGAGAGGTGTAAAAGACAAACGAGCTTCCGCCCATCTTTTTCTTTACAAGTCCGGCTGAACATGCTATACTGAATCTACCGGAATGACGGCAGAAAGGATAAAAGTCATGAAAGAGAAACTGAAAAAGATCCTGACCCTGATCGGCGTGCTGGGCCTTCTGGCCGCCATCGCATACGGTGTGTATTATTTCTTCTTTGCCGAAGATGAGGCAGAGCTGGATGATGATTTCTTCGAAGACGAAGAAGAGGAAGAGGAAGAGGCAGCCAAAGAACCGGCTGCAGAGGCCGCAACGGCTTGATCAACAGCCGAAAAGACGAAGCGGATCGAAAAAGGGGACGCCTATCGTCCCCTTTCTGTTATATTTTGATCAAAGAAGGAGAAATCATGTACGAACCCTGCCCCTTATACGGCCGCTGCGGCGGCTGCCGCTATGACGGCGCTTCCTATGAGACCGAGCTGCAGCAGAAAGAAAGCAATCTGAAAACGCTGTTTATGGGCGGAAAGAACGGGGAAGGCCCACTTTCGGAAACCTTCTTTTCCTCTCCTGCCTATGAAGGGATCCTTTCATCCCCGGAAAGTGAAGGCTACCGCAACAAGATGGAGTTCTCTTTCGGCAACGCGGAAAAGGACGGACCCCTGACGCTGGGCCTGCATCAGAAGAAAAGCTTCTTTAACGTCCTGCCGGCGGACTGCTGCCGCATCGCGCCGCCGGATTTCTGCCGGATCGTGGAGACGGTGCAGTCGCTTTTCCGGGAGATGGGGCTTTCGTTTTATCATAAAAAATCACACGAGGGGATCCTGCGGCATCTGGTCCTGCGGCGCAGCGCCACCACCGGGGACCTGCTCGTCAATCTGGTTACGCAGAGCGGCTTTCATGAGCAGGAGGCCTTGGTGAATGCTTTACGGACCCTACCGCTTGAAGGGCGGATCGCGGGGATCCTGCATACAGAGAACAATTCGCTTTCGGACGCGGTGGTTCCGGAGCGGATCCGTCTGCTCTACGGTGAGCCGCGTCTTACGGAGGCAGTCTGCGGCCTGAATTTTGAGATCTCGCCCTTTTCTTTCTTCCAGACCAACACCCGTGCGGCGGAAAAGTTGTATGAAAAGGTGCGGGAGTACATCTCGGTAACGCCGGATTCCCTGGTTTATGACCTTTACAGCGGGACAGGAACCATTGCGCAGATCCTGGCGCCGGTCGCGGGCGAGGTCTGGGGTGTGGAACTGGTAGAGGAAGCCGTAGAGGCCGCCCGGAACAATGCGGCAGCCAACGGACTTGCCAACTGCCATTTTATAGCCGGTGATGTTCTGAAAAAGCTGGAGGAGCTGCCGCCGGAGCCGGATTATGTGATCCTGGATCCGCCGCGCGACGGCGTCCACCCGAAAGCGCTCGGCCGCCTGGCCGGCTGCGGCGCCAGGCGCATTGTGTATGTGTCCTGCAAGCCGTCTTCGCTGGCCCGCGACCTGCCGGCCTTCTTCTGGGCCAGATATCAGGTGGAAAAAATGGCTTTTGTGGATCTGTTCCCGAAAACGGATAACTGCGAAGCGGTGGCACTTTTGTCCAAACTTTCCTAGGCCAAACATCCACCTAAGTTTTTTGAAATAGAGCTTGACACGAATGCCTACAAGTTGTAAACTCCAAGTAGATGTTTACAGCTTGTAGGCGTTTCTTGGGAGGAAGAAAGTATGAGCCGGATAACGACAGAAATCAGATTGGGAGCGGCAGAAAACGCTTTTGCTCAGATCGTGTGGGACCGCGAACCGATCTCTTCGGGAGAACTGGTAAAACTTTGCAAAAAGGAGCTCGGCTGGGCACGCTCCACCACCTATACCGTGCTTCGCCGGCTCTGTGACAAGGGGCTGTTTAAGATGGAGGACGGGATCATTTCCGCTGTTTTGACCCGGGAAGGGTTTATTGCCGCGCAGACCGAAGCTTTTATGAGCGATACCTTTGAGAGCTCGCTTCCGGCCTTTATCGCGGCTTTTACTGCCGGGAAGAAATTGAAGGAACAGGAAGCAGAGGAGATCCGGCGGCTGATCGACGCCTGTGTGGAAGAGGATTCGGTACAGCACGAAACACATCCGGAAGAGTCTGAACAAGGAGGTGCGAAATGAATCTGCAGGAAATCTTTTTGCAGGTACTTAAGATAAGCCTGTCTGCTTCGGTCGCAGCCAGTCTTGTCATGCTGCTGAGGCTTTGTTTCCGCAAGGCTCCGCGGGGCCTTGTCTGTGCACTTTGGCTTCTGGTTGCCGTGCGCCTTCTCATCTGGCAGCTGCCGGAAAGCAGGGCCTCGGTGGTGCCGGCGGCATTAAGCAGCGGGAATGCGGTGAATCAGCTTGTCAACACGGTTTCGGAGGACACCGTGAAGATCCATTCGGATGATCCGTCCTTCATGAAGATCGTGGAGCAGCGGGAGGCGATTCCCAGACGGGACAGCAGTGGTCAGTCCTACGTGACGGTCAGCCATGAAAGTTATAAAGCCCCGAAGACGCTCGGAGAGACCTGGCTGCCGCTGATATCGAAAGTCTGGGCAGCAGGCACTGTTCTGATGCTTCTGTATATGGTCTGGGCTTATTTCAAAGTATGGCAAAAGTCCCGTCTCTCGGTTCAGCGGGAAGGCAACAGCTATTTCTGCGATGAGCCCGGTACGCCCTTTGTTTTCGGCATCTTTCAGCCGCGGATCTATTTGCCTTCGGACCTGTCCGATGAAGCGCTGGCTGGCGTTCTCG
>CADBSR010000151.1 GCA_902797385.1 uncultured Lachnospiraceae bacterium
CCTCTTGGTCTTCATTATAATACAACGCATCTTCTGGTTTTTACTGTATCAAATTGATCTTCATTCTGTCAACATCTTTTAGTATTCAATCATGATGAATCTGCTTCGACCTGTGGATCGGTCGATCATAAGGGAGCACCGCTTTACAAGCATGCTAAGAGAAAAAAACGGTGTAACCATGCGCATTACACTGATATCTCAACGAAAAACAATCAATTCAGATACAAAGGCCTCGGGGCACCTTCCTTACGGAGTGCGCCCCGATCCCGGCACTTTTTATGGAAAGACGCTTGACAACCGCCGAACATTTGTTCTATAATTACAGTGTGCTGATAATGCTTTGGCAGGACAACCCAAAAAGAGAAGGAGGACAGGCTTTATGTGCTGCCGCTACTGGGCAGATGAATCACCGGAACTCAGAGCGATCGTGGAAGAAATGATGCGCTCTCCTCTGGTCCGCAAATGGCAGAAAACGACTGCCGTTCTGACGCAGGGAGAGATCCGGCCCACCAACGTCGTGCCCGTCATCGCGCCGGACAGATCCGGAAAGCGGGCTGTTTTTCCCATGAAATGGGGCTTTTCCGAAAAGTCGCTTCTCATGAACGCCCGCGTGGAAACCGCTGCCGTCAAGCCTCTCTTCCGTGATGCCTGGCGGTCCCGCCGCTGCATCGTTCCCGCCTCCTGGTATTTTGAATGGCAGCATCTGACCGGAACCGACGGGCGGAAAAAGACCGGGGAAAAGTATCTGATTCAGCCGAAGGACTCTTATATGACCTGGCTGTGCGGTCTCTACCGGATCGAAAACGCGCTGCCGGTCTTTGTCATCCTGACGCGGGAGGCGGCTGATGAAATCCGCTTTATTCATGACCGCATGCCGCTCATCCTGCCGGAAACGCTCATTGAGGCATGGATCCGGCCCGATACAAGGCCGGAAACCCTGCTTGCGTCAGCCCTGACCGATATGAACTACGAAGCCTTAAGCAGTTAACGAAGCGATCTGCCAACCCGGGGCGTCCTGTTCGCGCTCCCGTCATATACAAATACAGGCAGCCGGCTCACCGGCTGCTCAAGCAAAAGGAGCTTCTGAAGGGGGGATCAGATGAAAAAAGCATGGAGCAGGTTTACATCTGTATCGACCTCAAATCATATTATGCCTCCGTGGAATGTGTGGCCCGGGGACTGGATCCCTTAAAGACCAATCTCCTGGTCGCCGATGAAAGCCGTTCGGACCAGACCATCTGCCTGGCGGTTTCTCCGCCCTTAAAAGCCATCGGCGTCCCGGCCCGCCCCCGGCTTTTCGAGGTCAGACAGGCGATCCGGACCTATGAATATCTTCATCACACCCGGGTCGACTATATCATCGCCGTGCCGCGTATGGCAGAATACGAACGCATTTCTGCCCAGATCTACTCCATCTACCTTCGCTACGTCTCATCGGAGGATATCCATATCTATTCCATCGATGAGTGTTTTATTGACTGCACGCCCTATCTGCACTTTTACAGAGAAGAAGCGGAAAAAGCCGGGATCCATCCGGCCCACCTGATGGCCATCACCATGATCCGCGACGTCCTGAAAACGACCGGCATTACAGCGACTGCCGGTCTGGGCACCAATCTTTATCTGGCCAAGGTCGCCATGGACATCGTAGCCAAAAAAAGGCCGGCAGACCGGGACGGGGTGCGGATCGCGGAACTGAATGAAGACTCCTACAAATTCCTGCTCTGGGATCACAGACCCTTAACCGATTTCTGGCAGATCGGGCCCGGCAAAGCCAGGCGCCTCCTCCGGGCCCACATGACCACCATGGGCGAGATCGCCGCCCGCAGTCTGCAGGATGAGGAATATTTCTACAAGGCCTTCGGGATTGACGGCGAGATCCTGATCGATCATGCCTGGGGCATTGAGCCTGTCACCATGCGGGATATCAAAAACTACCACACGGACGCCCACAGTCTTTCGAGCGGCCAGGTTCTGCCCCGCCCCTACCGTTTTGAGGAAGCCAGGCTTGTCCTGCAGGAAATGCTCGACGGCCTCTGCGCCGATCTGTTCCAGAAGCATCTGGCCAGTGCCGCCTTTTCCTGGTGGGTCTCCTACGACTACAAAAGCCTGGAGATATGCCCGGACTACGAAGGGCCGCTGGTCCTGGATTTTTACGGGCGTCTTCACCCTGAACATACCGGCGGGATCGTCCGCCTGCCGGAAAAGACCAATTCTTCGGTCCTGGTCGTACAGGCCCTCCTGCCGTCTTTTGATGCCCGGACCGATCCCCGCCTTCTCTTCCGGCGGCTCGGTGTCTGTGCTGAAAATACCCGGCCGGACGACGGCATGATCCAGCTGGATCTGTTTACGGATTATATTGCTTTGGATAAAGAACGCCGGATCCAGGCGGCCATGGGGGAGGTCCGCCGGCGTTTCGGAGCCAATGCCGTCTTTAAAGGCAGCAATCTTCTGGAAGGCTCCACCGCCCTGGAACGAAACCGGCAGATCGGCGGCCACAAGGCTTAGCCTCTGCCCGGAAAGGAGATCCCCCATGCCCCAGCTCGGCACCCTTCCGATTCCGAAAGACTTCAAATACCTGGACGTGTTCCTGGCCGGACGGCCCAGACACAAAAAAGACGACCCCTTCTGGAGTCGTCATCCGAACATGGATCCCGGAAAGCGGGCCAAGATCTTTGCCCCCTTCGATGCCCTCCGCGGCTTCAGCGCCCAGATCCTGGCCGTACGGGCGGCCGAGCAGGCCCGCGAGCAGTAAACGGCCGGGAGCAGGCGCGCTGCAGATCATTTGCCGTCCGGGAAGCTGGTAAAGCAGTCTTTTTCCACGGCCGGATACCCGTATTTTTCCTTGGCGTCCGAAAATGCCCGGATCATAAAGCTCATATTTCTGGCCAGATTCCGCATGGTCTGGAGTCCTTCCAGGTCTTTCTTTACATCTTCCGCCGTAAAGCCGTGGACCTGATTCCAATACGTTGAAGAGGCCACCGGCATCCCGCTGATCGTGAAATACTTGTTGAGCACGTCAAAGGAAGCCGTATTGCCCCCTCTCCGGCAGCTGACAACGGCAGCTCCGACCTTCATATGCTTAGAAAAAGACGTGCTGTAAAAAAGCCGGTCCATAAAGGAAAGGATATTCCCGTTGGGGGAGCCGTAGTAAACAGGGCTTCCCACGACCAGCCCGTCAGCTTCTTCAAACTTCGGTGCCACTTCATTCACCAGGTCGCTGAAAACGCACTTGCCCGTCCTCTCACATTGACCGCAGGCAATACATCCACGAATATTACCTGTTCCGACCTGGATCAGCTCCGTCGTGATGCCTTCCGTTTCAAATACTTTGATCATTTCTTCCAATGCCGTCGCGGTGCACCCATGCGGATGCGGGCTTCCGTTCAGTAAAATCACTTTATGCATCGTTTTCTCTCCTTTTCTCCCGGCCTGTTCCCTGCAAACAGCAGGACGGGGATCCTGTTTTCATTGCAGCACACCGGGTCCATGCTGTATTTTCCTTTCAATTCAATGCCCGGTTCTTCTGCGTCCTGACTGTTTATATCATACCACTTCACGGGGTCGGACTGCAACGCTTCCTTTTGGCCGAATTGCACTAAATATAAAAACCGGTCTTTCCCCGGCAACTAAAGAAGGCCCCCTCCCGTCGCTCAAGCGGCAGGAAGGGGGCTTTTCTCAAAAAGGGGTTCCGGAACGGAGGCAGGGCTCAGCGGACCAGATTGATCGGTTTTCCCTGCATCCAGGCACGCAGATTGTCAAAGACGATCTCGGCGCGAAGGCACATGGATTCTTCGCTGGCAAAGGCGATATGCGGTGTGAGGATCGTATTCTTTGCGGAAAGCAGCGGTTCCCCGGCGGGCAGCGGCGGTTCCTTGTCAAACACATCCACGGCAGCCCCCGCGATCCGTCCTTCATTCAGGGCATCCGCCAGATCCTGCGATTTTACGACCGGTCCTCTGGCCAGATTGATCAGGAAAGACGTAGGCTTCATGAGGGCCAGTGCTTCTTTGTCGATCATGCCGCGTGTCGAATCATTAAGCGGACAGTGAAGGATCACAAGATCCGAACGGCGCAGCAGTTCTTCTTTGGACACCTGCTCAATATAAGCCGGCGCATCTGTATGCAGGGACCGGCTGTGCGCCAGGATCCGGCAGCCAAAGGCATGGAACAGTTCCGCGCTGCGGCTTCCGATCTTGCCCAGACCGATGATCCCCACGGTCCGGCTACCCAGTTCATTGCCGACCAGTCCGTCCTTGGTACCTAAAGCGCGGCAGCGCGCCTCCGTCTGCGGGACCCGGCGAAGCAGCATGATCGCCAGACCGATCCCGAGCTCTGCGACGGATTCATTGGAATAGCCCGAAGCATTGCTGACGATGATATTTCTGCGGCGGGCATTCTCCATCGCGACATGGTCCACACCGGTAAAAGCGATATCGATATATTTCAGGTTTTCACAGCCTTCCAGCACCTCGGCCGGCATGGGCATATTCGCCAGGATCATCGCATCGGCGTCTTTCGCCTCTTCGATCAGCGCCGCCGTATCCGTAGTCCTGGCATATTCACAAAAGACATGTCCCTCTTCTTCAAACGGACGCTGCAGCGACTGCATGACTTCCCGGCTGACCCCCAGCGATTCCATAATGACGATCTTCATAAGGCAACCACTCCTTTTTTCTTTTATCATACTTCATTCATGGAAAAAATAAAGTGCATTCATTCGTTTTTTTGCTTACTATTTGTCTCTTCCTCCCTGTTTTTCACTATACCGCTGCGTTCCATTTCATGTTATACTGGTATTCCCGGCGGGCAGCGCCGGCAGATCAAAGGAAAGAGGTTCCCGATCATGAAAAAAATCCTGTTTGGCGTCTCCGCCGCTACGCTCGCCCTGGTTTACGGGCTGCTGGTCCTTGTCCTGCTGATCATCTTTGAGTTAAC
>CADBSR010000152.1 GCA_902797385.1 uncultured Lachnospiraceae bacterium
ATATTAACCCTGGCGCTGTTTGTGCTTGGGGTTTTCACAAATAATACGGATGCTGCCCTTGCGCTTGATGACTTTGCACTTTTCGCAAATGGGCTTTACGGAAGATCTCACTTTCATGGTAATTCTCCTTTGTTTCAGTGGGAGCGCGCTTTTTGGCAAGCGCAACTATTAATGTATCACAGCATGAGCCTTTGTGTCAAGCGATTTTTTACTTGTCCCGCCAGCTGATGCGTCCTTTTGTGAGGTCGTAAGGGGATAATTCCACCGTAACCTTATCACCGGGCAGGATGCGAATGTAGTTCATGCGAAGCCGGCCGCTGATATGGGCCAGCACCTCTAAGCCGTTCTCCAATTCAACGCGGAACATGGCATTGGGGAGTTTCTCCAGCACCTTTCCTTCCATTGCGATGACATCGGTTTTTGACATGCGTTTGTTATCTCCTTATATTTCTGCGCTTTTCGGCGCTCTGCCGCGGGGGAGCGTTAAGATCTCCGGTGCTCCGTCCGTGACAAGGATGGTGTTTTCGTAATGAGAAGCCACCTTTTTGTCTTTTGTGGTGCAGGTCCAGCCGTCATCGGCAAAATCCACTTCCCAGGTGCCCAGACCGATCATGGGCTCAATGGCGAGCGTCATACCGGCTCTGAGACGGATCCCGCGGGAAAGCTGACGGTTGTTGGGGATCATCGGGTCTTCGTGCAGGTGACGGCCGATGCCGTGCCCCGTTAAATCTTCCACGATCCCATACCCGAAGGGTTCCACATAATCCGCGATCGCGTTGGAAATATCGTAAAGATGATTTCCCGCGACAGCCTTTTCGATCCCACGGAAGAAAGCTTCCTCCGTGACATCCATCAGCTTTACGACTTCCGGATCTCCCTTTTCCCGGCCGCCTACGATGAGGCTGCGGGCGGCATCGGAGTGGTAGCCCTTGTAGATCAGGCCGCCGTCGATGCTTAAGAGATCGCCTTCCCGGACGATCCGCTTTTTGGACGGGATCCCGTGTACCACCTCTTCGTTGAGGGAGAGGCAGAAGGATCCGGGAAAGCCTTCATAGTTCAGGAAGTTCGGAACGCAGCCTTTGGCGCGGATCAGTTTGTCACCGTAGGCGTTGATCTCGTAGGTGCTCATGCCGGGCTGTACGTAAGCGACCATCTTGTCCAGGATCTCGCTTAAGTACGCGCAGGCCGTCCGCATCAGCGCGATCTCACGCTCAGTTTTCACTGTGACAGCCATCGGCATCCCCCTTCAGGATCGCATCCAGCGCTTCTCTTACTTCTCCCAGCGGTCTGGAAGAATCCACCCGGTCTTCCTCATGCAGGGAGTGATAATACTTTACGATCGGAGCAGTATGCTTTTCGTAAACTTCCAGACGTTTCAGGACCGTCTCCGGCTTATCGTCTTCCCGCTGGATCAGCTCGTTGCCGCAACGGTCGCAGATGCCTTCCTTCTTGGGCGGCAGGCCGTTGATGTTGTAGCTTGCGCCGCACACCGGGCAGACTCTCCGGCCGCTCATCCGCTTTAAGATCGTTGCTTCATCGATCTCGAAATGAATGGCATGGTCGATGCTTTCGCCTTTTTCGGCCAGGGCCTTGGTCAGGGCTTCCGCCTGCAGCAGATTGCGGGGGAATCCATCCAGGATGTATCCCTTTTTGCAGTCATCCTGCGTCAGACGATCCAGCACCAGGTCCACCGTCAGTTCATCCGGGACCAGCTCGCCCCGGTCCATATAGGCTTTCGCCTTCAGGCCCAGGGGCGTGCCGTTCTTTAAGTTGGCCCGGAAAATATCACCGGTGGAGATATGCGGAATTTCATATTTATCAGACAAATACTGGGCGTGGGTTCCTTTCCCGGCGCCCGGGGCGCCTAATAATACGATCTTCATATCTGCTCCTTAGTTGTTCAAAAAGCCTTTGTAGCTGCGGACGGTCATCATGGATTCGACCTGCTTTAAGGTTTCCAGGATAACACCCACAATAATGATCAGACTGGTGCCGAAGAAGCACAGCGAGCTGCCGACGCCGAAGATGCCTGTTAAGACGATCGGGATCGTAGCAACGATCGCCAGACCGGCCACCCCGATAAAGACCAGGGAGTTCAGGATCTTGTTCAGGTAGTCCGAGGTAGGCTTACCGGGACGGATACCGGGAACGAAGCCGCCGTTTTTCTTCATATTGTTCGCCACTTCCGTCGGGTTGAAGGTGATGGAAGTATAGAAGTATGCGAAAACGACCAGAAGGAACAGATACAGCAGAAAACCAAGTGTGTAGATCGGTTCCTTGAAGTTAAACCAGGAATTCTGGCTTAAGCCCTTGATGATGTGGCCGCCCACATTGGTAGGGTTGGACACATTGAGGCCGGCAAAGCTGGCGATCAGGGCCGGGATGGACAGCAGCGAGCTGGCGAAGATCACGGGGATAACGCCGGCCGTGTTGACCTTGATGGGGATGTTGGACGACTGTCCGCCCATCATCCGGCGTCCCTGCAGCTTCTTGGCATACTGAACCGGGACGCGGCGCTCGCCATCCTGAAGATAGATGACGAAGACGACCAGGGCCAGGATCAGGGCCAGGATCAGGACTGCGGCAATGATCCCTACGGTAATGCCGTTGGGCTTCACGAAGGTGTTGTACAGCGTCGCAAAGTCAGTCGGCAGACCGGAAAGGATGTTGACTAACAGCAGGATCGAGATACCGTTGCCGATCCCCTTCTCGGTGATCCGCTCACCTAACCACATCAGGGCGGCGGAGCCGGCCGTCATGATCAGGCCTACGAAGATCACGTTGTACCAGGTGTAGTTCGTCATGTAGCTGGAGCCGAAGCCGATCGCCATGGATACAGCCTGGATCATAGCCAGCGCGATGGTCAGGTAACGGGTGATTTTGTTGATGGTCTTTTTGCCCTCTTCTCCCTCCTTGGACAGCTCTTCCAGCCGCGGGATCGCGATGGTCAAGAGCTGTACGATAATGGAGGATGTAATGTACGGGGAGATGTTCAGCGCGAAGATGGACATCGTGGAGAAGGAACTGCCCGTAATCACATTAAAGAAGTTGAAAGCCGAATTGCTCATGGACTGGAACCAGGCCTTCACCCATTCGGTGTTGATGCCGGGGGTGACGATTTGGTTGCCCAGACGCACGATCACGATCATCAGCAGCGTAAAAACGATGCGCTTGCGGACATCCTTGATCTTAAAAGCATTCAGGATATTTCTGAACATAGGCGACCTCCCGGTTACGCTTCAACTTTGCCGCCGGCTGCTTCGATCTTATTTTTGGCTCCTTCACTGATTGCCAGACCGGAGACGGTGAACTTCTTCGTCAGGGTACCGTTGCCTAAAATCTTGATGCCGTCCATGGGCTTCTTTACCAGACCGGCTTCCAGGATCGCGTCTTCCGTGATCACGGCGCCGTCCTCGAAGCAGGCTTCGAGGGCCTGAAGATTCAGGCTGACCAGATTTCTGGCGTTGATGTTGGTAAAGCCGCGCTTCGGCAGACGGCGGAACAGAGGCATCTGACCGCCTTCAAAGCCGGGACGGGGCGACCCGGAACGGGCCTTCTGACCCTTGTGGCCCTTGCCGGCCGTCTTTCCGTTTCCGGAAGCATGGCCGCGGCCGCGACGGAAGTCGTTGTGCGTTGCGCCCTCAGCAGGCTGTAAATTGGATAAATTCATCACTCTACCTCCTCTACCTGAACCAGGTGCTTCACTTGCCAGATCATGCCGCGGACTGCTTCGTTATCGGGCAGTTCCACCGTATGATGCAGCTTGCGAAGGCCCAGGGCTTCCACCGTTTTTCTGTGCTTGGGAATCGCTCCGATAGGGGATTTTACCAGGGTAACTTTTAATGACTTAGCCATGACGTTCCTCCTATCTCAGGATCTCTTCCAGGGATTTACCGCGCAGACGGGCGATATCCTCGGGAGTGTACATGCTGGTCAGGCCGTTGATGGCCGCCAGAACGACATTGTGCTTGTTGTTGGAACCCAGAGACTTGGTACGGATGTTCCGGATACCGGCTTTTTCCATAACCGCACGGGCCGGGCCGCCGGCGATAACACCGGTACCTTCGGGAGCACGCTTCAGCATGACGGTTGCGCTGCCGAACTTGCCGATGAAGTCGTGAGGAACGGAACCGTTCTCATCACGCGGGATCTCCACCAGATGACGGGAGGCCGCTTCCTTGGCCTTGCGGATGGCTTCGGGAACTTCCTTGGCCTTGCCGGTGCCGGCGCCCACATGACCGTTGCCGTCTCCGACGACGACCAGTGCGGAGAAGCGGGAGTTCCGGCCGCCCTTGACGGTCTTGGAAACACGACGCAGCTCAACTAACGTATCGGTTAATTCCAGAGAACTGGGATTGATATTGGTTTTCTTCATCTCGTGCCTCCTTAGAACTGCAGACCGGCTTCTCTGGCCGCATCCGCTAACGCTGCGATCTTGCCGTGATACAGGAAACCGCCGCGGTCAAAAACGACTTCGGTGATACCGGCTTCCAGCGCACGCTTGCCGATCAGAGTGCCGACATAGGAGGCAGCCTCCTTGTTGTCGGTGAATTCCAGCGCTGCCTTCGCATCCTTTTCTACCGTAGAGGCAGAGCAGAGAGTCTTCTGGGCATCATCATCGATGATCTGCGCATAGATATGCTTGTTGCTTCTGAAGACGGCAAGACGAGGTCTTTCGGCTGTGCCGGCGAAGCGGTTGCGGGTTCTTACATGCTTTTTCACGCGAACTTCTTTACGGGATTTCTTGCTAACCATATCGCACCTCCTTACTTCTTACCGGCCTTACCCGCTTTGCGGCGGATATGTTCTTCGGCATACTTGATGCCCTTGCCCTTGTACGGTTCCGGACCGCGCTTGGAGCGGATCTCGGCAGCGTACTGGCCGACCTTTTCCTTGTCGATGCCCTTTACGATGATCTTGTTGGCCGTTTCACAGACCGACTCGATCCCTTCCGGGTCTTCCATAATAACGGGATGAGAATATCCGAGAGACAGGTTCAGCTTCTTGCCTTCCTTGGCGGCACGATAACCGACACCGTTGATCTCCAGGGTCTTCTGGAAGCCTTCGGAAACGCCCACTACCATGTTGTGCAGCAGAGCGCGGGTCAGGCCGTGCAGGGCCTTGTTTCTCTTTAAATCATTCGGACGGCTCACGACGATCTCGGCGCCTTCCTTCTTGATCTCCATCTCGGCCGGCAGAACGCGGGTCAGCGTTCCCTTCGGTCCTTTTACCGTCACATTGTTATTTTCTGCGATATCCACGGTCACACCCGCGGGGATCGCGATAGGCATTCTTCCTACTCGTGACATTTCGCCTTTTTCCTCCTGAATTTATTACCAGATATAGGCAAGCACTTCGCCGCCTACGTTCTTCTCGCGGGCTTCTCTGTCGGTCAGGATGCCTTCATTTGTGGAAATGATGGCAATTCCCAGGCCGCCCAGGACCTTCGGCATATCTTCCACGTTGGCATAAACGCGCAGACCCGGCTTGGAAATGCGGGACAGGCCATGGATGACCTTCTCGTTTTTGTCTCTGCCATACTTCAGGCTTACGTGGATGGTCTTTCTGACTTCATCGCCGTCAATGGTGTAGCCCTTGATGTAGCCTTCCTTTAACAGGATCTCGGCGATCGCTGCCTTCACGCGGGAGGAAGGGATGTCAACGCTGTCGTGCTTCGCCGTATTGGCGTTGCGGATTCTGGTAAGCATATCTGCGATAGGATCGCTCATTACAGCCATGGTTCTTTCCTCCTTTCCTTACCAACTCGCCTTGCGAACGCCCGGGATCTCGCCCTTGTAGGCTAATTCGCGGAAGCAGATGCGGCAGATGCCGTATTTGCGCAGGACCGCATGAGGACGGCCGCACAGCCGGCAGCGGGTATACGCGCGGGTCGAGAACTTAGGAGCGCGCTGCTGCTTGATCTTCATTGATGTTTTTGCCATGATGTCCCTCCTTAGTTCCTGCTGAACGGCATGTTGAACTGGGTCAGAAGCTCTCTGGCTTCTTCATCGGTCTTCGCCGTCGTGACAATGATTACGTCCATCCCGCGGGTCTTGTCGATCTTGTCGTACTCGATCTCGGGGAAGATCAGCTGCTCGCGGATACCCAGAGCGTAGTTGCCGCGTCCGTCAAAGGAGTTGGGGTTTACGCCGCGGAAGTCACGCACGCGGGGCAGGGACAGGTTCACCAGACGATCCAGGAATTCGTACATGCGGTCGCCGCGCAGGGTTACCTTGCAGCCAATCTTCATGCCTTCACGGATCTTGAAGTTCGCGATGGACTTCTTGGCGGTGGTCATGATCGGCTTCTGGCCAGTGATGATCTCCAGATCCTTCATGGCGCTCTCCAGGAGCTTGGCGTTTTCTTTGGCTTCGCCGACACCCATGTTCACGACGATCTTGTCTAACTTCGGAACCTGCATGACGTTCTTGTAACCGAACTTCTTGGTCAAAGCGGGAACGATCTCATTCTGATACTGTTCTGTTAATCTGCTGCTCACTTTGAACCTCCTTAGTCAATGACCACCGGGCCGTCCGCCGTCTTGGCAACACGGACCTTCTTGCCGTCCTTCTCGGTGAAGCCGATGCGGACGGGCTTGCCGTCCTTCAGGTACATCACGTTGGACAGGGCGATGGTGCCTTCCACCTTCAGGATACCACCGTTCGGGTTCTTGGCACTCTGCTTGTTGTGCTTGGTGATCATGTTGGCGCCTTCGACGACCACGCGGCCAGCCTCATGGTCGATCTTAAGGACTTTCCCTTCACGGCCTTTATCCTTGCCGGCGATGATACGCACGGTATCACCGACTTTGATCTTAGACATAGACATGAACGGGTCCTCCTTACAGTACTTCGGGAGCCAGGGATATGATCTTCATGAACTGTCTCTCACGAAGCTCTCTGGCTACCGGCCCAAAGATACGGGTACCTCTGGGGGTCTTGTCGTCACGGATGATGACCGCGGCGTTTTC
>CADBSR010000153.1 GCA_902797385.1 uncultured Lachnospiraceae bacterium
CGTTCTTTTTCATGATACAATGCAGACAGGAAAGGCGGGACGGTTATGGAAAGTGTTTCGGGCCCCAAAATGAAAATTACGGATATCCGATGCCCCGGCTGCGGTTCGGCGGCAGCTTTTGATATTGCGCAGCAGCGCTATGTCTGCGCTTATTGCGGCGGAAAAGTGGAAATAAATGCGGCCAAAAGCCAGACATACGGCTTTCGGCAAATGCAGAGCCGAAGGCTGCAGAATACGGTTTCTTTGTTCCAGCTGAGCAGTGTTTCCTGCAGCGGCTGCGGCGCTACGGTGGTTTTTGAGGAAAACGAAGCGCTGTCAAACTGCGCTTTCTGTGGACGCAGTCTGGTCCGGAAGGATTATCTGTCCACGGAGGACCTTCCGGAAAACGTCATTCCCTTTGCCCTCACGGAGGAAGAGGGAAAGGCGCGCCTGAAGGCGTGGTGCCTGAAGAATCGAGGAAAACGCGAGGCGAAGCAGCTGCTCGCACGGGTGGATCAGCTGAAAGGCTACTATCTTCCGTATGAGCTGGTGCGCGGACCGGTGCATCTTACGGTGGCCCGCATGGCGGGCAGCGCTCATTTCCCCTGCGAGGGTTTTCTTAAGGATACGTTCATAAACCGTTCCAGGCAGCTGGACAATCTGCTGCTGGACGGAATGGAGCCGTTTGATCTGGATGCCCTTACGGAGTTTGATTTTGCCTATGTAGCAGGGCACCGGGTGAAGATCTCGGATATTTCGAATGATGTTCTGGAAGAGCGGACGGCGGAGGAGGTCTCGGAAACCTACAAGCCTTCGGTGCGGAAAGTGCTGGAATCCAATGCAGTTTATGTAAGGGCGGACGTGGGCTCAGCCTTGCGGATTCCGGTGCTCCTGCCGGTCTACTATATTGCTGACGGGGAGATCATGGCCGCCGTGAACGGACAGACAGGCAAGGTCAGTGTGCGGGCGGAGAAGCCTTCACACTATATTTTTCTGCCCTGGTGGTTCAAGGCGGTTCTGGCAACGGGGATTATCTGCGGCGCCCTGTTTGCCGGCCTGTATCTGTTTGGCATGAGCCGGAGCGAAAGCCTGTTCCTGGCCGGCATGCTGGGGCTGGTTATGATCATCATTGCTCTTTGCGTTTACAGCGATACAACCAGAAATCGGTTTCGTGTGGAGGCCGGACGGAAAATCTTTACGTCCGGCGGCGGCAGCTTTCGGCGGGAGAATGGAAAACTGGTGCCAAGCGGCAGGCTGCTGGAAAAAAAGGTGGAGGGACCTCTCTTTTTCCGCGAAATAAAAGGGAAAAAGCAGCAGGTGGTTCTGAAATTCACAACCCCGCGGCGCGTGACTCGCATGGTGCTTTTGAGCCTGACTGCACTGTTTTTGCCGGTGATGATTGCCTTGCTTCTGAATGGCTTCGATTTTGCGGGGCTGGAGCTGGGCGGCTCGGCGGCGTGGTTCTGCCTGATGGTTCCGCTTGTTCCGGTCTTTATCCTGAAATTCGGAATTGTGGAGCTGTATGATCACCCCTGGGTGTATACCGTTTCCGAAAAAGGAAAACTGCAAAGGGTGCGGAAGGAAAGAAGCAGTAAGATAAGTAAAAGCGACGTAAAGATGATTCTGCAGGTGGTTTTTGTTCCCCCCGCCAGTCTTGCGGTCTGGTTCGGCATTATTTGCTTTTTTACGATGTGCTATCTGACGGCCTTCGGCTTTGGGGACTAAAGATCTGCTGGCGGAGGCTGTCGCAAGGTGCATGAAAAATACCTCTTGACAAACAGTACTACGTATCGTATAGTATTGTTTGTCAGGAGGTATTGCTATGTTGGACCCACAAATGAAAAGAGGCCTGTTGGAGATTTGTATCCTTTCTGCTCTGCAGCGGGGCGACTCCTATGGCTATGAACTGATCCGGACATTAGCCGACTGCGTGACCATATCGGAGTCAACGCTGTATCCTATTCTTCGGCGTCTGGAAAATGCGGGCAGTCTCAGTGTCTATTCGGTGGAACACAATTCGAGGCTCAGGAAAATGTATCATCTGACTGAGCAGGGGGAAGAGCAGATCCAGAGCTTTCTGGAAAGCTGGCAGGAACTGGAAAAAATGTACGGATTTATCCGGGAGGGAGCGCATGAATAAACAGACATATTTGCAGGAACTGGAAAGAGAACTGACTGCGGCCGGGATCGCGGATATTCCGGAGCATCTGGCTTATTTTGAGGAGCTTTTCAGCGATATGCTGGAAGACGGCTTGAGCGAGGAGGAAATCACGGCTCGCCTGGGCGATCCGCGCCGGCTGGCTGAAACCATTCTCTTAGAAGAAAAAGGAGAAAAGCTGCCTGAAAAAGACTGGGAAGAAAGCGGCAGAGCCGCCAGAAACGACCGTCCGGCGGAAACAGAGGGAAAAGCTTATGAAAAAAGCGTGCAGACCCCTTTTGCATCCTTAAACAAACTGCTTAAAAATCTTACGGGATATTTTGGGAATTCCGCCGAGTCGGCTTCTGTCCATGTCACGGAACTGCCCGGTGAGGGGCTGTACGGTCTGGATATTGACTGGGACATGGGAGATGTGGAGATCTGCGTCGGAGAAGAGGAAAAGATCCTGCTTAAGGAAACACGGAGCGCGAATACGCCCCCGGCGGAATACCTGTGCAAGGACGGTGTGCTCTCGGTCCGCTGCAGGAAAGAGGGCTCTTATCTGGGACGGGGAAAGGACTTGGCGCTGGTTCTGCCGCGCACACTGGCACAGACGCTGGC
>CADBSR010000154.1 GCA_902797385.1 uncultured Lachnospiraceae bacterium
ATGCAGAGGCTCATCAGGAGCGCGATGGTGGAGAAGGCTTCGGCGGTCATGCCGCTGGCGGAAAGACCCTCCAGGCCGACCGCTTCGGCGGCGGCTTCCGCGACCTGGGTTTCATAGTGCAGGGCGCCGATGACCGAGAGCCTGAGCCACGGCCAGGGGGTCCCCAGAGAACCGGACAGGGCAATGACGCCCAGCAGGATCGCGACGCTGGGCAGGACGGCAAAGGTGGCACTGGCAATGATGGTGCGCTTCATTTTGGAGACATCCATCCCGATCGCCTTGCCGGCTTTATACGCCCGAACGGCAAACACGATGCAAATGACGGCGACAAAAGCTATGATGCCGCCGCAGATCAGATAAAAGACGGGACTGTTTAACTGTGAAAGTAAAGACATAAAGACCTCCTTCCCCTTGCCCGGGACCCGGATTCCGGACAGTGCCGCTGATTCTTTCTTTAAAGATAATTCGAAAAGCACGAAAATGCAAGCCAAACCCGCACGGAAAATGACAACTTGCCAGGCTTGTATTGAAAAAAAGACCGGGATATGGTACTATTTTATTGCTCATATCATCAGCCGTTATCGGCATAAGGAGACAGTATGAAACAAAATCCGTCCGTACTGATTTGGGAGATCGCCGGAAAACTCCGGGAAGCCGGTTCCATGGGAACCATTCTGGGCCAGGTGCTGCAGATGCTGACACAGGCTGCCGGCTGCGAAGAGAGTGCGCTCTGGCTTCTCAATATAAAAGATTCCCGTCTGCATGTGGTGGCCAGTGTCGGCCGGCAGGATCTGACCGGTGCCAGCCTGGACCTGGACAAGGGAATTCCCGGCGCCGTGACCAGAGGGGGAAAAATAGAACTGATCGCAGACTGCGCTTCCGACCCCCGCTTTGCGGATATCAAAGGTCCCATCCCGCGCAACGTCTTAAGCATCCCGCTCAAGAACCAGTATGACTGTCTGGGCTGTCTGCAGATGACAGACCGCAAGGATTCCGATTTTACCCGGGAAGATGTATACATCTGCAGCATGGCTGCGTCCCTGATCGCGATCGCGCTCGGAGAAAGAGGCGCTTCCCTGGCGGAAACCGACAGCAAAAAAGTCCTTGTGGCGCTGCGGGACCTGTCCTGCAAGCAGAGTGTGGACGATGGCGCCTTAAAGCAGCTCAATCTGAATATATACGAAAAAGAAACGCTGGCCATTGTCGGAGAATCCGGCTGCGGATCCCGTACGCTTCTGCGGCTTCTGCACCTGGCCTCGGATCGCAGTGCGGTTCGGGAAGGCCGCTTCCTGGCTGCCGGCCGCGATATGTTAAACGCCGGCGCCGCTGCCGTGGATGAATATCACCGGGGCTTTGTGGGCTATGTCTATCCGGACTGTCCGCTGATCCCGACCATGACCGTGAAGGAAAATATCGAGCTGGCCACGAAGACATCACTGGAGCCCCTGAATGCGGCGGAAGCACTGTTTTTGGCCGGCATTCAGGATACCGCCAAAAAACTCCCGTCCCAGCTGAGTCCCAAGCAAAGACAGCTGGTGGGGGTAGCCCGCGCCCTGGCGAAAAAGCCGGATCTGGTGCTGGCAGAAGAACCGGGAGAGCATCTGAGCGCGAAGGCGGCATCCGAGGTCCTTACGGCCCTGGTCTCCGGTGTGAAAAAACTGAATGCCACGCTGGTGATCGTGACCCATAACCGGGAGATCGCCGGGATCGCAGACCGGGTGTTAAACTTAAAGGCCGGCCGCATCAACAGCGTACTGATTAACAGAGAACCCAAGGCACCGGCCGAGCTGGACTGGTAGACGGGGATCGGAGAGAGGAACGGCAAGTGAAAGGGATCATACATCTGACAAAAAGATATCTTTCATCCTTTCTGGCTTTGTTTCTGCTGATCACAGCAGGAACCGCCTGTTTTCTGACGGCCCGGCTTCTGTCAAAGGATCTTGAGAATTCGGCTGTGCCGTATTTAAACAAGCTGGAACGGGCTGATCTGGAACTAAAGGCAGCCTATCCCTTCCGGGAAGAGGATCTGGACGCTCTGTGGGGCGTAAACGGCATGCTGGCCGTGGAAGGCAGCTTCCGGGCTGACGCGATTTTCGGAGCCGCCTCCCTGGTCAGACGGGTGAAGGTCCTGGGGCAGACGGAACGGCTCGACCGGGCAGAGCTTTTAAGCGGACGGATGGCTCAGAATACGCAGGAGTGTGTTCTGGGACGTTTTTATATGGATAACGGCATTCGGATCGGGGATGAGATCACCATCTATCCGGATGTGGAAGGCGATTCAGCCGGACTGCCGCAGAGCACGCTGACCGTGGTCGGCTTTGCGGATCATCCGGCCTTTCTGCGTACGAATGAGACGGACTTCGTGATCGTCCTTCCGGAACTTCGCGCGAACGGAGCGGAAACGCTCACGTATCCGGTGGCGTTATTGCGCTTCGGGAATGAGGACAGGAACCTGTTCGGGTCCTCTTACGACAGTCTGGCTGCGTCCTGGGAAACGACGCTTTCGGATTATCTGCAGCGCTATGTGACCGCCCGTCTGGAGAGCGAAGAGAGTGCCAGCGCGGAATATGAGAGAACAACACGCGCTGCACTGGACAGCAGGCGGGAGAAGCTGGAAGCCGAGGAGAGCGCACAGACGGGCCGCGGCAGCAGCATGACGCAGAAAATCGAAGAACTGACAAAAAAATACGAAGCCGCCAAGGCCGAATGGGAAATAGCCGACAGCAAACGGCAGGAGGTGAACGCCCGCTTTACGGTACTGGATGAAGCATTAGCGGAAAAGAAAACGCGGCTGGAGCAGCTGCAGTCCATCGATAAGATCGTCCGGGGCGAACTGACGCAGTCCGAAACGATCCTTTCCGGCAAGGGCCTGGGCTCTATGCTGACGCTGTACCGCAGCTGTGCGGAGAGCATCCTCAGCGCCTTTATCAATGCGGATCTGACCAAGCCGGCCCAGATGGAAAATGCGGTGGAAAGCGCCCGCAGCCGTTGGGACAACGGCTGGGACACCTTCCGTCAGGGGCTTTCAGAAGAGACAGCGCGGGAGATCGAACGCTCGACCAGCCGCTCGCTGGTCTCGCTGGGACTGCAGATCAGCAATCAGCTGCGGGACTACGGCAATGCCCTGACGTCTGCCGGCACGCAGAACAGCGGTCTGCAGGAGGATATCCGCACCATCGTCAATGAGCAGGGATCCGGCGCGCTTTCGTCCGCCATCGTTGTCCGCATGAACCAGATCCGGGAAGAAATCACGGCCGAGGAAGCCAATTATCAGAGCGTATCCGACGAATTGGCAGCTGCCGACGAAGAGCTGACAACGAAGCAGGATGCCTACTATGCTGTCAGCCGGGAACTGATGCTGGCACAGAATGATTACGAAGACTGGAAGGCCTCGGAACAGGAGCGGCTGGCGGAGGTCCGGGCGCAGTTGGAAAAAGATACGGAAGAAGCGGAACGCCTGATCGCCGCCAGAAAGGCGGAACTGGAGAACAATAAAAAGAATGCCTGGGCGGGAACGGGGATCACCCGGGATAAAACCGCGCAGGATCTGGGCTTGTTGACCACTCTGTCCAAACGGACGGCCATCGGAAGCGCTGTATTGAGCGCACTGGCGATCCTGTTAACGGCCGGCGGGCTGTTGGGCCGGATGCTCAGACGGGAAAAAGATCAGGTGGAACACAGAGCCATTCTTCGAAGCGGCAGACAGGACCTGCGCCTGAAAGGCGCGCTTTCGCTGCTGATCCCGGCGATCCCGGCTGTTCTGGCCGGAACGCTGCTCGGCCGCTTCTTCTATACGCTGGCCGCCGGGCACAGCTGGAGCAATTATGTTCTCGAAGGCGGCGCCGCCGGCAGCTTTTTGGCGAATGCGGCCCTGCCGTTTGCCGTCGTCACAGGCCTCCTTCTTCTGGGCGCCTGCCTGGGGATCTGGGCCGCCTGGGGCAATACCTACGGCTGTCTGGAAGGAGCCCTGACCTTTGTCTGCGGGGCTCTTATGAGCTTCTCGCTCGGCCATGCTTTATGGTTAGGTTGGGGACTGATCCGCGGCCGTCAGGCCATGCTGCAGGCAGCGCCGGCGTTGACAGGCCGCATGAGCGTGCTGCTGCCGCTCATCCTGGTGCTGAACGTCGTGCTTTTATGTCTCCTTTTGCCGGAAGCGGAACGTTTCCGCGCCGACCGGCAGTCGGAGCTCCTGTACCTGATGCGGATGAACGGAACGGATGAACGCAGCTGCCGGAATATGCTGGGGCGCGCCTCTTTGCTGCCGGCCTGCCTTGGGATCCTGACCGGTGTCGGCCTGGGCTTTTTTGCAGCCCGGTCCCTGCAGCCTGCGCTCCTGCAGCTGAATAAAAACTGGAAGATCCTGCCGGTCTGGCTCGTCTGGAGCCTGGCGGCGATCATTGCTTTTGCCCTGATCATGCTGATCCCTTCGGCCAGACGCTTCTATGCGGTGCGGGATGCCGTTGCGGACAGGGATATGACGGAAATAGACTGAAAGGGTACCGTCAAGGAGATTTGCTATGCTGATATTTGAAGATGAACTGGCGAAATTTCAGCCCAGTACCGAGATCGAACAGGCAGAGGATCTGATCCGGACCGATACGACGGATCTGACAGATCTGCTGATGGAACTGTTAAAGGAAAAGGAAGCATAAATGCTCTGTTATCGCTGCGGAAACAAACTGGGATCAGGGCGTTACTGTCTTCATTGCGGGACCGATGTAACGGAATACCGGCGGATCGTGAGACTCTCGAACCGCTATTATAATTATGGCCTGGAAAAGGCAAGGGTGCGGAACTTAAGCGGCGCCGTAGAGGAGTTGAACCGGGCGCTGCAGATCAACAAGCGGAATATTGCCGCGCGCAACCTTTTGGGGCTGGTCCTCTATGAGATGGGGGAGACGGTCCGCGCCCTGTGCGAATGGGTGGTCAGTACGCACTATCAGCCGGAAGACAATCCGGCCGACGGCTATGTGAAAAAGCTCCAGAACGACAGAACGGAACTGGAAAATGCCAATCAGGCGATCCGCAAGTTCAACTTCGGTCTGGATTACGCCCGGAAGGGCAGCGAGGATCTCGCGATCATTCAGCTGGAATGGGTCACGGCCCATCATCCGAAAATGATCAAGGCACACAGCCTGCTGGCCCTGCTGTACTATTCGGAAGGAAAGTATTCCCGGGCGGAAAAGGAGATCCGGACGGTCCTGAAAGCCGATACCGGCAACGTATTCTGCCTGAACATGCAGAAGGAGATGGCATCCGATATCCGGACGCCTCAGGTCAAGCGCAGTGAGCCGCTGTCCGAAACGCTGAAAAAGACAGGACAGGCGGTGCGGAAGGAAGGCGGCAAGCTGCGGGAGGCGCTGGAAGGCCGCCCGGCCTTTTTGCTGCGGGTGATCCTGACCGGACTCATCCTTTTGTGCGTGATCATCGGGATCCTGGCACCCACGCTTTCACGCAGGCGCAGCCGGGCAGTCAGTGAGGCGGTCGCCAAATACAGCTTGGAGCTGGAAAATGTGCGGCGGGACCTGACAGACTCAGATGCCCTGAAGGGCGCCTACGGGACTTTCCTGGAGATGTATCGCCTGGATCCGGCCGAGGAAGGGCAGTTAAAAAGGCTGCACAGCTTGTTTGACGGCTTGAAGGAGGATCTGTCTTCCGATCCTTTATATCGTTCGGTATACCGTGCCTGGGCAGAGTATCTGCCGCAGCTGGACGCAGAAGCGGAGGCGAGAGCAGCTTCGACGACGGAGCCGGAAAGCACACAGGAGACCGAGGCGCTCCCGCCGGAAACGGATGAAAACGGAGAACCGGTCGGAGAAAGCACGGAAGAAACGGGAGGAATAGAGTAAATGACGATACTGGTGACCGGCGGAGCCGGATTTATCGGGAGCAATTTTATATTTTATGAACTGGAGAAACATCCGGAGGACAGGATCGTCTGTCTGGACAAGTTGACATATGCCGGCAATTTAAGTACGTTGAAGGCGGTGCTGGATCATCCGAATTTCCGCTTCGTGAAGGCGGATATCTGTGACCGGGAGGCGGTGTACGGGCTGTTTGAAGAAGAACATCCGGATATCGTGGTGCATTTCGCGGCGGAAAGTCATGTGGACCGTTCCATTGAAAATCCCGGCGTTTTTCTGGAGACCAATATCCTCGGTACGGCCGTGCTGATGGATGCCTGCCGCAAATACGGGATCGGGCGGTATCACCAGGTCTCGACCGATGAAGTCTATGGCGACCTGCCGCTTGACCGGCCGGATCTGTTCTTTACGGAAGAAACGCCCATCCATACCAGTTCGCCGTATTCGAGCTCAAAAGCCTCAGCGGACCTTCTGGTCCAGGCCTATCACCGGACCTTCGGGCTGCCGGTGAGCATTTCGCGTTGCTCCAACAATTACGGCCCCTACCAGTTCCCGGAGAA
>CADBSR010000155.1 GCA_902797385.1 uncultured Lachnospiraceae bacterium
CGGTCGAACAGCAAAAACAGGACGGCCCGCCGGGCCGCAGTCATAAAAGGAGGGCAAAACAATGTTATTACCTAGCGTATTTGGAAATGATTTCTTAGAGGACCTGATGAACTTCCCGACCTGGGAGAGACCTGCCCGGGATGCACACCGTGAACTGCGCCGCATGGAGCATGAATTTAACGGGATCGGCGGTCTGATGCGGACCGACGTCAAGGAAAACAAGACCGGCTACGAAGTCGATATCGACCTGCCCGGTTTCAAAAAAGAAGATGTGCAGATCACGTTGAAAGACGGATATCTGACTGTAAGCGCCAACCGCGCCACCGAAGCCGAAGAAGGCCAGAAGTACCTGCGCCGCGAACGCTATGTGGGCAATGTCTCCCGCAGCTTCTACGTCGGCGAGATCCTGACCGAGGAAGATATCAAAGCCAGATTCGAGAACGGTGTCTTAACGCTCATCGTTCCGAAGAAGGAAGAAGTCCCGAAGGTCGAAGAAGCAAAACATATTGCTATTGAAGGCTAAATCCATCCAGACGTTTAACCGATAAAACCGGCCCCTGCTGCCAAAGTGCCGCAGGGGCCGGTTCATTTTTTATGAGAGGAACGTTCGTAAAAAAGGATGCATCCGTCTTCCGGCAGGCTTATCTTCCATCAATATGCAGACGGGTCAGCGGCGTTCCGTGCAGGTCTGTCAGGATCCAGTTGTGGGCACCGGTCTCTTCACCTGCCGGAGCCTCTCCCTGTTCGGCGGACGTTTCATCGTCTATCATCTGCCGCACGCCCCGCAAGGGCGCATCCGAGATCCAGTAGACGGCCTTCTCCGCCGTCGTGGCTATCGCACCAAGCGCGCTTTGCGTTCCGTAAATATCCAGCGTAACACCGGCGTCGACCAGAAGCGCGGACACGGAATTCTCCGCATTCAGCAGCATTCCGTACGCCTGCGTCTGCGAGCTGTTGATGACCAGTGATCCCGTGCCGGTGAAGCGGATGCTGCCGCCGGTGAAGAAGCCCCAGACCACGAAAACATGCGTAAGCTCATTTTCTCCGATCAGCTCCACGGTAAAACTGTTGCCCATCAGATTGGCGCTGATGCCGGCCCCGTGGTAATTGTTCAGGGTCAGGGTATTGGTCTCCCTGTCATACGAGACGCCGGGGAAGCTTGCGAGCGGATCCTGCCAGGCGGGATTGACGTAGATGAAAGCCCCATGCTCTATATCGCTGTCATAAACCTGAATATAATCCTCATCCAGGATGAAATAGGGCACGTCAGCCCCGAGCACGCTGCCCGGCACCGGTGAATTCGGGTCCGGGTTCGGCAAATCGGGGAAAGCACTGTCCCCGCCCACCGGCAGACCCGGATACTCCGGATCCGGTGGAACATCCCCTCCAAAATGGATGTGGGTGACCGGCTGACCCGTTTCATCGATAAGCCCCCAGCTGCCGTACGTTCCCGACACCGCCCCGGTCGGGTCGGCATCCATCGCATAATTCTCCTGCCGTATCCCTTCAAGCGGGGTCTCGGAAAGGTAATAGATTGCCTTGGGAGCCGAAGAATCTCTGACGCTGATCGCATACGGCGCCCCATAGACGTCCAGGGTGACAGTACTGTCGATCATCAGGCAGGCTTCACTGTAGATGCTATGGAGGGAGAGTCCGGCGCCCCCGCCCTCGGCATTGAGCGCCAGATAGCCATCGCCCGAAATATGCAGGCTGCCGCTGGCATAATGCCCAAAGACCTCGATCGCTTCGTCCAGCACATTTTTCCCGTGCAGCTCGATCGTAAAGCTGTTGCCCATGTTGTCGATCTGCAGCGCGTAAGCCATGAGGTCGGTCAGAACCAGGGTGTTTCTTTCCGCATCATAGAAGATGTCGCTTCTCGGTTCAGAATTGGTCGGGACACCCCCGGCATAGATCATATCCAGGCTCTGCCCGCTCGCGTCATTCATCAGGATGATCCCGCCCGCATGTTCTGCTCCGTCCGCGCCGCGGGTATTCGGCAAAGGATTGGACAGGACCGGGAACGCGCTGTCTCCGCCGATCGGCACGCCCCGGATCTCCGGTACCGGTTCGGTGACCGGTTCGGTAACCGGCTCGGTATCAGGCACGATCACAGGCCCCGTCGGCATGGGCGGCACCTGCGTCTCAGCCGGGCGGACGGGCTCACCGCCGGTCGCCAGCTTGCTTATCACTACCTTTGCACCCTCTCCGGCCAGCCACCAATTGTAGTACCGCAGGGCATCCTGCGGATCCGGCGAGGCTTCTGCCTTTCGTTTCTGCGCCTGATAGACGCCCGGCCAGGCAAGATCCCTCTGATACCAGATCGCCTTCTCCGCGCTGGTCTGGAGAACCGCAAAGGCGCTCCAGCCTCCGCATATATCAAAGCGCACCCCTTCTTCAATGATCAGGCGGGCATTGGTATAATTCCCCGAAAGCAGGATCCCGTACTCATAGTCATTGTTTTCTTCCCGGTTGATGATCAGCTTTCCGCTTCCGCTTAAGCGCAGGCTGCCGCCGCTCACCAGGAGATACTGCGTGAGCTCATTTTCACCTTCCAGGCGGATCGTAAAGTCATCTCCCATCCGGTTGATCAGAAGGCCCTCTCCCCGGTAACCGTTCAAGGTCAGGGTATTGCTGGCCGCATCATAGCGAATGGTGGAATTCTCCAGCCGATCCCGGGCAGGATCACTGTAGTTAAACACCACGGGTCCCGCCAGCATCCCTTCATTTTCCGGATCCACATAGGCAAAGCCCGCTGCCGTCGCCTGCTCTCCCATGCCGGAAGATTCACTGAAGCGAACCGCGGCTATAAAATGATTGTGCGGCAGATCCCAGGCTCTCTCCTGCTGCGCGCCTCCGGTTTTCGGAAGCGTCTCATCGCCGCCGAAGGGCAGCTTCTGGCGGTAGTCAAATTCCGAATCACCCGTTTCCTGCGGCTTTGTCTCGGGGGGCTTCGATTCCTGCTCCACCTGACCCAGGATCACTGAGTCATTGAACAAGCCGTCCATGCCGAGAAAATCCAGGCCGAAGGAATTGGTGACCAGCACGACGGAAGAGGCTACGGCTGCGAACTGCATCAAAAGCGAGCGCCGTTTTTTGGTCCGGCGCGCCGCCGTCTGCGCCGCCTCAGCGGCCGCCTGCGCCTGCTTCGGGGGCTCCTCCAGCGTCTCAGGAGGCGCATCGTCTACTTTGGCCACGGATTCCGGGCGCACGCCGACGCCCCCGGGATACCGGCTGGCATCGCGCAGCGTCTCGGGGACTTCCGGCGGGCGGGTATACTCTTCCCCCGGCAGATTGTATTCGTCTGGTCCAACTATCTGTCTCATGGATCTTTATTTGTCGCCCTGATGGACAACGACCTGCTGGAACGGGATCTCCACGCCGGCTTCATCCATGCCGATCTTGAATTCCCGGAACATGGTGCGGGCTGCCGAATAGATATCGTTTTCATCCACTTTCGCAATAAAGCGCAAATTGACCGAGGAAGCATCGAGCGCCTGAACGCCCAGATACTGCGGCGGCGTCTTGAAAAGGCCCGGATATTTGGCCGGCATAGCAGCCGCGATCCCCTTCAGGATCTCTTCCGTATCCGCCAGATTGGCCGCATAGGAGATCGGAATATCGCAGACCGCGTTCGAATTGGTCCGGGAGCGGTTCAGAATATTGCGCAGATCCGAATTGTTCACCAGCTTGATATTGCCGCCGGCATCCTGGATCGAAGTGACGCGGACCCCGATATTGGTCACCGTCCCGCGGAAGCCGTTGTATTCGATGATATCGCCGACGTTGAATTCATCCTCAAAAACCAGGAACAGGCCGGTCACAACGTCTTCAATCAGGCTCTCCGCCGCAAAGCCGATGACCAGGGCTACGATTCCTATGCTGGCGAAGATGGTGCTCAGATTGATCCCGATGGCCGACAAGCACCAGACCAGAAGGATCAGGGCGATGGCATAACCGCTGAAGCTCCGGACCATGGACAGCACGCTGGCCCCCTTGGGGGTTTTCGGCTTGACCTTTTCCAGGATCAGCTTCACCAGGGACTTGACGATAAGCATAAACAGGATGATCACGATCAGCTTGAAGATCGATATCCAGTTGAAGCGTACCACTTTCGTGACCTGGTCCACATCACCGAAAAGACCGGTATAAGCTTCCTTCATGGATTCCCGCCAGGCTTCCGGCAGGAAAAACATCAGGGAAGGGTTGGTGATCAGCAGCACTACGACAAGAATGACTGCCAGAATAATGATCTTCTTCCAGGGACTTTTTTTCCTGGCTTTGACTTCCGCGCCGGCTGCCGGCTGCGGGGCTTTTTGCGTTTCGTTCATGGTTCGTCTCCTTAGGATCCTTTTTGCTTTATTGGCTTGTGTCGTATTGTTTTTCTTAATATTATCATGAAAAAAGGATCATGTCAAAAAAAATTTCAGGAAGTTGTCGCCTGCCGCCCTGTCTTTTGCGGCAGGATCCTGCCATAAAAAAACGCCGGCAGAACCCGGGAAGGGATCCGCCGGCGGCTTGATGCGCCTGGCACCTTTTAATAGTTTTCCGTATTGACTTCGAAATAGCTCTGCGGATGTGCGCAGACCGGGCAGACCTCGGGGGCCTTGGTGCCGACCACGATATGGCCGCAGTTGCGGCACTCCCAGACCTTCACTTCGCTCTTTTCGAAGACCTTCGCGGTCTCGACGTTGCGGAGCAGGGCACGGTAGCGCTCTTCATGATGCTTTTCGATGGCGGCGACGCCGCGGAATTTCTTGGCCAGTTCCGGGAAGCCTTCCTCTTCTGCCGTCTTGGCAAAGCCTTCGTACATGTCGGTCCATTCGAAGTTCTCGCCATCGGCGGCAGCTGCCAGGTTTTCAGCCGTATTGCCGATGCCCTTTAACTCCTTCAGCCACATCTTGGCATGTTCCTTTTCATTGTCCGCTGTCTTTAAGAAGAGGGCAGAGATCTGCTCATAGCCTTCCTTCTTGGCAACAGAGGCAAAATAGGTATACTTATTGCGGGCCTGGGATTCGCCGGCAAAAGCGGCCTGCAGATTCTTTTCGGTCTGCGTTCCCTGGTACGGGTTTTTCTTCTCTTCTACGGCTTTAAAACGGCCGGGCACGCGGCAGACAGGGCACACGGCGGGCGGTTCGCTTCCTTCGTGTACATAGCCGCAGATTTCACATACAAATTTCATAGTGGTCAACCATCCCTTCTTTCCGGTTCTTTGTTGATCCATTATAGCAAAAAAAATCCCCTCCCGCAAGCTTTTTGAGCAGGAAGGGGAAAAGATTTAACCGGGATCGCAGGCAGCTGCCGGCAGCGCCTTACGGCTGGATCCGAATGCTTCCCAGATGATAGAAGCGGGCTAAGTGATCGTTTTTGAAATCAGCCGGATCTTCCGTGATATCCGAGTGGACCAGGGCCTTCGGCTGGACCGAAAGCGGTGCTATGACAACATCCGCGCCTTCCGGCTGTCCGGAAAGGAAGGCGGCGCGCGCCTGCATTTCCGCATCAAAGCGGGCTGCTTCGCCGTTCACCAGACTGAAAGCGACATTGACGCTTAGGGGCTCCAGATCAAAGGCGGCCCCCCTGTTTTCACCCTCGCTCACCTCACAAAGACCTATACAGCCCAGGGCAAACAGCAGGCAGCAGCCAAGGGCAAAGCGCCCGAGCCGCTTTTCGGAGGACGTCAGGCGGTCGCTGATCTTCTCCAGGAAATTGCCCGGGAAACGGTTTTTCAGCCAGCCGCAGAAGTAGACCAGATTGAAGCCGATAAAGAGGTAGGCGTTGAAATAAATGATATTGCTCATGCGCGGCGGCATCCGCAGGCCCTGGGCATAGAACAGGGCTGTTCCCTGGGAAGCGTAGATGCCGAAGGTAAAGAGCAGGACCAGCAGCGGCAGGCGGAATTGATATTTGGCCCGTCTGGTAAAATGGTACAGGAACGGCAGCAGCCCGGCCCACATCACCAGAACCGGAACGCTCAGGCCATCTGCCAGCGAATACCCGCCGTAGGCGAAGGAATAGAGGAGGGCTTTCACGACCCCGCTGCTCTCCCCGGTCACAGCCTGGCGGATTTCATTGCCCGGCGCCAGGATGCTGAGGGCCAGCGAGACCAGCAGCGCTCCGCAGGCGAGGGCCACCGGGATCCAGCTTTTGCGTTTCGTCGCCAGGAGAAAGACGCTGACACAGGCCAGAAGGACCGCGCAGGAAAGCGCGGTAGAATAATTTCCGCCGCCGATCACAAACGCAAGCGGCAGGGCCGCTGCCGCCGCCACGATACGCCCCGGGCAGCTTTTCCCGCTCCCCGCCTGGATCAGCAGGGCATAGAGGAACAGGCTTAGCGAAAAGAAGAAAGTATAATAGATCCCTCCGTTGAACCAGTAAAACGAATCCACCGGACGGTAGCAGAACTGCAACGCACAGAACGTCACCACAACGGCGGTGCCGAGCGCCGACAGGGCCGACGTCTTGAGCAACCGTCTGACGGCCAGGTAGGAAAACACCAAAAACGCGGCCGTAAAACTTCCGAGCAGGATCACCGGCGTCAGGACGTACAGCGATTCTCCGAACACTGCCGGCTGAAGGCGCATGAGGAAGATGGCTGCAAAATTCCCCTGCCAGGTCTCATAGCTTTCTTTCATCATATCGTAAGAAAGCGACACGACCGCGCCTGCATCGTGGGTCTTTTGCCACAGAGCCGCCGTCTCGGCCCCGTAGTAATAATCATCCACGCTGGGATGCGCATAGAAGCCCAGGACGAAAAGCGGGAGCAGTGACAGGATGAGCACCGCCAGCAAAGCGGTAAAGAATCGTTTTTGATAAACTGCAGAAATGGATGGTTGCATAGAAAACCGCCTTTATGATTCAAAAGCGGGCTCAGCCCGCTTTTCTTATGTCAGTTCCAGATACGGGACCGCATTCAGATCCCAGCCGGCCCGCTCGCCCTTGCGGAAGCGGTAGTAGCCGGCCGCGCCGATCATGGCGGCATTGTCCGTACAGAAAATGGGCGAGGGTACGTAGAGTTTGACCCCCTCTGCCTCACAGGCCTTACGCAGGGCTTCCCGAAGGGCGCCGTTGGCTGCCACACCGCCGGCCAGGACCAGCTGCTTTTCCCGTCTTTCCCGGACCGCATGCATGGCCCGGCTCACCAGGACATCGATCACTGCCGCCTGGAAGGAAGCAGCCACGTCCGCCTGCCGAACCGTCTCGCCGGTCATTTCCGCATGGTTCAGATAGTTCAGCACCGCGGACTTCATGCCGCTGAAGGTAAAATCGTACGGTGCCTCATCCACCTTGCCCCGGGGGAAATGAATGGCTTCCGGATCTCCCTCCCGGGCGGCTTTTTCGATCTTCGGCCCGCCGGGATATCCCAGACCGATGGCTCTGGCCACCTTGTCGAAGGCCTCGCCGGCGGCATCGTCCCGGGTGCTTCCGATGATCTCAAACACCCCGTAGTCGCGCATATATGCAAGGTTCGTATGTCCGCCCGAAACGATCAGACATAAAAACGGCGGTTCCAGTTCCGGATGCTCCAGCAGCGCGGCCGAAACATGCCCCTCAATATGGTTCACACCGATCAGCGGCTTCTCCAGGCCGAACGCCAGTGCCTTTCCGAAGGCCACGCCGACCAAAAGCGCCCCGACCAGGCCCGGTCCGTAGGTCACAGCCACCGCATCGATATCCGCCAGAGTCAGGCCAGCCCCTTTCAGCGCCTCCTCCACCACCGGATGGATGGCTTCAATATGGGCGCGGGAGGCCAGCTCCGGCACCACGCCGCCGTACAGCGTATGCATGGGGACCTGAGAAGAAATGATATTGCTCAGGACGTGACGGCCGTTTTCCACAACCGCGGCCGCCGTTTCATCACAGGAGCTTTCGATCGCCAGGATTTTGATACTTTCCAATCTTTATCTTCCTTATTCTTCAAAATTCAGGACCCGGCTCATGCCGTCCGTCCCGCAGACGGTGTTAGGAAATATTTCCTGCGCAACCGTTAAAAATTCTTCTGGATGATTCATAGCCGGGGAAAAATGCGTAAGCCACAGCTCTTTTACACCGGCTTCCCGTGCCAGCGATGCTGCTTCCGCAAAGGTCATATGTTTATGCTCGGCGGCCTTTCTTTCGGAGCCGCGTTCCCCGTACATGCCTTCACAGATAAACAGATCCGCGTCTTTGGCGCCGGCTACGATATTGTCCGACGGCCGGGAATCCGTACAGTAGCTGAGCTTGATGCCCTTGCGGGGCGGCCCCAGCACCATTTCCGGGTAGTAGATCTCTCCTTCGTATTCCACCTGCTCGCCCTTCTGCAGCTGGCTCCAGTACTGGACCGGCAGGCCCAGCGCCTGGGCCCGTTCCACCTGGAAGCGGCCCTGGCGGGGGATCTCAATGCTGTAGCCATAGCAGGGAATGGCGTGCCGCGCCTTGAACGCTGTAATTTCAAA
>CADBSR010000156.1 GCA_902797385.1 uncultured Lachnospiraceae bacterium
AGCGCGAGTCCAAGACCCTGGCGACCATCACCTTCCAGAACTTCTTCAACAAATTCGAGAAGAAGGCCGGCATGACCGGTACCGCCATGACGGAAGAAAAGGAATTCCGGGATATCTACGGCATGGACGTCATTGAGATCCCGACCAACGTGCCGGTCATCCGCAAGGACTTAAACGATTCCGTCTACAAGACCAAGAAGGAAAAGCTGCACGCGATCGTGGAGGCGGTCACCGAGGCACACGCCAAGGGACAGCCGGTCCTGGTCGGCACCGTGACCATTGAGGCGTCCGAAGAGATCGCGGCCATGCTCCGCAAGCGCGGCGTCAAGCTGAACGTCCTGAATGCCCGCTACCATGAAATGGAAGCCGAGATCATTGCCGAAGCCGGTGTACACGGCGCGGTCACCATTGCCACCAACATGGCCGGCCGTGGTACCGATATCAAGCTGGACGATGAAGCCAGAGCCGCCGGCGGCTTAAAGATCGTCGGTACGGAGCGGCATGAGTCCCGCCGTATCGACAATCAGCTGCGCGGCCGTGCCGGCCGTCAGGGAGACCCGGGTGAATCCCGCTTCTATATCTCTCTGGAAGACGATCTGATGCGTCTGTTCGGCGGCGACAGGATGCTGAACATGTTCAACTCGCTGAACGTCCCGGACAATGAACCCATTGAGCACAAGATGCTGAACTCCGCCATTGAGCGGGCCCAGAAGCGGATCGAGGGCAACAACTTCGGAATCCGCAAGAACCTTTTGGAATACGACCAGGTTATGAACGAGCAGCGCGAGCTGATCTACGCGGAACGCCGCCGGGTGCTGGACGGCGAAAACATGCGCGAATCCATCATGAAGATGCTGACGGATATCTGCGACAACGCCGTCGACACCTATCTGTCGGATGACGCGCACAACACGGAATGGGATCTGAATGAACTGAACCAGTCCCTGATCCCCATCATCCCCGTGGAACCCGTCACGACCGAGATCGCGCAGGAATGCCACAGCAAGGCCAACTTAAAGCAGTATCTTAAGGAAGAAGCCGTCCGTCTGTATGAGCAGAAGGAAGCGCTGGTGGGCGATCCCGAAAAGATGCGGGAGATCGAGCGCGTGGTGCTGCTCAGAAGCGTGGACCGCCGCTGGATGAACCATATTGACGATATGGATCAGCTGCGGCAGGGCATCGGCCTGCAGGCCTACGGCCAGAAGAACCCGGTCGTGGAATACAAGATGCAGGGCTTTGACATGTTCGAAAACATGACGGCCGGCATCCAGGAAGATACCATTCAGGCGCTCATGCATATCCGCCAGGAACAGAAGGCGGAACGCGAGCAGGTCGCGAAAGCCATGGGCACGAACCGGGACACCTCCGTGGCCAAGGCGCCGGTGCGCCGGGCGGATGTGAAGATCTACCCGAACGATCCCTGCCCCTGCGGCAGCGGCAAAAAGTACAAGCAGTGTCACGGACGAAAGGCATAAGCACACATGGTCGAACTGGACAATTATAAAGTTGAACTGGCAGCACTCAAGGAGCCTTTGCAGGAGGTTCGGGATTCCCTGGACTTAAAAGGAAAGGCCAACCGGATCACCGAGCTGGACAAGATGATGGAGGAGCCCGACTTCTGGAACGATCCGGAGCGGGCGGCCAAGATCTCCACGGAACTGAAAAACCTCAAGGACACCGTCCGTCAGCTGGAAGGCCTCTCCCGTCAGTATGAAGATATTGAAGTCATGATCGAGATGGGCTATGAAGAAGAGGATCCGGCCGTGGCGGCGGAGGTCGGGGAGATGCTCAGCGCCTTAAAGGACGAGCTGGAAGGCCTTCGCATGGAAACCCTTCTTTCGGGGGAATTCGATGCGAACAACGCCATTGTGACCCTCCGGGCCGGCGCCGGCGGCACGGAATCCTGCGACTGGTGCTCCATGCTGTTCCGCATGTACACCCGCTGGGCCGCCAAAAAAGGCTTCACCGCCGAAGTCCTGGATATGCAGGAGGGCGATGAAGCCGGTATCAAATCTGTCACGATCCAGATCAACGGATACCATGCCTACGGGCTGCTTAAGTCCGAGCACGGCGTCCATCGTCTGGTTCGCATCTCTCCCTTCAATGCGGCCGGCAAGCGCGAGACGTCCTTTGTCTCCTGCGACGTAATGCCGGATATTGAGGAAGATCTGGATATTGAGATCCCGGACGATGATATCCGGATCGATGTGTTCCGCTCCAGCGGCGCGGGCGGCCAGAAGGTCAACAAGACCTCGTCCGCCATCCGTATCACGCACTTCCCGACCGGGATCGTGGTGCAGTGCCAGAACGAGCGCTCGCAGTACCAGAACAAGGACAAGGCCATGCAGATGTTAAAGGCCAAGCTCCTGATCCTGAAGCAGCAGGCCAATCTGGAGAAGGCCGCCGATATCCGCGGGGTGGTCCGGGACAACAACTTCGGGTCTCAGATCCGCTCCTACGTGCTGCAGCCCTACACCATGGTCAAGGATTTGCGGACCAACGTGGAAACCGGCAATACGACCGCGGTGCTGGACGGCGATATCGACCGCTTTATTTACGGGTTCCTGAAGGCAAAGGCACTGGAAAAAGCCGCGGTGCCGGAGTCGTAAGGAAAGAAACGCTTAGTGATGGCCGAAATGCAGAAGTTCCTGTGCGGACATATAGTGCCGGTAGATGAGGCTTCGGGTGACGGCGTCGCTGGCTTCGTAACACGACAGCATTTCGCGACTGAAACGGTCCAGATGCGGCGGCAGATCCGGTGAATCCGTAATGCCGAGGATATAATCCGTGGTCGTTTCATAGTAACGGGCAAGCAGGACCAGGATATCATTGGCAGGCGTGCGCCGGCCGTTTTCGTAGGCACTGATGGCGGCACGGGTCAGATGCAGGTCCTTGGCGACTTTCTTCTGCGTCAGTTCGCGGGAAAGCCGAAGCGCTTTTAAACGTTGTTCGATCATGGTGGATCCCTCACTTTTTCGTCATATGGTATTATAGTAAGAGGGATCAAAAACAGCTCAAAATGATGCCAAACGGTGCATTTTGACCATAGAAATATGGGTAATATGTGAAAAAGGACACGAATTGTGTTCAATCAGTCTGAAAAGGAGAAAACATGCTCACTGACATCGCCATTGCGCAGGCCTGCGAAAAGCAGCACATCCGGGAAGTTGCGGCCTCGGCCGGAATCGACGAATCCTATCTGGAACAGTATGGTAACTACAAGGCCAAGGTGGACTTTAGCCTCTTAAAGGATCGTGCAGACCGTCCGGACGGCAAGCTGATCCTGGTGACCGCCATTACCCCCACCCCGGCCGGTGAAGGGAAGACAACGACGACCATCGGTCTGGCTGACGGTCTGAAAAAGATCGGGAAAAACGTGATGGTGGCCCTCCGTGAGCCGTCTCTGGGACCGGTCTTCGGCATCAAAGGCGGAGCGGCCGGCGGCGGGTACGCCCAGGTCGTTCCCATGGAGGATATCAACCTGCACTTTACCGGTGACTTCCATGCCATCGGCGCGGCCAACAACCTGCTGGCAGCGATGATCGACAACCACGTGCATCAGGGCAATGCGCTGGGGATCGATGTGCGCCGGATCAGCTGGAAGCGGGCTGTGGACATGAACGACAGAGCGCTGCGCAGCATCGTGGTCGGCCTGGGCGGTAAGCCCAACGGCTTCCCCCGTGAGGACGGCTTCGATATCACCGTGGCTTCCGAGATCATGGCGATCCTCTGCCTCTCCTCCAGCATTGCCGATTTAAAGGCCCGCCTGGCGCGGATCATCATTGGTTACAGCTACGACGACAAGCCTGTCACGGCCGGCGACTTAAAGGCCCAGGGCGCCATGGCAGCCCTCTTAAAGGATGCCTTAAAGCCCAACCTGGTCCAGACGCTGGAGCATACCCCTGCCTTCGTACACGGCGGCCCGTTCGCGAATATCGCGCACGGCTGCAACTCCGTCATGGCGACCCGCATGGCCTTAAAGACCGGCGATTACGTCGTAACGGAAGCCGGCTTCGGTGCGGATCTGGGCGCCGAGAAGTTCCTGGATATCAAGTGCCGCATGGCGGGCTTGAAGCCTTCGGCGGTCGTGATCGTAGCCACGGTCAGAGCGTTAAAGATGCACGGCGGCAAGGCCAAGACTGAGCTGAAAAATGAAGACCTTCAGGCATTGAAGGCCGGTCTGCCGAACCTGCTGCAGCACGTGGAAAACATCACCAAGGTCTACGGTCTGCCGGCGGTGGTCGCCATCAACCGCTTCCCGGACGATACCGAGGCGGAGTTAAAGCTGGTGGAAGACGAGTGCAAGGCGCTGGGTGTCAACGTGGTCTTAAGCGAAGTCTGGGGCAAGGGCGGCGAAGGCGGCAAGGCGCTGGCAGCCGAGGTCGTCCGTCTGTGCGAAGAACCGTCCGATTTCCACTTCAGCTATGAGGATGATCTGTCCCTGCGCGAGAAGATCTGCGCGATCGCAACCAAGATCTATCATGCCGACGGCGTGGATTTCCTGGCACCGGCCGCCAAAGAGCTGGATAAGCTGGAAGCCCTTGGCTACGGCAAGATGCCGGTCTGCATGGCCAAGACGCAGTATTCCTTCTCGGACGATCCCTTAAAGCTCGGCGCGCCGAAAAACTTCCGCATCACCGTGCGTCAGGTGCGCATCAGCGCCGGTGCCGGCTTTGTGGTTGCGTTAACGGGTGATATCATGACCATGCCGGGCCTGCCGAAGAGACCGGCCGCGGAAAATATTGACGTCGATGACAACGGTGTGATCACCGGCCTGTTCTGAAAAAAGGATCTGATCATGGAACATCTTTTAAAGGGCGCCCCGGTGGCGGCAGCCATCCGGGAGAGGACAGCCAAAGAGGCGAATCGCCTGAAAGAGGCCGGAATCGTTCCGGTGATCGCGGTACTGGAACTGGGAGAGCGGGCCGATAATGCCGCGTATCTGAAAGGGATCCAGAAAAATGCGGGCCTGTGCGATATCTCGCTGCGCCACATGCGTCTGCCGGAAACGGCTTCCTATGCCCAGGCCGAGGAGGCGCTGGAGGCGCTCAACCGGGATCCGGCGGTCCACGGGATCCTGATCCTGCGGCCCCTGCCGCCGCAGATCGATGAAGCCAAACTCTGCAGCCGGATCGTGCCTGAAAAGGATGTGGATTGTGCCACGGATCTGTCCCTGGCCGGTGTGTTTGAGGGCAAGGCGCTGGGCTTTGCCCCCTGCACCTCCCAGGCCGTCATGGAGATCCTGCGCTTTTACGAAGTGCCGTTAAGCGGGAAAAAATGCACGGTCGTCGGACGATCCCTGGTGGTCGGCCGCCCCCTGGCCATGATGCTGCTCGCCGAAAATGCGACCGTGACCGTCTGCCACTCCAAAACAAAGGACCTGCCGGCCATCACGAGGGCGTCGGATCTGGTCGTGGCGGCGATCGGGAAAGCGGCAGCGTTAGGAGCAAACTGCTTTGCAGAGGGGCAGGTCCTGATCGACGTGGGGATCCACCGCCTCCCGGACGGATCGTTAAGCGGAGATATTGATTTTGCCGCTGCAGAGCCGCTCGCCGAGGCGATCACTCCGGTGCCGGGCGGTGTCGGGGCCGTGACAACGGCGGTGCTGCTGGCCCATGTGGTCCAGGCGGCCTCCCGTCAGTAAATTGCCTGCCTGTTCCTGCAGCGCGATGCTGACGGACGGGCAAAAGAGGAAAAAACAGAAAGAAAAACCATTTTTATGAATTATATCGTATTTGACCTGGAGTGGAATCAGTCACCGGGCGGACGGTATCGGGAGAATCCGAAGCTTCCCTTCGAGATCCTTGAGATCGGAGCGGTCAAGCTCAATGGCCGCCGCAAAGAGGTCGACCGCTTTCACGAAACCATCAAACCCCTGGTCTACCGCAGCATGAACCGACATACGCAGGCGGTCGTCCATATGGACATGGCGGTCCTGAACCAGTCCCGGACCTTCAGCCCGGTGGCGCGCAGCTTCCTGGAATGGTGCGGCAGGAACCCGGTCTTCGTGACCTGGGGCCCGTCCGACCTCTTCGAACTGCAGCGGAATCTGGAATATTATCATATCCAGTACAAATTCCCGAAGCCCCTGCTGTACCTGGACCTGCAGAAGCTCTACAGCCTGGCCTATCTGGACGGCAAAAAGAGACCGGCCCTGCAGGAGGCGGTCGAGGCCATGGAGATCCCGGAGGAAGGACGCTTCCATGCCGCCTTCGAGGATGCGTACTATACGGCGCTGATCATGCAGAAGATGAATATCAAGCCGTACCTGCACTATCAGTCCGTGGACTATTACCATCTGCCGGAAAACCACGAGGAAGAGTTTACACTCAATTTCAAGACCTATACCAAGTTCGTCTCACAGCTGTATCCGGACAAGGAAACAGCCTTGAAGGAGCCCAGCGTAACGGCGCTGTCCTGCAATCGCTGCCGCTCCAAAGTGACCAAAACGATCGACTGGTTTGCGGGCAGCGGCGGCAGCATGTATTATGCCCTGTGTGAATGCCCCCGCCACGGGGCCGTCAAGGGCAAGCTCCGGATCCGGAAGGGCCCGGGAGAAGAGATCTTCATTGTCAAGACCATCAAGCCGGCCACGGAAGAGGATGTGGCGGAGATCGAAAGCCGCAAGGAAGCCGTTCGGGAAAGACGGATCCGCCGCGTAGAAAAGGAAAAGGCGAAGCGGAGAGCCAAGCGTGCCGAAGAGGCAGCCGCCGCCGGTGCAGCGCCGAAGACGCCCCGGAAAACCGCCAAACGCTCCCGCGCCCGTTATCGCAAAAAAACGGCCGCCACGGTGACGGAAATGCCGTCCAAAGAATCGTAAATAAAACGACAAAGACAAAGAAACGAAAGCCGGACAAACGGCTTCCGACTGAAAAAACGCTCCGGAACCCGGAGCGTTTTTCGTTGCCCTGAGAAGAGATTCTGACAGAAAAATAAGAGAATCCTTCCTTCTCTTCCGGTTTTCAGGCGAATCGATTATAATACAGCCTGCTTCTTCCTGAAAGCGTCCACAGCCGGAGGAAAGAAGCGTCACGCCGGGACTGTCTCGTGCCCGGTACAGGAAAGGAAATTTCATGTCTTCGGCAAACAGCAATATCAAAAATCTGACGGAAGGCCCCCTGGTCCCCAAGATCTTTCAGTTTATTATCCCGATCATGACCATGAATCTGCTGCAGAATCTGTACAATGCAGCGGACATGGTTGTGGTAGGCTATTCCGGTGTGGAGGGAGCCCTGGGCGCCATCGGAACGACCGCCGCCATGAATAACTTTTTCCTCAATATTTTCATAGGCTTTTCCATCGGTGCCAATATCATGGTTTCCCGGCATGTGGGCGCGGGAAGCGAACGGGCGACCCGGGAGGCTGTTCATACCGCCATTTGTGTGAATGCGATCCTGGGGGTCGTGATCGGCGCGCTGGCGCTGATCCTGACGCCTTCCATCCTGCGAATGATAGGCGATGAGGGCGAGGTGCTGCGTCTGGCTACGACCTATTCCCGCATCATATTCTGCGGTGCTCTTTTCTCGAGTCTGGGCAACTGCTGCATCAACATTTTCCGCGGGAAGGGCGACAGCAAAACCCCAATGTTCGTCATGATCGGCTCCGGCCTGCTCAACGTGGCCCTGAACTTCTTCTTTGTTCTGGTCTGCGGGATGTCGGTCGACGGCGTGGCGCTGGCGACCGTTATTTCACAGTTCTGCTCGGCAGCGATCATGCTCTGGCTGCTACATAAGGATCAGGGCTGGACGCATCTGGATTTCAAGGCGCTTAAAATCACCAAAGGCTCGCTGCACAATCAGCTTTCCATGGGGATCCCGTCCGCCATCCAGGGCTGCCTGTTCAGCATTTCCAATATGCTGATCCAGTCTTCCCTGGTCAGCTTGAATAACCAGTACTATCCGGGCGGCTCGGCGATCATAGACGGCAATGCGGCCGGTTCCAGTCTGGAGTCGTTCCTGTATACCTGCGCTTTCTCCTGCAATCAGGCGGCAGTGACGTTTGCCAGCCAGCACGTCGGCGCCGGCAAGTACGAAAGGCTGCGCCGGGTCCGCCGCAACTGTCTGTTCATCGGTGCGTCGCTGTCCATGAGTCTGGCCCTGATCATGCTTTTGTTCAAAGAGGGCTTTGTCTCCCTGTATGTCACGGAACCGCATGCCATGGAGGCGGCGTATGTCCGCATGCGCATCATGTTCAGCACCTATTTCTGCCTGGCGGCGATGGAAACCATGTCCGGCTTCCTCCGGGGCCTGGGCAAATCGCTGCTTTCCACCATCAATTCGCTGATCGGGGCCTGCCTGCTGCGCATTGTCTGGATCACGGTGGTGTTTGCTGCCTGGCCGAGTCTGGAATCCATTTATATTTCCTACCCGATCTCCTGGGCCCTGACCGCCATCCTCTCCTTCCTCGCCGGCGAAAAAATCCTTCGGCGAATGGAGAAAACCTACGGCGAGGAAACCAGACCAGCAAAAGGAGAGTGAAAGACAGGAAAGACAGGGGACGGTTCTCTGTCTTCGCAAGACTGTAAAAGACAGGGGACGGTTCTGTGTCTTCGCGTCCCCTGTCATCGGGTGACACCGGGACGTACCCTTTTGTCACATCATTGGGTGACACCGGGACGTACCCTTTTGTCACATCATTAGATTCAGGGTGACACCGGGACGTACCCTTTTGTCACATCATTAGATTCATAAAAAAGCTGCCGGGAATAGTACGCTATCATACAAGCTATCAGTAAGAAGCTTATATTTTC
>CADBSR010000157.1 GCA_902797385.1 uncultured Lachnospiraceae bacterium
CCTGGCCGCCGCCTGCGCCGTTCACCCCCTGATGCAGAACAACCCCGTTCCCATGGACAAGGCCGCGCTCAAAGCCATGTTCGAAGCATTGCGCTAAGGAGCCTGCCATGAATATCCTGGATGCCCTGCGGGAGGCCAACCCCGCTCTGCCTTTATACAGTGTGGAAGACGACGCCTTCGCGCCTTACGGGCGGATCCTCTGTGTTCCGGAAGGAGAGGCGCTGATCTCCCGCCTTTCGGAAACCGCCGTTCCCGAAAGCGGCAACAGCTATACAGCCTCGATCGAGGCGCTGGAAGCGACGCCCGCCGCCGCTGCCATCGGCGTGTCCGTCTTTGGCGGCATGCCCATTCAGGCGGGTTGCTGCAACGGCCGGGGCTATACCTTAAATGCGATGGAGTATCACAAGTGCTCCGAAGTCAACGTCACGCCCACCGGTCTGGTCCTGCTTCTGGCCCTGCCCGAGGATTTAAACGACGGCCGGCTTGACAGCCGGCGCGTTGTGGGCTTTTATCTCCCGCCCGGGGTTTTTGTGGAGATTTTCCCCCGCGTGCTGCACTTTGCACCCTGCCGGATCTACCCGGACGGCTTCCGCTGTCTGGTCGTGCTGGAGCGTGGTGTCAATAAGGCTTTGCCTGCCGTAAACACCGCGGCGCCCGGGGAAGAAAAGCTCCTCTGGATGCGCGGAAAGTGGATGACCTGTCATCCGGACTCCCCGCAGGCCGAAAAAGGCGCCTTCCGGGGGATCGAAGGGGAGAATCTCTGCCTGAATCTGCCCTGAATCTGCGTTTTTTCACGCCGGAGCGGAAAAAATCCTTGCGGAATCTCCCCAAAAGGACTATAATAGAGCGGCTTACGAATTTTTCGGAGGTTTTGTTATGAAACGCTTAAGCAAATTTTTCGCCTTATTTTTAGCTCTGGTCCTGTTCACGACCGGCTGCGGCAGCAACATGGATTCCTATGCCACGACCGTCGCTGCCACCTACGGCGATAAAACCGTATATCTGGACGAGGCCAACTTCTGGCTTCGCTACGAGCAGACGAGCTACAGCTACCTGGTATATCTGTATCAGCAGTACTATCAGGTGTCCCTGTCCGATTTCTGGAATATGAAGAGCAACCGCCGTACCCAGACCTATGAAGACAGCGTCAAGGAAGATGTCATGGCGGCCTTCCGTCAGATGTTCATCCTGCTCGACCACAGCGCGGATTACGATACCACTCTCACCCAGGACGAATACGCCAAGATCGACGATTCGATCCGCGAGATGAAGAAAAACTACGAAACCACGCTCTTCCGGGAGTCCGCCATCGGCCCGTTTACCGATGAAAAGCTCCGTGATTCCATCATTCGCTTCGCACAGGCCTTAAAGGTCTGGAACGGAGTTCGCGAGGAAGCAACCGTCAGTGTGACGGATGAAGAAGCCCGCAGCTTTACGGTCAACTATTTCCAGATCAACGCCAGCTCCAGCGCGACGCCTGAAGGGGAAAGCGCTGCCCTGTCCGGAGAAAACCTGGCGGAATTTCTGACCACCCTGCTGGCCAACGGCACCGATTTTGACAAAGTCAAGTCCCAGTTCTCCTCGCTGACCTCGGGGACCACCTCCTACCGCTGGAACGACAGCACCAACGAGACCGTGCCCCAGAGCCGTCTCGGCCGTGTTTTAAGCGACGGTCAGGTCACCTGGCAGAAAGACGGCAACAGCTGGTATGTCGTCCAGATGGTTTCCGCCAACGATGCGGACGCTTCTGCGAAGGCTCGTGCGGATCTGGAAAGCGCGCAGAAGGAAGCCCACTTCAACGAAGTCTATACCGAGTGGCAGAAAGCCGCCAAGCCCTTCTCCGTGAAGAGTTCCTTCAAAAACCTGAAGATGGTGATCGATCAGTAAACACCCCTGCCGGAAACGCGCATCCGCTTTCCGCAGACAAAAAAGCACAGCCCCGGCTGTGCTTTTTTCTTGCCCAAAGACAGGGGACGGTTCTGTGTCTTGAAGGCAGAGGGCGGTTCAAAGACAGGGGACGGTTCTGTGTCTTTTCGAAGACACAGAACCGTCCCCTGTCTTTTTGCTCTTTATCTTTACACCGGCTGCGTGGCTTCCTTCAACCAGGCAGCTTCTTCGGCCGTCAGGCCGCTCTTTAAGCGTTCATATACCATGGCATGGTATTCGTTTAACGCCTTCTTTTCATCCGGAGACAGAAGCTCGGTCATGACAGGTGTCAGATCCACCGGGCAGAGCGTTAAATGCTCGAAGCGGTAGAACTGTCCGTACTCATTGACCTCGTCCGCCACGCAAAGCAGCTCGTTTTCGATCCGGATGCCGTATTCGCCTTCGGTGTAGATGCCGGGTTCGTCCGTGGTCACCATGCCGGGCTCAAGCTCGACCAGACCGTCCAGCGTGGCCGGCTTGGACCAGCGGAAGCCGTTCGGGCCTTCATGGACATTCAGGCAGAAGCCGACGCCGTGGCCGGTTCCGCAGCGATAATC
>CADBSR010000158.1 GCA_902797385.1 uncultured Lachnospiraceae bacterium
CAGTTGTTGATACAGTTCCTGATCGTTCTGGCCTACGGCGCCTTCTTTTCCTTCCTCAGTCTGCTCACAAAAAAAAGCGGCGCTTCGCTGGCATTGAATATCATGGCGCCGGTTGTCATCTCTACGGTACTGGGGCTGGTCGATATCTTCGTGGAAAAGAAAGAGATCGCTTTTTCGGATTACTGGCTGGCAGGATGTCTGACGAAAGCCTCCAATTTGAGCACCGAAACAGGCGATCTTATGCAGTGCGGGATCGTTGCCGCCGTGTATCTGATCGTTTTTGTCCTGCTCAGTCATCTTTTGGTGAGACGGCAGGATGTTTAAGCCATCGGCACAATCCGTGCCGGAAAGCTCCCTGTTTTTACGGGGAGCTTTTTTAAATCTTCCTTTTCTTCCAGCTGCCGGACAGGTAGAAGATCGTTCCGATGATGAGAGGCATGAACCCGGCCAGGGCATCGCCCATCCAGAAACCGTAGCAGCCCATCTCAAGGGCAAAGCCGAAGAGGGCAGCCAGGCCGATCCTCGCCATGACCCCGTCTATGATGGCAATGGCCAGATTGATCTTCGGCCGACCGGAGCCGTTGATCAGGGCAAAGGCTCCGCTGCGGGTCGCTGCCCCGAAGAAATTCAGGATGATGGGAAGCGTCAGGATACCGGCGATCTCAAGAACGGCCGGATCCTTTGTAAACAGACTGTAAACAAAGTCGGGGGCAAAGAGCATGATCATGGTAAAGATGGCGGCAAAGCCAAGACCGATCGATAAGACGGAAAAGACGGTTTTTCTGGCGCGCTCAAACCGGCCGGCGCCGAGATTCTGCCCGACCATGCTGCTGCCGGAAGTGGTGAACGACTGGGAAATGACGCCGCACATGGTATTGACTTTGTTGAAGACGCCGGCCAGAGCCGAATAGTCGACGCCGGAGAGATTGATCCAGGCCATCAGAACGATTTTGGAAAAACTGATGGCGGCGGACTGGATCGCCATAGGGATGCCAAGCGCGATGAGGCGGGTGAAAGTCTGCGCCTCAATGTGGAAGCTGGCCGGCCTAAAGTCAAAGCCGAAGCTTTCCCGCCGGTGATACAGATAGATGAGCGCACTGATAAAACTGACGCCCTGACCGATGACCGTCGCCAAGGCGGCCCCGAAGACCTCCATGCCGCAGTACTTGATAAAGACCACGTCCAGGATCATATTGAGCAGGGCGGCAATGGCAATGAAGACGAAAGGCCGGCGGGAATCGCCCATGCCGCGCAGGATGGCGCTGACGATATTATAACCGTAGATAAAGAACAGACCAAATATACAGGTGACGGTATAATCCAGGGTATACGCGTAAGACTTGTCGGGCGTATTGAGCCAGTCAAGGATCTGAAAGCGCAGAAGGAAGCAGAGGAAGGCGATCACGAGCGAGGTGCCGAGCAGGAAGCTGAACATGGCGCCGATCGTTTTTTTGACTTCATCCAGTCGGCCGGCGCCGACATTGCGGGCGATGATGACCTGGCCGGCGGAAGAAAAGCCCATGGCAACAAAGGTCAGCAGATGCAGGATATCCCCGCCGATGGAGACCGCGCTCATGCCCGCCCCGCCGATATAGTTGCCGACGATGATCAGGTCGACGAGATTATAGACCGCCTGCAGAGCATTGGACAGAAAAAGCGGAACGGCAAAGCTGAGCAGCAGAGGGAGGATCGGTCCCTCTGTGAGATCGCGGATCATGGTTTTGGAAGGGGAGTGGTTTTTCATAGCGGTATTGTACCGTATCCGGGCGGAAAAAATCCAGTTGTTTTGAGGATATTTTCCTATTTTTTATCCCCGGGATCCGCTCCGCGCCAGGGGGAACGGACTTGCAACTTTTTGATCGTCTGTGATATAATACCCTTGCTTACAGAAAGCTTTTGACACTGTGGCATCAGAAAGGAAATCATTACATGGCTTCAACGGTATTTTTTACAAAAGAGATCACACCGGACAGCGTTGTCCGTCTTTTTGACGCACTGGGCCTCAAGCTGCCCGGCAAGGTGGCTGTCAAAGTCCATTCCGGCGAAGAGGGAAACCAGAATTTCCTGACACCGGAGTTCTGGAAGCCTATGGTAGAGCATGTAAACGGGACAGTCGTGGAATGCAACACCGCTTATGAAGGCGCGCGCAACAGCACGAAGAAGCATCTTCAGCTCCTGCGTCAACATGGCTGGAATCGCTGCTTTGCCGTAGATCTGATGGATGCGGAAGGCCCTGACGTTGAATGGGAGATCCCGGACGGAAAACAGATCAAAAAGGATATCCTCGGAAAGGATATTGAAAACTACGATTCCATGCTGGTGCTATGTCATTTTAAAGGGCATCCCATGGGCGGCTTCGGCGGGGCGTTAAAGCAGCTTTCGATCGGCTGTGCGTCCACGGCCGGCAAAGCCTATATCCATTCTGCCGGTGTTACAACGGACCAGAAACAATGCTGGAATCCGCCTGCCCCGCAGTTGGACTTCCTGGAATCCATGGCCGATGCGGCCGCGGCCGTTACCAGACATTTTGAGGGAAAGATCGCCTTCATCAGTGTTATGAAGAACCTTTCCGTTGACTGTGACTGCTGTTCCGAGGCCGAAGATCCGTGCATGCAGGACATTGGGGTCCTGGCTTCTCTCGATCCCATTGCCATTGACCAGGCCGGTCTGGATCTGGTTTACAAGCAGACGCAGGATCCGGGTCAGAAGCATTTCCTGAAGCGCGTGGAGAGCCGGCAGGGCGTTCATACCATTGAAGCCGCCGCGGCGCTTGGCTTTGGCAGCCGGGACTATGAACTGATCGAGCTTTGATCGCTTCCGCCCCTTCGGGCAGGACCTGAGAAAGCTTTTTAAGGCGGGCTAAGCCGTAAAAACCTTGCGGCCGGAGCCCGCTTGTGTTATACTCTGTTGCCGTAGCTTGGGACCACAGTTGCAAAAACGAGAGAAAACAATGACACTTAGAGAAAAATACTTCGGAGACAAATGGTTTTATAAGCGGCTGTTCACCGTCATGCTGCCGATCATCGTCCAGAATGCGATCACGAATTTCGTAAGTATGCTGGACAATCTGATGGTGGGGCGTCTCGGGACGCTGGAAATGAGCGGGGTTTCCATTGCGAACACCCTGATCTTTGTGTACAATCTGGCCATCTTCGGCGCCATTTCCGGTGCCGGGATCTTTACGGCCCAGTACTACGGCAAAGAGGATCATGAGGGCGTCCGCTATACCTTCCGTTTTAAGCTGATGATCTCCCTGACGCTTTCCCTGATTGCCATCGTGATCCTGCTCAGCGCAGGAGATCAGCTCGTTTCCCTGTATCTGAAAGGGGAAGGGGATCCTGCGGACGCAGCCGTCATTCTTTCTTTCGCCAGAGAGTATATCGCGGTCATGGTGTTCGGTCTTGTTCCGAGTGCCATTTCCCAGAGCTTTTCCAGCACGCTTCGTGAAACGGATAATGGGGTGCCGCCCATGACAGCCGGCCTGATCGCGGTCGGGGTGAATCTGGTCTTCAATTATATCCTGATTTTCGGTAACTTCGGAGCCCCGGGGCTGGGCGTTGTGGGTGCGGCCATAGCGACCGTCATTTCCCGCTTTGTGGAGCTGGGGATCGTGGCAGGCTGGACCTTCCGGCATCAGAAGAACGCGCCATTCATTCAAGGGGCCTTCCGTTCTCTGAAAGTGCCCGGACAGCTGAGCCTGGAGATCGTAAAAAAGGGCTTCCCGCTCATGTTCAACGAAACCCTCTTTGCCATGGGGATCGCGTTCCTGGATCAGTGCTATACAACCCGGGGCCTGAACGTCGTTGCCGCCTGCAACATTTCCAATACATTCTTCAACGTCATGTCCGTAGCCTTTATTGCCGCCGGATCTGCCATCGGGATCATTATGGGACAGCAGCTCGGGGCCGGAAAGATCGAGGAAGCCAAGCAGGATGCACCGCGGATGATCGTGTTTTCCATCCTGTTGGGAATCGCAGTAGGGATCCTGTATATCGGAGTCGCATTTATCGCGCCGCGTCTCTACAATACCGGAGAAGACGTCAGAAAGATCGCAACCGAGCTCCTTTTGGTGACGGCTGCCTTCATGCCGTTCGATGCGGCGTTAAACGGAAGCTACTTTATGGTCCGTTCGGGCGGAAAGACCCTGATCACCATGTTTACGGACAGCGGCTTGCTCTGGCTGGTCCAATGCAGTCTGGCCTTTTTGCTCAGCCGCTTCACGGATATGCCTGTGGTTCCGTTATTTGCAATCGTGGAAGCCGGCATGATCGTAAAGCTGACCGTAGGCCTGTTCTTTGTGAAACAGGGGAAATGGGCACATACGATCGTGGAAGAGGAAACGATCTGAAAATCGGGAAAAATTGCATTTTCCGGAAAGATATGATATAGTAAAAACGGACCTGAAACGGGTTCGGACAGGATTTGGAGAAGATTCATGGGAGAAAATACGCAGGATAACAACAGAGCCTTTCAGACGTCGGCACGCAGTCGGAAGAGGGTCATCAAATCGAAGCCGTGGCTCACGGTCATTTTACTTCTTGTGCTTCTTGCGATCGGTTGCGCCATGTTTTTCGTGGTGCGCTATACGGTCAGGAACGTTCTCCCTTCGTCACAAGCCACGAACGCCGTCTCTTATAACTGGGGGACGGAACTTCCGGCAGACTTCGCCGAAACGGGAGATGTTCTTACAGCAGAAGCGGCTGTATAAAACAGATCATTAACTTAAGATCATAAACTGAAAAGGCTGTGCTCTTGCGTAAAAGAGCACAGCCTTTTCCATATCACGGAAGGTTTTGTCAGATCTGGTCCAGGTAATCACACGCAGCGGTGGCGGCGGCGGCACCGTCTCCGACGGCCGTGGTCAGCTGACGGACTTTTTTGGCGCGGCAGTCGCCGGCAGCAAAGAGACCGGGGACTGAGGTGAAACCGTTTTCATCCGCCTCCAGATATCCTTCCGGGGTGAGCGCCACAAGGCTCCGGGCAAATTCGTTCTGCGGGGAGAGACCGACGGCCAGGAAGATGCCGTCGGCTTCCAGCGTTTCCTGCGTGCCGTCTTTGGTATTTTCCAGCACGATCCCGGTAATGCCGTAGGCATTGGTCACATATTCCTTGGGAACACAAGGGGTCTTGAAGACAATGTTTTCGCGCTGTCTGGCTTTTTCCACCAGAACGGCCGAAGCACGGAAGGCTTCCCGGCGGTGGATCAGATAGACGGTACGGCACAGTCCCGACAGATAAACCGCATCCTGCAGAGCGGTGTCGCCACCCCCTATCACGATAGCATCTCGACCGCGGTAGAAGGCACCGTCGCAGACGGCGCAGTAGGAGATCCCCATGCCGACCAGTTCCTCTTCCCGGGGAAGATTCAGGCCCCGGTGGAAGACGCCGGTGGCAAGGACGATGGCCTTGGCAGAAAGCTTTTCCTCGCCGTTGATGACAAAAACGTCATCCTTCTTTTCCAGGCTGCAGGCCTCGGTGTATTCAAAAGGAACGCCCAGCTCGGTGACCTGCTTCTGGAGATTCTCGGCAAAATCCGCGCCGGAGACACCCGGCAGGGCCGGATAGTTTTCCACTAAGGGAGAGTTGACGATCTGTCCGCCGGGATATTCCTTTTCCATTAACAGGACGTCTTTGCCGGCTCTCTTGGCGTACAGGGCGGCTGTCATGCCAGCAGGACCGGCGCCGATCACGATGATATCGTACATAAGTGAATCCTTTCTTAAAAAGTCGGTGTGAAACGGGATCGCTTCACACCGACAGGGCTTTTGCTTACTGACCGTTGATATAGCGGCGGATCGGGCCTAAGCCGGCCAGTTTGACGGGGGCTTCATCTCCGCCGCGAATGATCAGCGTCGGAGAGAGGCGGACGCCGTACTCTTTGACCAGATCATTATTTTCCTCGGCCAGCAGTTTGGTGTAAGGGATCCCCGCCCGGTCCAGGAGCTCCCCGGCCTGCTTGCAGTTGGTGCAGGTGCGGGTCGCGATCATAATGACCTCACGGCCTTCGCCGGCGGCGGCCTTCTTCAGGACGGGTTCGGCGGCATGCACCAGGGTCGCCGGCATGACGCTTTCTCCTTCCTGCTTCAGTTCATGACGGTTAATGGCATGCGAGACTTTAAGGACGCTGCGGCCGATATCGTAGAGCTTGCGGTCCTTGAATTCCTGAACCTTTCCTTCGTTCCAGTTCTGTACAGGGCGGTAATACCCGGTAATACGGCTGTATACTTCGGTAGGCTTTCCGCAGTGCGGGCAGGTGTACTGCTCGCCGACCAGATACCCGTGATCCTTGCAGACAGAGTAGGTGGGACTCAGGGTGTAATAAGGCAGCTTGAAGTTCTCGGCGATCTTGCGGACCAGCGTTGCGGCGGCTTTCCAGTCGGGCAGCTTCTCGCCCAGGAAGGCGTGGAAGACGGTACCGGAGGTATATAACGTCTGCAGTTCGTCCTGGATCTCCAGAGCGGAGAAGACGTCTTCGGTATAGCCGACGGGCAGGTGAGAAGAGTTCGTATAGTACGGGGTGCCGTTCATGTTGGCCGTGATGATATCCGGGAAGTCTTCCTTGTCATGTTTGGCAAAGCGGTACGTGGTGGATTCGGCCGGGGTCGCTTCCAGGTTGTACAGATCGCCGTACTGCTCCTGATAGTCGGAGAGACGTTCACGCATATGGTTCAGCACGTCCTTGGCAAACTGCTGGGTCTCCGGATGCGTCAGATCCTTGCGCAGCCATTTGGCGTTGAGGCCGACTTCATTCATGCCGATCAGGCCGATGGTGGAGAAGTGGTTGTCAAAGGTGCCCAGATACCGCTTGGTATAAGGATACAAACCGTTCTCCAGCAGCTTGGTGATGACCGTACGCTTGGTCTTCAAGGAACGCGCAGAAATATCCATCAGGTGGTCCAGACGGGCATAGAAGTCGGCTTCATTTTCTGCCAGGTACGCAATCCGCGGCAGGTTGATGGTCACGACGCCGATGGAACCGGTGGATTCGCCGCTGCCGAAGAAACCGCCG
>CADBSR010000159.1 GCA_902797385.1 uncultured Lachnospiraceae bacterium
CAGCTCCGGACGAAGATAATTGCTCGCCGGCGGTTCGCCGGTCGAGATCTTGACCGCGACCTTGCCCTCCGGGGTGAAGCCGAGCGCCTCATAGATCTTTACCAGACCTGCGGCCGTGATATCCGAAGTGAAATATACGGTGGGAGCGCCTGAAGGATCCTTCCCTGCGGGCTCCGCTGTGCTTTCCTTTTCCACTGTATCTGCCTCCTTCGATTCTGCCGTTGTCGTTTCCTTGGATCCGCTGCTTTGTGTCCCGGAGGAAGCGGTCGTTTCCATTCCGCTCTGCGGGGCAGACCAGTCCGGCTTTCCGAAAGGTGCCTGACCGTCGGAAGAGGGGAAGAGGAGCAGCAGGGCACGCCCCAGGAGCATGGCCGCCATCATCCACAGGATGGGCCAGGCAAAACGAGGCTTTTCAGGACCTTTTCTGGCTGCCATGGTGCACAGGTGGGCTTCCTGGACCCCGATAAATACCCAGAATAAAAGCATCAGCAGGTTTTCAAGAAACACCAGCCAGCCGGCTTTCTCATAATCCAGGAAGGCGAACGGCACTCTGAAATACAGATAGTCCGGGATCCCGTTTCGCAGGGACAGCCACACGCCGATCCCCGCCAGGCAAAGGAAGATGCCGGTCAGGAGAACCTTCACCTTATCCTTTAGCTTCAGGCCGGCTGCCATGGCCGGGATATGCATGCCCAGATGCAGGCCCATCAGTACGAAGGCCCAGTGGGACATGGACAGGTGCATCTGTCTGGCAAAGGAGACCGGCGCCATGCCGTACAGGAAGGGCACGGCATAGCCGCTCATGGACATGCCGCAGAAAGCGGTCAGCGCAAAGCAGAGCAGCAGCAGGAGGTTCAGAACCGTCGTGACGGTCCGGTAGGGATTGTATTTTCCCTTAAACAGCGCGCCGTACCACTTCCGGTTCAGGATCTGGTGAAGGATCACAAGCACTGTCATGCCTATGCCGATCCATTCGTGGAGTACCTCGCCCGTGACCTGATAGGCCATCAGGCAGAGCAGCAGGGCGGTCATGACCGCGTCAACGATCCGTCTGATCTTGTTGTTTGTTTTTGCCTGGGACATGGCTGTGTCCTTTCTGTCAATCCGTTTACTTCAGTCCGTCGATCCAGGACTGAAGGTCCGCTTCCGAAACACCTCCGCCAAAGCGTTTGCCCTGAAGCCAGGTACCGCTGCCCGCGAGCGCTTCCATGTTGGGGCCGCTCCGGCCGATCCCGCTGCTGGAAGAGGTGCAGAACGGGATCACCGTGATCCCTTCAAAGCTGTATTTTTCCACGAAAGTATCCAGAATGCGCGGCTCCTCGCCCCACCAGATGGGAAAGCCCAGGTAGATGGTCGTATAGCCTTCCAGGGAAATATCCGCGCTTCCGATCGCCGGACGAACGCTCTTGTCGTTCTGTTCTATCGTGGAACGGCTGTTTCTGTCGCTCCAGTTCAGATCGGCCTCCGAATACGGCACCGCCGGAACGATCTCGTATAAGTCGCCGCCGGTGATCGCAGCGATCTTTTCGGCCACGCCTTTTGTGGTCCCGGTAGCAGAAAAATAAGCGACCAGGACGTCTGAATGCGCAGGCGCGGGCGCCTCCCCGGGCTGCTCGGTGTTTGCTGCTGCCGGCTCAGATTCCTTGGCAGGCGAAGAGGTGCTGCCCGGTTCTTTGCTTTCTGCAGCCTTTGTTGTTATGGTTTCCGCAGATGTACTCTGCGCTTGTGTCGTTTTTGTCCCCGAAGTTTCATTCTGGTTGCCTCCGCAGGCGGCAAGGCAGAAAGCCAAGGCACACACCAGCAGAGCAGCGATCCCTATCTTCATTTTCTTCATCATGCTTCCTCACTCCAGACTTCTTTCGCCAGACGGAAGACCGCCCAGCCCTTGGGCCAGCCCACATACATGGTGGCATGGGTAATGATGGCGGCGATCTCTTCCTTGCTTACGCCGTGCGCCTTCGCATTTTGCAGGTGGTAGGTCAGCGAAGAATCCGTGATCCCGGACGCCATCAGCGATACGACCGTGATAATGCACTTGGTCTTTACGTCAATCGCTTCCTCGTTCCACACCTCTCCGAAGAGCACGTCATCATTGAGATGCGCGAACATCGGAGCAAAGTCTCCCAACTGAGTTCTGCCAGCTGTCTGTACGATTTTTTCAGCCATTGTATCCTGCCTCCGTCCTTATTTTCTCAAAAAACTGTCATCCGATGCCGGCGCATCGGCGGAAAGGTAGCGCTCCGCCGTCATGTGCAGATCATATTTTTCGCGAAGCTGCGCGAGCTGCTGCATCATGGGACTGGCGTGGTGGGCGTCTATGGCCGCCTGATCCCGCCAGCAATCGATCAGGAGCACCGTCTCGGGATCATCCATCGGGAGAAAGTAGCGGTATGCCAGATTTCCCTCTTCCCTGCGGATCGCGTCCGCGATCCCGCTGCGCTCCATCTCTTCCGCGAATTTCCGCGCGCTTCCGTTTTTACCGTGATAATACAGATTTACTGAAATGCTCATCGTTTTGATGACTCCTTTCTGCCTTGTCTGCCCGCTTCGCTGCCTTGCTGTGCATGTCTTTTGCCTTCTTTATGGATAATCGCTGATCCCTATGGCTTATCCTGTGCTTTTTTATGCGCCAAGCAGCCGCACCAGGCAGCTGTACGTAAGTTCATAGACGCTTTGATAGACGTAAGGGATCCCGGCTTCCTTCATGGCGGCTTTTTGCTTTTCCGTGACCGCCGTGTACGGGTAGATCCCGAACATGAAGGGATAGAAGGTGTAGATGAAGTCCTGCACGTCTGCCGCGCTCATGCCCGGGCAGAACTTTTTCAGCAGCAGACACATCCGCTGCATGGACCCTCCGTAAGACTGTTTGAAGCTGCTTAGCAGCTCCTGGCGGCTGTTGGCTTCCATATCATAGTTGTTCATGGAAAGAAGCTTTAAGAGCTGCTCCCGCCCCGAAAGAGACGTGGCAATGCGGTCGGCCAGCTCCTTCTTCGTCAGATGCTCGTTCCCGCGCAGGATGGCGTCCAGGTCCTCGTTCCAGCGGTCGTATTCCCGCTTGAAGAGAGCCAGGAAGATTTCTTCCTTCGTCTCAAAATAATTATAGATGGTGGGGCGCGAGAAAGAGGTGATGCTGCTGATCTCCTTGATCGAGATCTCCCGGAAGCTCATCGTCTGATAGAGCTTTTCGCAGGCACTCACGATTTCTTCCCTTTTCTGCGCGATCTGTTCTGCAGTTCCTTTTTTCATTATGAAACCCTCATCTTTTTTTCTGAAATGCATATTGTTTCTGCGTGCTGACGCTGTGTCAGCATCTGCATTATAGATCGACTCTGACACGGCGTCAATATATTTGTATAAAAATTTGTTATCAAAGCAGAGCTGCGCCTGCAGCGCGTATTATTCTGTCCACTGCGAACTTGCATCATAAATTATGAAAGTTCTCAATTGACGGCTTGACTTTGGAACGCTTCGCTTGTATAATCTCCATTGAGAAGCGGTATATTATATTAGACAACTTCTCAACGGAGGATGGCTATGGATATCAAACGGGATCTATATCTGCAAAAGCTGATCTCTTTTATGTGGGATGGACAGGTGAAGGTCATTACGGGCATTCGCCGTTGCGGGAAGTCTTATCTGTTGCATACGATCTTCAGAAACTATCTGCTCGGGCAAGGCGTTTCGGAGGATCATATTCTCAGCTATGAACTGGATCTTGCGAAAGATATCCGTTTCAGAAATCCCCTTGAATTAGCAAGGTTTGTTCGTGAGCAGGTAGAGGGAAAGAAGGACCAATACTATCTGTTTGTGGATGAGATACAGATGTCGGATGAGATACCGAATCCATATAATCCAAACGGGAAAAGCATTACCTTCTACGATGCTCTTAACGACCTGAAATCTCTATCAAATCTGGATATTTACGTGACCGGCAGCAATTCTCGCATGCTCTCGAGCGACATCCTTACTGAGTTCAGAGGCCGCAGCGACGAGATCCGGGTTCATCCGCTCAGTTTTGCAGAGTACTACGCGTATGTCGGCGGCGATAAGGCGGACGCTTTTGATATGTACGCCTTTTATGGCGGCTTGCCACTGATCCTTTCGAGGCCGGATGATACGGCAAAGATGAACTATCTTAAAGCCCTGTTTTCTGAGGTCTATCTTAAGGACATTGTGGAGCGAAAAAAGATCAAGAGGGAAGATGTACTGTCTTCCATATTGGATTTTCTGTGTTCCTCAATTGGATCCCTCACCAATCCGAACAAGATCGCAAGTGCCTTTAATTCCAGACAAAGACTAAAAGGCGAAAACACTGTTGCTCCGAATACGGTAAAGGCCTATATAGGTCATCTGGCAGATGCCTATCTGTTCGAAGAGTGCCGACGTTACGATGTTAAAGGGAAAAACTATTTTGACTATCCGAATAAGTATTATTGTGATGACCTCGGCCTCAGAAATGCCCGCATCGGTTTTCGTCAGCAGGAAATGACGCATATTATGGAGAATATCATCTATAATGATCTGCGTATCCGTGGCTGCGAAGTGGACATAGGGGTCGTATATGGAACGGAGAAGAATAAAGCTGGTCAAACAGCACAGGTCCCCAGGGAAATTGACTTCATAGCGACTCGTGGCGGAAAAAAGACTTATATTCAGTCGGCCTATGCCCTGCCGACGGACGAGAAAGTGCTCACTGAGAGCAGGCCCTTTTCATTAACCGGAGATTCTTTCCCGAAGATCATCGTACGTCATGATATCCGCAAACGGTGGTATGACGAAAAGGGCATTCTGAATATCGGACTTGTGGATTTTTTGCTGGATGATGGAATTGTCTAGGAAGCGTTTTTGGTTTAAAAACAGCTGGTGGCAGGTGACTGCCCATTGATCCAGTTGTCCGCCTCCCCTCTGGAATGGAAGATCGTAATGACCTTTGAATCCTTATACTGTTTTATAAGCTCGTTGATCCGGGGCTGCTGGTCCTTCTCAAAGTCCAAAATGTACTGTCTGAATTCGGGATCGAATTCCTTTTCGACCCAGGGCATATCCTCTCGAATCTGTCCAATTCGTGAGGCAGCGCCTTCCAGACACTGTTCTACCGGAAGATCG
>CADBSR010000160.1 GCA_902797385.1 uncultured Lachnospiraceae bacterium
GTACCCAAGCTGGCCGAAGGGACACCCCTGGAAAGGGTGCAGGTCGTTAATAGCGGCGCGAGGGTTCAAATCCCTCCTTCTCCGCTCTTCCTCGATAGCTCAATGGCAGAGCACTCGGCTGTTAACCGAGGTGTTGCAGGTTCGAGCCCTGCTCGGGGAGCTAAGAAGAGAAACACAACATATAGTGGATGCAGAATCACCGCAGCATAGATGTTGCGGTGATTCTGTTCATAAATTTTTCACTTGACTTTTTTGACGGTTTTTTATAGAATATAGTCAAATTTCCACCTTTTAATGCTTAAAACGGGAGATTACACATGAAAAAACCTCATTTTAAAATATTACTGGCCTGGATGCTCAGTCTGGGAATGCTTCTTTCCGGGCTGACAGTGCAGGCAGAAGAAACACTTCCGAACGTCGGACCGCAGATCGGTACCACCGCGGGACAGACGGGAGGGGAGGAAGCCACAACCGCACCCACGGATGACCCCAGTGCAGAAGGCAGCGAGGAGGTCATTGTTCCTGTTGTCACCGAAGAGACCACGGAAGCCGAACCGGAACCGGTTTCGGAACAGGCAGGCCTCAGTGCGGAAGAGTTCCTGGCGCTGCGTTCCATACAGCAGACCGATTCGGTTCAGACGGTAGGTCTGCCGCTGACGAACGGAGAGGAAGCCTCCGGCAGTGATCTGGAGGCGGGACTGCTTCTGGCCAGACGCATGCGGCGCATGGCGGAGAACAGTGAACAGGATATTGTCGTGTTCCGCGGCAACGGCTGGCTGAATGTCCGTGCCGAGGCGGATGCGACCTCTGCCCTGATCGGAAAGCTGTACTACAGCGACACGGCCTATGTGGTCGGCCGGGCCTATACGGAAAACGGGATCTGGTATCATATCAATTCCGGCAATGTGGACGGATTTATCAAATCCGAATTCGTCTTAAGCGGCTATGAAGCTACGGAAGTGATCAGCGAGACCATTACCCGCTATGCCTATATTATCAACGATGCGCAGCGCGTTTATCGCGAAGCTGACAGCACCACGGACGTTTTGGGATATGCACAAGGCGGCGAGAAATACGAAATTAACTGGATCAAGGACAACTATTTCACGCTGATCGACTTTGCCAAGGAAAATGACAGCAATGTCATGCGCGGCTATATCCCGAACAGCAGCTATGAGCTGGTGTGGGAGCTTCCGACCGGTATCACGCTGGAAGAGGAAGAGCGGAGTGCGGCACAGCTGGCGCAGATCCAGGCGGAACTGGCGTATCTGGATTCCAGCCGTGAGGAAAGCCGACGGGTCGCGGAAAGTATCCGCCAGAGCATAGAAGAATCCAGAGCCGCCTACAATGCCTGGCTGCAATCTTCCATTGCGGCTTCACGTGCGGAGCGTCAGCGCCAGGAATCGATAGCGGCTGCCAGCCGGGCGCAGGCCAGCCGGGAAGCAGAGAGCCGGGCGGCCGCCGCAGCGGCAGCAGCGCGGAATCTGGAAGCCATGAACTACGGGAACTACACCAGTATGATCCCGACAGGCACCTCCTCCCTGCGGCGCAGTATTGTATCCAATGCTCTGAACTATGTGAATAAGCTCCCGTATGTGGTCGGCGGCGCCAGCCTCAGCACCGGCGCGGACTGCTCCGGTTTCCTGCAGGCCATCTACGCACAGTACGGTATCCGACTGGCTCACTACAGCTATACCATTGCCCGGACGGGGACGAAGGTCGTCGGCGGGATCGATGCGGCCCGTCCCGGTGATATCATCTGCTACCGGACCTGGAACGGCGGCGGTCACGTGACCATGTTCATTGGCTGGAACATGCAAGGAAAGCCCATGATGGTGCATTCGCCGGATGTCGGCATGACGGTTTCCGTGAGCGAAGTCTACTACGACGGCCTGCACACGGTGCAGAACGTAATTGGGGACTAAACCGGTCTCCGGAACCAAAGTTAAGTGAAATCAGAAAGGCGGCCCCGCGGGGCCGCCTTCTTTCATATTGTAAAAGGATTCTGTAAATGGAGGGTCTTATTCCTCGCCCAGAATGGGTTCGATGAGTCCGTAAGCACCGTCATTGCGGCGGTAAACAACATTGACTTCTCCGGATTCTGCGTTCTGGAAAACATAGAAGTTATGTCCGAGCAGTTCCATCTGCAGGCAGGCTTCTTCGGCATCCAGCGGCTTGACCGCAAAGCGTTTGGTCTTGACAATGCTGAGCGTGGGCTCTTCGGCGGGTTCCAGGGGCTCATATTTGTCTACGCGGCCGCTCTGATAAAAGTCGTGCAGTTTGCTGCGATACTTCTTTAACTGTTTTTCCATGGAGTCTACGGCGTCATCGATCAGGGCGTAAATATCATTTCCTGTTTTTTCGGAGCGGATGGCTCCGGACCGGACAGGTACGGTGATTTCGACCTTGGCCTGGGATTTGGTCATACCCATATAAACATTCGCTTCAGTCTTGGTCGTGAAGAAACGATCAAGCTTGGCCAGCTTTTTGGCAAGCAGTTCTTCCATTGCAGGGGAAGCTTCGAAATTTTTTCCTGTTGTGAGTTTGAAATTCATCGCTTTCACTCCTTATCACGTTCTAACAGGCTTCGTACAGAATCTTCAGATGGTTCGCGGCATCTGTCCGATGCCTGCAGTTTCATTATAGCAGAGACAGAAGAAATACGCAAGGATGGGAGAGAAAAAAGAAAAAAATGGGAGGGGCAAATCCGCCTGTCCTGCGTGTCGGAGCAGGGGGCAACACGGATATTTCCGGTGCGAAAAGACGAAGCCGGGCGCCTGACCTTGACTTTGGACGTTAAATGGAGTATTTTATACATATAATCCGGAAAGGAAGCAAGAAGAGATCATGTATGCGATTATAACGGACACTTCAGCAAATCTGCCGTCAAAGATGCTTCGCGAGAAGCATATCGGAGTTCTGCCTTTTTCCTATTATGTGGACGACGAAGAGATGCAGTGCCTGGACACAGAGCATTTTGACGGTCATGCCTATTATCAGTCTATCCGGGAGGGAAAAGAGGTTACGACCTCTCAGATCCCGCCGAGCCGCTATGAGGAGACGTTTGTTCCTTATCTGCAGGCGGAGAAGGATATTATTTTTGTGAGTATGTCTTCGGGGATCAGCGGTTCCTGCAACAGTGCCCGTCTGGCGGCGCAGGAGCTTCTGGAACGCTTCCCGAAGCGGAAGATAGAAGTGGTCGATACGCTGGGCGCTTCCCTGGGTGAAGGGATCGTGGCGCTGGCGGCGGCCGAGCGGCGCGATCAGGGCCTGTCTTTTGAGGAAAACGTGAGCTCCCTGCGCGCCATGTCCACGCGCATGTGTCAGGTCTTTACCGTGGACGATCTGATGCATCTGCGCCGGATGGGACGCCTTTCGGGCATCACGGCGCGCGTGGGCTCGGTGCTCAATATCAAACCGATCCTGAAGGGCAATGAGGAAGGAAAGATCGTGGCTTTCAGCGCGGCGAGGGGGCGGAAGCGCTCCATTGAGGCGTTGGCCAGGATCTACAATAAGTTTGTGCAGCTGCCGGAGATCCAGACGGTCGGGATCGCCCATGCGGACTGCCCGGACGATGCGGCGTACCTGGAAAGCTTGCTGAGACTGGAGAATCCACCCAAGGAGATCCTGACGGTGATGTATGAGCCGGTGACGGGCGCCCATGTGGGACCGGAGACACTGGCGCTGTTCTTCCTGGCAGATGATTCGGTCCGCGGCGCGAACCTGCTGTCGGATATCGTGGACCGCCTGCCGATGAAGAATATCCGCTCGGCAGTCGAAAAGCTCCCGTTCCCGGGACGGAAGAAAGAGTAAGTAAGGAAGGAAATGAAATGCGAAAGGAGCTGGCTTGCGAGCCGGCTCCTCTTTTTGTACCGACTGATGTGGGCGATCAGTGTAGGAAGCAAAGGCGCTCCGCAATTAAAAAGCTTTTAGAACACGCGCTACAAGATCTCACGAGTCGCTTCGTTGAATCGTTCGAAAAGTATCAGCTGGCGTTTTGTGATGGGATTCGTGAGGCGTTTGACAAAGTATAATAAAAGAGAGTAACTGGTAAGCTACTCTCCTTTATTCGAATTGATCTTTGCCTATTCTAGGTATTTGATCTTAGCTTGAATAATAATACTATCACCTTGTGGAGCCTTAGTGACCGAGATGACAATAGACTCATTCATATTAACAGTTGTATATTGCCATCCTTCTTTTGGAGGCTGGTCACCATTTTCATCTTTTAACCACCATTTATTCCCGAGCCCAGCAGCAGTCAATATCTCAACTGCCTGAGCTACTGTAGAATTGGCAGGTATATCCGGAAGAGCAGGCTCTGTTTCAGCGGGTGGTTCTGTAGCAGGCGGCTCCGTCGCGGGTGGTTCTGTAGCAGGCGGCTCTGTAGCAGGCGGTTCTGTAGCAGGCGGCTCTGTCGCAGGCGGTTCCGTAGCAGGCGGCTCTGTAGCAGGCGGTTCCGTTACAGGCGGTTCCGTCACAGGAGGCTCTGTCACAGGAGGCTCTGTCGGGGCCTCCGTCGTCGGTTCCGTCGTCGGCTCTTCTGTCGTCGGGGCCGGTGTGGTGGGCACTACGACAGGCGTAATGCGGATGGGCTTGCGGTTGGAATCCAGCTCGGCAATGCCGTACTTGTTGCACTTGTAATCCTTGGCAAGCAGATAACCGCTGCTGCCGTCGTAGTAAGGAACGCCGTTGTAGGTGACCAGGAGCATCTGGCCGGAAGTGGTATACAGGCGGTCGATTCCGCGGTCATCCTTCTGGATCATTAACGGGAAGGTGTTCGTGCCGATGGTGATCTTGTAGTCGCACTGGCGGTAGTAGTCCTGGTTCAGGACCTCTTCGGACTGTACAACGCCGCCCACTTTGACGATCTTGGTCAGAGTGGAACGGGTCTCAGGCAGGTAGTGACCGTCTTCCTTGGGCACGCCGGGGTTCTGGCTGTCTACCAGAACGTATTTCGGAGAATATTCGTTCATGACCAGAACGGTGGACTTGTATTCGACCTTGCGGTTGGAGGGACGGGTCTCGTGGCCGTACAGACGGGCAACGACCTGGTCACCGGAGAAGTAGGTCTGAATGTAGATGGGAGCATCCGTGTTGTTGCGGAAGACAAAGTCCTTCGCAAAGTTGACCTCGGAGATGGCAGCGTCGAAGGACGGTTCCACATAGTCGATCAGCATGGAGTGATTATGCCGGCGGACGACTTCCAGTTCGGCACGCAGAACCGCGTTGTACAGGGTGGTGGAACCCTGGCAGATACCGCCGCCGACCTGCAGGATCGTACGGCCGTTTTCATAGGCGCCGGCATAGTGGTAGCCGTTTTCCAGGGTCACGGGGATGATATGTTCACACACAGAATATTCCTCACCGGGCATCACGATGTCGCCGTTCATGAGTTCCATCTGGCGTGCGATGTTGCGGTTGCGGTCAGTGTGCGTGGAGGCCGTGTTGACATAGGTGGTGAACTCACCCAGCATGGAGGTGACATTGACAAAGTCCGCTGCCATATAATGCGGTTTTTCGACCGTGGCGGTGGCCCGGCAGGAGAGCTCCGCGGGAACGCCGTTGGCGAAGCACTTGTAGATGGTCTCGGCCGTAGCCGTGGTGTTGAGGCTGACGCCGTATTTGCCGTCTTCCGTTACAACGACCTTTCTGCCGTTCAGAACAACAGAGGCATTGACCGGCTCGCGGTTGATTTCGGCAGCCAGGGTGTTTTCCACGAAGAAGCGGATGGCTTCCGGCTTGACAGAACACTCAAGCGGCAGATTGACCTGATCGTACTGCAGGTCCTGCAGATTTTTATATAACTCAATCAGACGGCCTTTCTGCCCGAAGGTCGTCGCCTTTTTCAAGGCTTCCTCCGCCGACCAGGAGAAGCCAAATTCAGAAAGCGGGACCGAATAGGTGCCGACCAGCGTCTCACTTCCGTTTTCTTCGGTGGAATAGACATTCACCTTGAATTCGGAAGCGGAGAGTTCCTGACAATGCTTCTCGACAGCGGCTGTTGCCTGCTCCAGGGTCATGCCGCCCAGATTGACACCGCCCAGGTTGACACCTTTGGCGATGGTGTTGCCGTCCACAACGGCTGCTTCGGCGGGCGACGGAGCCTTGAAAAGAAGGCAGAGGGCTGTCAGCAGAAGAGGAATTATGAGGTAAAGAGACTTGTTCTTTGACATTTCTGAGAGCTCCTTTATAATGAAGACAAAAATTGTCTTGTATAGTATACCGCGGAAGGATGAAAAATTCAATCCGGTTTTTGGGATTTATTAAAGATAATAATAGGGGGCCGGCGGCCTTGCTAAGGACCGGCGCCTGTGCTATAATCAGCGTGTTATCCGATTATAAGCGGGAGGTACTTTTTATGAGCAAAAAACCTGTTTTGGTGGTCATGGCGGCCGGCATCGGAAGCCGTTTCGGACAGGGGATCAAGCAGCTGGCGGGCGTGGGCCCTTCCGGCGAGATCATCCTGGATTATTCCCTGTACGATGCCCGGGAAGCTGGCTTTGAAAAGGTCGTTTTCATCATCCGTCATTCACTGGAAGAGGATTTTAAAGCGGTGATCGGGAACCGCGTGGAAAAGAACTTTGAGGTTAGATATGCCTTCCAGGAGATCGATGCGCTGCCGGCTCCCTTTGTGAGCCCCGCCAACCGGGCCAAGCCCTGGGGCACAGGCCATGCGATCCTGGCGGCAAAGGATCTGATCGACGGACCGTTTGCCGTGATCAACGCCGACGATTACTACGGCAAGACCGCATTTCGCATTATTTACGATTTCCTGACCCATCTGCCGGAGCAGACGGGCGGACCGGAACCCTATGCCATGGCCGGGTTCATTGTCAAGAATACGCTGAGTGACAACGGCGAGGTAACGCGCGGGATCTGTGTTCAGGATATGACCGGCAAGCTGGTGGAGATCCATGAAACCAAAGGTATTGCGCGCCGTGAGGATGGCAGCGTGACCGGGACGTTCGACGGAGAAACCGTCGAGATCGATCCGGAAGGGCTGGTCTCCATGAATATGTGGGGCTTTACCGAAACCATTCTGAAGGACCTGGAAAAGGACTTCATTCCGTTCCTGGAGGAGGCCATGAAGAAGGATCCGCTGAAGGCGGAGTATCTGCTGCCGACGGTCGTGGATTCGCTGCTGAAGGCCGGCAAAGCTTCGGTTTCCGTCCTGCCGACGCCGGATGCCTGGTTCGGCATCACCTATGCGGATGACAAGGCGTCCGTGGCGGCCGAATTTGCCAGAATGGTGAAAGAAGGGAAATACCCGAGTCCGCTCTTTCCGTGAAAGAACGGGGGACATCATTTTGAGTGACAAAAAAATACAGATCATAGAAAGCCTGGGGAGCGGGGAGACCCGCGCCCTTGGCATGCGTTTCGGACGCATGGCCAGGCCCGGAGAAGTGATCGCGTTAAGCGGAGATCTGGGCGCCGGCAAGACTGTTTTTGCCAAAGGCTTTGCGGAGGGGCTCGGGATCCGGGTCCCCGTTACGTCTCCGACCTTTACACTGATGCAGGTCTATGAGGGCGGGCGCCTGATGCTCTGCCATATGGACGCGTATCGGCTGGAAGAGGAAGAAGAGCTGGAGGCGGTGGGCGGTCACGAATATTTCGGCGGAAAGGGCGTCTGCCTGGTGGAATGGCCGGAAAATGTGGCGGGACTGCTGCCGCCGGAAACGCTGTGGATCCGGATCACGCGGGACCTTGAAAAGGGGCCGGAATACCGGAAGATCACCATAACGGGGGAGGTGCCGGATGAAGATCCTGGCCATTGAAAGTGCAGCGCTGGTGGCGTCTGCCGCCATTCTGGATGAGGATACCGTACTGGCGGAAGAGCGTCTGAATACCCGACTGACGCATTCCCAGACACTGCTGCCCATGATCGACGAACTGGTCCGGAAGGCGGAACTGAAAGCAGGCGAGCTGGATGCCATTGCCGTTTCGGCCGGCCCCGGGTCCTTTACGGGACTGAGGATCGGCGCGGCGACGGCCAAGGGACTGGGCATGGCCTGGGACAAGCCGCTTGTGGCTGTGCCGACACTGGATGCCATGGCGTACGGCCTGTGGGGCTGCCGGTATCTTATCTGTCCCATCATGGACGCGCGGCGTTCGCAGGTCTACAACGGCCTGTACCGTTTTGATGAAAACGGCGCGCTGGTGACGCTTCGGGATGCGCGGGCGATCGGCATGGAAGAGCTGCTGCAGGAACTGAAGGAACAGAACGAGCCTGTTGTTTTCCTGGGCGACGGTGTTCCGGTTTTCCGGGCAGCCATAGAAGAGGCGCTGACGACGAAGGCACTGTTTGCACCGCCGCAGCAAAGCCGCCAGTCGGCCGGCGCTGTCGGAGCCCTGGGACTTGAACTTTTGAAACAGGGAAAAACAGTGACGGCGGCTGCCTTTGCCCCTTCGTATCTGCGGATCTCGCAGGCGGAGCGGGAACGGGCCAGACGGCTGGCGCAGGAGCAGGAGGTCTGCCATGACTGA
>CADBSR010000161.1 GCA_902797385.1 uncultured Lachnospiraceae bacterium
CGAAGCTTTAAAGGAAATGAGCGTTCTGGAACTGAACGAACTGGTAAAGGCCTGCGAAGAGGCTTTCGGCGTATCCGCCGCTGCCGGCGTTGTTGTTGCTGCTGCCGGCGCCCCTGCTGAAGAAGCTGAAGAAAAGACCGAATTCGACGTCGAGCTGACCGCTGTTGGCGAGAAGCGTATGGACGTTCTGAAGGCTCTGCGTTCCCTGACCGGTGCCGGCCTGAAGGAAGTCAAGGATATGCTGGACTCCGCTCCCAGCGTGATCAAGGCTGCTGCCACCAAGGAAGAAGCCGAGAACATGAAGGCCGAGCTGGAAAAAGTTGGTGCCAAGGTCACCTTAAAGTAATTCGTTTTTACGGCAAAAGGCGCGGGATCTTCCCGCGCTTTTTTGTTGTCTGTTTTCCTCGACACGGCTGCTTCCTTCCTGCTTAAAAATAAAAAAACGTTGAAAATCCCTTGCAACATAAGGGAAAAACGAGTATATTTACCTAGTTGTTCAATATTATCTCGGAGCTGTTGAGAAAATGTCTGAAGATCATCAGGAAGCACAGAACAAGGGACTGAAATCACGGGAAAAACAAAAAAGGCCTCTTTGGATCCTGCCTCTTGCGGCGCTCGCTGCAGTAGCGGTCCTTCTTTATATTTTCTGGTGGCCTGTCAAAGCGGATCAGGCTTATGACTTTACGCTGAAAACCCGGGAAGCGGTGCTGCGGATCGAAAACGGGACGGCAGGCTCGGCTGCATTGGACTACAGCCTGGTCCCCAAATCCTCGCTGCTCAAGGCCCGGGCTGCCCGCTCCTTGCGAAACACCCCCCTTGTCTGGAGCAGCTCAGACCCTGCGGTCGCAACAGTCGATGAAAAGGGTGTCGTGACAGCGGTGGATCAGGGCGCGGCTGTGATCACCGGCCGTTTCGGAGACCTCTCCGTCAGTTCCCAGGTGGTGGTTTTCTATCCCTTGACCGGGATCCGCCTGAATGAGACAGAGCTGACGCTGAAAAAATTTGACAGAAAAGTGCTGACCCTTGGCCCCGTTCCCGAACAGGCGCTGATGCCGGCGGGCTACAGCTGCTCCTCACTGGATGAAAGTATTGCCAGTATTGACAAAAACGGGATCGTCAAGGCCAATGCCCCGGGGGAGACGGATATTCTCTTTAAAGCGGGCGACTTTGAGACACGCTGTCATGTGAAGGTGGTTTCTCCGCTTGCCAGGATCCAGACGGAGCCGGCCATGCTGTCGCTCAATGTCGGAGAAAATAAGACCCTGGAACTGATCGTTTATCCTTCGGATACAACGGATGACGTCAGCGTCATCTGGGAAAGCAGCGATCCCAAGGTAGCCGAAGTGGATGAAAACGGAAACGTCCGCGCGCTGGCACCGGGTGAGGCCCGGATCACAGCCCGCATGCAGGACCATCAAACAGAGACGTTGGTGGAGGTTTTTGCCCCGCTGCAGGAGATCTCCCTGAAAGAGGAGATCGTCCGGCTGATGAAAGGGGAAAGCCAGACGCTGACCGTCCTGTATACTCCGGAGAACACAACGGATGACCGGACTGCCATGTTTACTTCTTCGGATCCCGAAGCCGTGAGCGTGGATGAAAACGGGACGGTCACAGCCGTCGGTGCCGGCGGCGCCGTCATCACGGCGCGGGTAGGCGAAAAAGAAGCCAGCTGCGAAGTCCTGGTCCGTGTCCCCATGACGGGGATCGAGATCAGCGGACCGAACCGGACCATGAACCGGGGCGAGTCATTGACGCTCTCGGTGGATTTTTATCCGGCCGATACGAACGATGACAAAGCGATCCGCTGGGAGAGCGATAATCCTTCCATTGTTTCCGTAGAGAACGGAGCCTTAAAGGCTCTTTCGGCCGGAGAGACGCTGATCACGGCGTATTGCGGTGATTTTTCAAGCAAGATCCGCATCACGGTCATCGTCCCGGTAAACGGTCTGGAGATCAACCGTACGTCGCTCAGATTGTCGAAAGGTGAGAGTGCCTCCCTTTCCGCTGCCCTGCTTCCGGCCGATACGACCGAAGGCGGACGCATCAGCTTCTCCAGTAGTGATCCATCCATCGCGAAGGTGGACGGCAACGGAAATGTGACGGCTGTCGGCGGTGGCAGCTGCCGGATCACGGCTTCCTACGGCGGCTTTTCTGCTTCCTGCTCCGTACAGGTCCTGGCGCCGTTAGAGGGGATTTCCCTGGATCAGACAGACGTCACCCTGATAGAAGGGAAGAGCACCAAGCTTACGGTCTCCTATATCCCCTGGGACACCACGGATGAGAGACGGGTGAGCTGGTCCAGCTCGGATCCCTCCGTAGCCGCCGTCGAAAGCGACGGAACAGTCCGAACGCTGGCCCCCGGCACCGCAGAGGTGACGGCAAAGGTGGGTGAAAAGAGCGCCACGGCCATCATCCGCGTGAAGGCCTACGTCCCGGTGCAGTCCTTAACGCTCTCGGAAGGCAGTATCAGTTTTACCTCCCGGGAGGCGAGCCGCAAACTGACAGCGACTGTAGCACCGGGTGATGCGACCTATCCCTCCGTCAGCTGGACCAGCAGCAACACCTCGGTCGCTTCGGTCAGCGCGGACGGCACGGTGAAGCCCGTCGGAGACGGCACGGCGACCATTACCGCCACGGCAGACGGGGTTTCGGCTTCCTGCGAGGTGGGTGTTACACTCCCGAAAGCGGCGGAACCGCCTAAGATTATTGTCATTGATGCAGGCCACGGGGTCTACTGGAGCGGCGCTGTTGCGAACGGCGTGGAAGAAAAAGAGCTGACCATGAAGACCGCGCAGGCATGCCGGGATTATTTGCTGGAACATTATGCCAACATCCAGGTCTATCTGACCCGCAACGGAGACCAGCCGAATTATACGCCTGATCACAACGTCCGGCAGGATATTCAGAACCGGGCCAACTGGGCAGCCTCGAAAGGCGCCGATATCGTGGCCTGTCTGCACTACAATGCGGCGGGCGGAAACTCCCGCGGTGCCATGGTGTTCTACTCCCACAATGCGAATGTTACCGCAGCCAGCAAAAAGCTGGCGGAATCCATTCTGAAGGAAATCGTAGGCCTCGGCTTCCAGAACAAAGGCGTAAAGACAAGCGCTTATGGTGACAATGATGCCTTTGGCAAACCCGATGAAGACTATTTCTCCATCATCCGCAATTCGGCCTACAACGGGATCCCGGCGGTCCTGGTCGAGCACTGCTTCATGGACAATGCCCAGGATTTTGCCATGCTGAATCCCTACTCGCTGGGCGCAGCCGATGCGATTGGCATTGCGAAGTATTTGGGCCTGCAGGAAAAATAAGCAGGTCCTCTCCCTTGAAAAGCCCTTCGCTGTGAACCGGCGAAGGGCTTTTATGAAAGAAGTGAAACATGTCTATATTGAAAAAGATCGACGAGCGGTTCGGAGATCATACCCTGTGGCAGTTTGTCAAGTTCAATCTGGTATCGATGAGTATTTCCCTGCTGCAGCTTGTCCTGGCCAATCTTTTGCCCCTGCTTTTTGATGGCGTAACGGCAAAGCTGCCGCCGCTGCTGCGTCCGGTCTTCCGGCCGGAGACGCTCTTTGAGGGGGCTTCACCCTATGTGGTCGACAGCGTTGTGACCTGGGGATATGTGCTGCCGTTTTTTCTGTCCAATTTCATTGCGAATATTTACGGCTATTTCATCAATATGAAGACCACCTTCCGCGGAAAGGGCAGTCGCTGGAGTCTCACCGCTTATCTGGTGATTCTGACCGGGCTGATCCTTTTCTCTACCTGGCTGCAGGGATGGATCACCGCGCGCCTTACGGGAACGAACCTTGCGTGGCTGGCCAGGACCCTTGCCGCCTCGGCTGCAGGGCTTGTGCAGGTGGCCGTGTTGTTCCCGCTCGAAAAATATGTGTTGTTCAGGAAGGAATAAGGAATAGAATGGAAAAAGTCAGTATTATCGTTCCCGTTTATAACGGGGAGAAAAGCATAAAACGCTGTACAGACAGCATTCTCAATCAGGACTATACGGAACTGGAGCTGATCCTGGTGGATGACGGCAGCCGGGACCAGTCCTGGGAGATCATGCAGGCGGTCGCCGCCGCAGATCGCAGAGTGAAGGCGATCCACCAGGAAAACGGAGGTGTATCTTCTGCGCGCAACCGGGCACTTGATGAAGCAAGTGGAACGTATGTGCAGTTTGCGGATGTGGATGACTGGCTGCCGATGGATGCGACAAAGCTGCTGGTGCGGGAGATGAAAGCAGCGTCCGCGGATCTGGCGGTCGGCGATTTTTTCCGCGTCGTAGAGGGGAATGTGTCCGAAAAAGGATCCATCGAGAACGGCGGGACGCTTACACTTCAGCAGTATGCCGACAAAATGATGTTTGCACCGGCAGACCTCTACTACGGTGCTCTGTGGAACAAGCTGTACCGGCGGGATATCATAGAACGTTACGGCATACGCATGGATGAGAACATCAGCTACAGTGAGGATATGATCTTCAATCTGGAGTACCTTCTCCATGTGAGGTCGGTCGGGATCCTGAAAGCGCCGGTGTATTACTATCAGTACACCAGGGGGTCACTGGTCGATCAGAGCCTGAATCTGAGCAGTACCATCAAGATGAAGAAAAGCGTGATAGGCTATTATAACGAATTCTTTAAGAAGACCTTTGATGCTCCCGCCTATCAGGAACGGCTGCCGGTGATTTACAGCTATCTGCTGGCCGTCAGTCATGATAGTCTGGCCCTGTCATTCACGCCGGGGACACGAAAGCTAAGCGCAGGTACAGACTTGTCTGCCCTGTCCGGAGAGAATGGCACGGTGTTCCCGCTGCGCGGCGCGATCCTTGAATCGCGGCTGCTGGGACGCTACCTGGAAACGTTAGGCCGCAAACACGGAATGGATGAGGCCAGGATCCGGCTTTTATACTGCCTGGAAAAGATGAAGAACCCCTGCGGGATAGAGGTCCTGTGCCTGCTGACCGGGATGGGAAAACCTGCCGCGATCCTGGCCATGGCCAGACTCCTGGCGGACGGCCTGGTGAGGCGGGAAACACCCCGGGATGGGAAGGAATGCTTTTCCTTCCAGGCGCCGGAGCTTACAGAGGAGCTGCGGCAGCTGGATCAGGATGTGGACGCGGTGTGTTTTGCCGGATTGACAAAAGAGGAGATTCAGCAGTACCAGCAGCTGGAGGAGCGGATCAGCAACAGTATTCTTAGCCGCCTGCGGTCGGAGACGGTGAAAGGCTCGTAAAAACATCCCATAAAAAGAGAGAACCGCTCATCGATCGGCTCTCTCTTTTTTCGCTCACGCGCCTGCGGGGACTATGCCTTGGGCTTTTCCCCGTCCGCATGAAACTCAATCACTTCTTCCACAGAACAGTTCAGAATATCGCAGAGCTCATTCAGTGTCGTGGTCGTAATGGCTTTGCCGTGCTTCATGCGGTGGATCGTATTGGCAGAGATCCCCTGCTTGAAGATCAGATCGTAGGTTGTCATATCCCGTGCAATGAGGGTGTCCCAAAACGGATCATACGATATCATAAAGTCATCCTCCCTTTGATGACTTTATTGTAGGCAACTTTAGCTTTTGACTATGCTAAATAGATTGAGCAGAACAAAAGTTCTGTAAATGATTGGATATTATGGTACGAGTTCAACACCTTCGCGGCGAATTGCGGCAGAACCAGGAAAAAAGGATGC
>CADBSR010000162.1 GCA_902797385.1 uncultured Lachnospiraceae bacterium
GGCTTTTAAGGCGTCCAGATCCGTCACGCCGTCCTTTTCCGGGATCAGCTTCATCTCGCACCCTACGCCGTAACAATACGTCCGGATCGTGGCAATCACATCGGGATGCGCCGCTGCCGATACCAGCGTCACCTGCCGTTTTCTGCTTCGGCACATCGCGCAGCCCTCTGCCGCGGCGGTGGCACCGTCATAGACGGAAGCATTCGCCACGTCCATGCCGGTCAGCTCGCAGATCATGGTCTGATACTCGAAGATCGACTGCAGGATCCCCTGACTGATCTCGGCCTGGTACGGCGTATAGGCTGTCAGGAATTCTTCCTTGGCCGGAATATACCTGACGATACTGGGAATATAGTGATCGTAGGCTCCGGCACCGCGAAGGATCAGGCGGTACTCTTTATTCAGATTTCCGATCTGCCGCAGATACGAAGCGACTTCCATCTCGCTTTTGCCTTCCGGCAGATCCAGGGGTGCCTGACGGTATACGCTCTCAGGCACGTCACGGTAGAGCTCGCGGAAGTCGGACAAACCGATCTCTTCCAGCATCTCCTTCCGTTCCCTCTCCGTAGAGGGCAGGTAGTGACCCATTTTATGCCTCCGTTTCGCAGAACGCATCGTAAGCTGCCGCGGAAAGAAGATCCTCCGTATCGCTTACATTTTCAACTTTGATGATCCAGCTTCCGTACGGATCGCTGTTTAAGAGCTCCGGAGAATCCAGCAGCTCCTCATTCACTTCTGCCACGACCCCGGTAACAGGAGAGACCAGATCGGAGACGGCTTTCACTGATTCCACATCTCCAAAGGCTTCCCCGGCATTCACTTCATCACCGACTTCCGGCAGATTGACAAAGACCACGTCGCCTAAGGCATTCTGCGCAAAATCCGAGATCCCGACGATCGTCAGTCCGTCTTCTTCCTTGACCCATTCATGAGAGCGGGAAAACTGGTACTCCAAGTGTTCCATGTTCATTCCTCCGTTTTATAAGATTAAAGAACTTATTATTTATTGCATCTTCCGGTCCGTTTTCGGACAGGAAGAAGTCATCTTTGGTTAACGGCCCAGGACAGCCGCCATATGATCCAGAGCGCCCTGCAGTGTCTCTTCGCTGAAGCAATACCGCATCGTCTGATACTCTTTGCGGAACTTCGCGACATCGTCCTTGACGTTTTCCCCACGGATACAGGCCGCGATCAAGGCTGCCGCCTTCTTAAACTCCGCTTCGCCGAAGCCAAAGCGCGTCATCTCGGAAACGCCCATTCTGAGCGCGCCGCTGGCCGTAAAGCCTTCTTCATCCGGGGTCGCCTGATAGTTTACGATGATATTGTTCTGTTCCAGCCGTTCCGCGATCTCCGGGCCCTGACCATAGCCGACCGAGACCACGACCTGATGCGTCTCGGTATAGCCGATCGCCGGATCCCCTTCCACTTTCAGCCCTTCTGCCGCCAGAGCCCGGGCGAAGGACTTGGCGTTGTTGACCACAGCCTGCTGGTATTCCTTCCGGAATGCATTCATTTCGTAGGCCGCCATCAGCATGCCGAGCTGCGTTCCCAGATGATGATTGGACACGGCGCCGGGGAAAGTCCTGCGTTCTATGGTCTCCCACAGCTCATATTTCAGCTCATCCTCTTTGTAATTGACCGCGATCACCCCGCGCTGCGGGCCGAAGAAGGTCTTGTGCGTGGAACCGGTCACGATCTCCGCGCCTTCCGCGAAAGGATCCTGGAAGGACGGTCCCACAATGCCCAGCACGTGCGCCATGTCGTACATGATGGTCGTAGGGATCTTCTGCTCGTCCACAAATTTCCGGATCTCGGCGACCGGCTCTTTATGCAGCACCATGCTCTTGCCGAAAATGATCAGCTCGGGGCGGTATTCATCGATCAGTTTCTTCGTTTCTTCCACATCGATCTTGTAAACATTGTCCTTCAGGACCGGGAAGTTCACGATGGCATTCTGCTCCGTTTTGGGATCAATGGCGATATAATCGTGCAGCGCGCCCATGGGCTGAGCGGACAGATGTCCGCCCCGGATGATATGATTGTTCATAACATATCCCAGGCGCTTCGGCGTATTCTTTCTGTCAAGCCGGTTCTTGAAATCCATCAGGGCGGAGAAGACGGTCGTATTGGCCATCTGGCCGCTCGTCACACGCGTCTCCACTTCCGAGCAGCCGAAGTACTTCTTCATCTCCTCGACCAGGAGCTGCTCGGTCTCATCAATAAACTTGGTTCCCTGATAATAGAAAATATCCTTGTCGTAGAAGGCCTTGGTCTTGCGGTGCTCCGCATAGCGGAAAGCCGGATCGGAGCCGGACAAAAGCTGCACGGCACGGCTCGGCGTATTTTCGGAGGGGATCAGGTTCAGGCACTCTTGCTGCCGCCACAGATGATTTCGTTCGGCCTTGCCGATCAACGTCAGCGCTTTGGCCAGATAATCCCCTGCGGGCGCCTCCATTTCCTTCAGCGTGGTTCCGTAGATCAGCGGGCGGGCAAACGGCGGCGCCTCGACGGAAAGATGCTGTTCCGGGATCACAGCCTTTA